>NZ_ANAD01000045.1 GCF_000341245.1 Nocardiopsis halophila DSM 44494
CCGCAGCTCATAGGCCACCAGCACCACCGCCACCGACAGCAGCGTCGCCAGCAGGGGAGTGCGCTGGTCCGGAAGCACCGCCATCGCGCCCAGCACCGCCACCAGCGCCACCAGCACCGCCCACGACAGGTACGGGAAGCCCCACATGCGGAACCGCAGCCGCTCGGGCTCCTCACGCCTCATCCGCGCCCCCATCACCAGCTGCGAGGCCACGATCACCAGGAACAGCACCAGCAGGATCGCGCCGATCGAGGCCACCAGGAACCCGAACACCGCATCGCCCCACAGGTAGTTGCCCACCACCGAGGCGTACCCCACGCACGTGCCCAGCAGGATCGCCCGCGCCGGAACACCCCGCCGGGTCACCGCCGCCAGCCCCCGCGGCGCATCCCCCTGCCGGGTCAGCACGTGCAGCATCCGCGAGGAGGTGTACAGCGCCGCGTTCAGCACGCTCAGCACGGCGATGAACACCACCACCTCCATCACCAGCGGCGCCGCCGGCACCCCCACCGTCTCCATCACCGACACGAAGGGGCTCTTGAGCAGCTCGGCGGTGTCCCAGGGCACCACCGCCACCACCACCAGGATCGAGGCGATGTAGAACAGCGCGATCCGCCACAGCACGTTGGTCGTGGCCCGCGCCACCCCCTGCTCGGGCTCGTCGCTCTCACCGGCGGCGATCGTCACGATCTCCACGCCCCCGAAGGAGAACAGCACCACCACCACGGCGGCCAGCACCGCCGCCCACCCGTTGGGCGCGAACCCGCCGTGCGCCCACAGGTTGGACAGCGTCACCCCCTCGCCCCCGCCGGGCCACAGCCCCAGCGCGTACAGGCCGCCCAGCACCAGGAACGCCACGATGGTGGCCACCTTGATCAGCGAGAACAGCGACTCGGTCTCCCCGAACACCCGGACCGAGATCAGGTTGGCCCCCGTCATCACCACCAGCAGCAGCAGCGACAGCAGCCACCCGTCCAAGGGCACCCACCCCGAGAGCATCGCCGCGCCGGCCACCGCCTCGGCCGCCACCAGCACCGAGTACATCCACCAGTACAGCCACCCGATGGCGAACCCGGCGCGCGGGCCCAGGGCCAGGCGCGCATAGTCGGAGAAGGAGCCGGAGGCCGGCCGCGCCACCACCATCTCGCCCAGCGCCCGCAGCGTCAGCAGCACCAGCGCACCGGCGATGGCATAGGAGACCACGGCCGCCGGCCCGGCGGCATGGATCACCGCACCCGAGCCGATGAACAGGCCGGCGCCCACAGAACCGCCGATGGCGATCATCGCCATATGGCGGGGGGGCGGGGTGTGCGCCAGGCCCGGCCTGCCCTTGCCCTGAGCGGAAGAGGTCGTCGTCGGCCCCGTTTCGGGGGAATCATCGTGCGAGGTCACAGCCCCCGAGGCTACGCCGTGCAGCCGCCCCGGCACCGCACCGGGGCCCCGCACCGGCCGACCCCGCACCCGAAAGTGACCAAGATCATCGCTCTGCGCCGCCCGGCGGCGCCGCGCCTCACCCCGGCGCGCCCGTGTCCCCCTCGCCGGGCCCGCGCAGCGGCCGCATCGCCTTCTCGGCCTCCTCCTCGGTCAGCACCCCGTTGCGGGCCGCCGACCGCAGCGTCTCCTTGGCCAGCAGGATGTGCTGGCGCGACCTGCCCCCGGGCCGCGTGATGCGCCCGTCCCGCCACAGCGGCTTGNNCGCCAGGTAGGCGTGGGCGTCGCTCATCCGCCCCTGGTCCAAAGCCGACAGAAGATCCTCGCGTGCGCTCATGGCCTCATCAACCGCCCCGTCGTCACCGACAGCGTCCCGGCGAAAGCGCGGACGCACCGTGCCCCCGCCAGAACCGAACGTAGCGACCCCGCACCCCCGCGCGCGGCCGAATCGGCCGAACCCGACGACATTTCCTCCCCTGGGACCACAGCGTTCACCCCCGCGCCGCCGAACCGACGCAGCCACGGAACCCCGCGGCGCACCGCAGACCGCACGGCGGGGCCGGGAGAGAGAACCCCCGGCCCCGCCGCCGTCCTCCGCCGATGGGCCGCGCCTAGGGAACCTGCTCCACCGCCACATCGGGCAGCCAGGACTCCCACGCCTTGGCCCCGTGGGCCACCACCACCGGCCACCCCCGGTACGCCGAACTCGCCCAGATCACATGGGCATCGGCGGGGGACAGGCCGGTGCCCTGCCACCGGGTGACCAGGTGCGCGACCGCCTCGGCCTCACCCCGCCCCAGGGCGCCGAAGGTGAACACCGGTGCGTCCAGGCGCCCCCGGGCCGCCTCCGCGCGCTCACCCGGAAGCCCGCTCAGCGCCTGCACCAGCGCCAACGCGGGCACGTGCAGGGGCACCACCTTGCGCTTGGCCACGCCCACCAGCGCCGACATGTACACCGACCCCTCCACCCACGACGAGATCGCCGAAGCCGTCAGGATCTTCCCGCCGATCACGCCGCCGCCCCATCCGGGCCGGCCTCACGGGGCCGGGACTCACCGGTGAGGCCCAGCGCCCATTCCATGGCGCGCTCGAACTCCTCCGGGTCGCGCTCGCGCGCCTGCTGCAGGTCCTGCTCGATGAGCACCCCCGCGTTCTCCTGCCGTCGGAGCTTGTCGGCCAAGGCCTCATTGACCACGGACGACACCGACCGCGCCTCGCCCGCCTCCACCGCCTGCTCCGCCCACGCCAGAAGCTCAGGGTCCAACGTCACCGTCACGCGCTTCTTCACCTCGCTCATACTTTCATCATACTTACTCGTCCGCCCAAGACCCTGGAAACCGGCCGGGCAGACGACGCGAAGCTACCGCCTCCCCACCCCCACCTCAGGAAAACCACCGACACCGCCACCGACACACCAAAAAAGAGGCGGCCCGAAAGCCGCCCCTCACCACGAAACCGCAGCCGCGCACCTCACCCCGACGCCGGCCCCTCCAGCACACGCGCCTGCCCCTCACCGCCCTCCACCGGACGACGCCCCTCCCGAACCGACACCACATCGGCCGCATCCGCCACCAACCGCGAGAAATTCAACGGCTGATCCAGACTCACCATGTGCCCCGCTCGCGGAACGTTCACCAACCGCCCCTGCGCACACGCGTCCATGAACCGCTTCTCATGAATCCGGAAATGATCCCGCGCACCGTTCACCAACCACACCGGCCCCGGATACGCCCCCAACGCCCCCAACACGTCCATGTCCGCGATCTCATCGATCACCGACCGCGCCGCCTCCATCGCCAGACCACCGCCCAGCACCGCCTCGGCCCCCTCACCGCGCAGCGTCAACCGATGGAACCGCTCGTTCACCGACTCGCCCTTGTCCGGCAGCACATCCAGCAACGCCGTCGGAATCCGGTACACCTGCGCCAACGACTGCGCCGGCCGCGCCGTACAGCTGGCCGCCACCAACCCGGCCACCCGCCCCGGACTCGCCGCCGCGGCCGCGATCGACACAAACCCCCCCAGACTCAACCCCACCAGCAGCGCACGGCCCCCCACACCGTCCACCGCATCCAGCACCGCATCCACCGCACGCCCCAGCGAGAACTCCTCACCCCGACGCTCACCGTGCCCCGGAAGATCCGGCGCCACCACCCGGCGCCCCTCCTCCCGCAAGTGCTCCACCTGCGGACGCCACATGCTCCCCGACACCCGCAACCCGTGCACCAACACGATCGCAACGCCCATGCCGACATCCCATCCCTTCGAACGGCCCGCACTCAGCAATAGGACACCGTCACCGGCGCATGGTCCGACCAACGCGCATCATGCGAGGCCGCACGCTCCACACACGCCCGCTCCGCCCGCGCCGCCAGCCCCGGCGTGGCCACCTGGTAATCGATCCTCCACCCCGCATCGTTGTCGAAAGCCCGCCCCCGGTACGACCACCACGAGTACGGGCCCTCCACACCCGGATGCAAAGCCCTCACCACATCCACATACCCCGCCTCGTCGAACACCCGCGACAACCACGCCCGCTCCTCGGGCAGAAACCCCGAACTGCGCCGATTGCCCCGCCAGTTCTTCAGATCCGCCTCCCGATGCGCGATGTTCCAGTCACCGCACACCACCAGCTCACGCCCGGCAGCCTCCACCTCGGCCCGCCGCCGCACCAGATACGGCCAGAACGCCTCCATGAACCGCTCCTTCTCCGCCTGCCGCTCCGTACCCACCTCACCCGAGGGCAGATACAGGCTCCCCACCGAAACCGCCCCCACGTCCACCTCCACATACCGGCCCGACCCGGCGAACTCCTCCGCGCCGAACCCCACCCGCACCGCATCGGGATCCGCACGCGAGTACACCGCCACCCCCGCACGCCCCTTCACCGCCCCCGGCGCCAGCACCACATGCCACCCCTGCGGAGCCGCCACCTCGGCCGGCAGCTGCTCGGCCAACGCCCGCACCTCCTGCAGACACACCACATCGGCCCCCGAAGCACCCAGCCACTCCGAGAACCCCTTGCGCGCCGCCGCCCGCAACCCGTTCACATTCACCGTCGAAATCACCGAAGACACGGCCCCACACCCTAGTGCGCCCCCTCCGCGGCACCCGCACCCTCCGACAACCGCCGCAGGACCCCATAGGTCCGGTTCGACCGCGCCGCCTCCCGCTGCGCCGACGCCGTCACATCGATATAGGACTGCGACGACGTCAACGACGTATGCCCCAGCAACCGCATGATCTCGGTGACCGACGCCCCGTCCTCGGCCAACCGCGTGGCGAAGGTGTGCCGCAGCGCATGCACCAGCGTCCCCCGCGCCACCCGGTCGTTCACCCCCGCATGCTTGTAGCACTGCCGCACCAGGTACTGCAGACCGCCCCGGCGCAGCCCCTCGCCCCGGTTGTCCACCAGCAGCGGATCCCCGCCCCGCACCCGCACCCCGAACCGCGCCTCGCGCGAAGCCAGATAGGCCTCCAACAACGCCTCCAACGGCGGCTCGATCGGCAGCGACCGCGTCCGGCCCCCCTTGCCCACCACCCGCACCCGCCGCTCACCCGGACGACCGCCCACCGACTCCACCCGCAGCCCCAGCATCTCCGCCGACCGCAACCCCGTCAGCAGAGCCAGCGCCATCACCGCCATGTCCCGCTCCGGCCACGGATCCCGCGCCCGACGGCACCCCGCCGCCAACGCCTCCAGCAACCGCTCCGG
>NZ_ANAD01000046.1 GCF_000341245.1 Nocardiopsis halophila DSM 44494
CGCACCGCCTGCATCGGATTGCCCGCCAGAGCCCCCTCCGAGACCCAGAACCCGAAGAACCCGTTCCACGTCGACCAGGCCCGCACCACGCTCGACGGCGCCCGCTCGGCCGCGAACTCCGCGAACGCCCTACGCATCACCTGCGCGTCCAGCTCCTCCAGGCCCACCCGCTCCTCCGGGCGCCCCAGACCCTGCGCCGCACACTCCAGCACCCCCCGCAGATCACGCCGGTAGGCCGCCACCGTGTGCGGCGACGGCTTGCCCGCCATCCGCGCCACCAGGTACTCCTCCACCGCCTCGGCAGCCGACCGCCCCGGCGCGCCCCCGGCCCCCTGCACAGAACCTCCAACGAACTCCGCAGTGCTCATGCCCCCAACCCTCCCCGATCCCGAACCCGCCCACCACACTGGCCCCGGGCGTTTTCGAACACCCCGGCCACCGCTGTTCGACCGCAGCGCGGCCGCCCCACCGCCCCGCGCCGGACCGCCCCGGGGCAGGGGACCGGCACCACCCCCTCCACCCACCCCACGACGAAGGGGCCGGACGCCCCGCGCCCCGCCCCTGCCCACGCCTCCGGCACCCGGCACGACCGCCGGGCGCCCGCACTCACGGAATGCGCTTGGCCACCCACATCGACACCGCGTGCAGCGGCCACTCCAACGGCCCGCGCCGCACCAGCAGCCGCCACACCGTCGCGAACACCAGCGCCCCCACCAGCACCGTCAGGTCCAACCGGTCCGACACGAACGCCAGCGGCGTCCCGTCCACCAGTCCCGACCCCGCCAGCCGGATCACCAGCACATGCCCCACATAAGTGGTCAGCGCCAGCGCACCCACCGCCGCCAGCGGATACACCGCCCACCGCAGATACGGCGCCACGATCAGGCACAGCCCCAGCACCGCCAGCGCGATGCCCCCGGCCCCGTACACCTCGAACGGCGTCCCGCTGTGCCCCGAGGACACCAGCAGCCACGCCCAGTCGTTCACCGGAACCGTTCCGGGGAACCCTTCCCGCAGCGCCTCGCCCACGCTCGACGCCCCGCCGTAGGCCTCCATCACCGAGGCGTCGAAGGACCCCTCCAACCGGGCCCGCCCGCCCAGCTCCAGCGCCGCCCAGGAGGCGGTGTAGGCCACCGCGGCAAGGCCCGCGCCCACGCCCACCAGCGACCACTGCACCGCCCGGCGGCGCAGCCGCAGCCGGCCGACCGCCATCCCGGCGAGCACGAACGGCATCCAGGTGATGGCCGGGTAGGCGCCGGTGATCAGGAAGTTCACGAACCCGTCCCCGGCCAGGGACACCAGCGGGTCGTAGGAGTTGACCGCGCCCACCGGGCCCGCGAGCGGCCCGCCCGAGATCAGGTCGCGCAGGTAGAAGGAGACCACCGGCCCCAGCACGCCCAGCACCGCGGCGGTGCCGGCCACGATCTTCCAGCGCTCGCTCATCAGCGGCGCCGCCAGGACGAAGAACACCGCGTAGTAGGCCAGGATCACCGAGACGGGGGTGCCCAGCATCGTCAGCAGGGTGCCCACCGGCAGCATGATCAGGCCGCGGATGACCACCCGCCACAGCGCTACGCCCATCTCGTGCCCGGCCTTGGGGGAGGGACCGCCCGACAGCAGGGCGATGGACACCCCGGCCAGCAGCGCGAACAGCGCCGCCGAGCGCCCGGACACCAGCCCGTACAGGGCGTTGCTGCCGTCGGCCAGCGTCCAGCCCACGCCCACGTGCACCACGAACATGCCCAGGACCGCCAGGCCGCGGGCCACGTCGATGCCCACCAGCCGGTCGGCCGCGGGGCGCCGCGGCGCCCCCCGGGCACCGGAGGCGCCGGAGGCCTCGGCGGGGGGGGGGGGGGGGGGCCCGGC
>NZ_ANAD01000047.1 GCF_000341245.1 Nocardiopsis halophila DSM 44494
GCCGCGGCGCCCCCCGGGCACCGGAGGCGCCGGAGGCCTCGGCGGGGGGAGGGGAGGGGCGCCCGTCGTCGTGCGCGGCGGGCGCCGGGCGGGCGGCCTCGGGGCCGTCCGGGGCGCTGTCGGTCGGGGCGGCGGTCTCGGCCGCACCGTCGCGAGGGGAGGGGCTGATGCTGTTCGACACCCTTCGAGCATCGCGCGCCCGGGGGAGGATTGCAGGGGTACAGGCGGCTTGTGACCGGTTGTGGCCGGAGCGCGGCACAGAGGCGCGGCGGGGACAACGCAAGGGCCCCTCCGCGCGTCCTACCGACGGCGCACCGCCCGGCGGACGTGGCGGTATGACCGTTATGCCAAGAATGCCCCAGTTTCATGCATAACGCACTTTATGCATGAAACATCGATCGCCCCCCGAGGGCCCAGATCCACCCCGCGGCAGGCACTCTGGGGCTTGGCACCCCTTTTACCTGCGGGAACGCCGCGTCTTCGCCTCGAACTGCACATCCACCCCGAGGGGCCCCGGGCGATCCGGGACAGGGGGGCGGCACGGCTACGCCATGGGGGCGGAGCGCCAGGGGGTGCCGAGCATTCGCCGTCGCACGGTCACTGCCTCCCGAGCCGCGCCCGCCGGAGTCGTCCGCATCGCACAGGCAGGCCGCCGGCGCAGTTCGGCCGGCACGGCTGGTCGAACCCGAGAGGGCGCTTGAGTCGGCGTGAGGGCCTGGCCTGGCCCCAGGAAGCGCGGCGCCCGGAGCCTCCGTCCGGACGCACACAGAGCGCGGACGGAGGCTCCGGGCGCGTGACAGCAGACAGGAGCGTTCCAGCGGACCTCCAGCAGCGATCTGCGAAGCGGTCGCCCCCGAGCCGTCTCGACGGACGTTCAGGCGCCCGGGTGGGCAGGTACGGAGACCCGAGCCGGTCGGACGTGCCGACCCGCTCCGGCGGCCCGGTGTTCGCCCATCGAGGGCCCTGGGCCTCAGAGGCCGCTCACGAGGTCGACCGAGGTCGGCCAGCGACGCATGCCTTCTCAGTGAACCCCGATGCGCTCACTGGCGCGCCACGGCCTACGGCGCCTCCGGCAGGGCGCGCACCGACCGCGTGTGGAGCACCGGTGGGCCGGTGAGCGCATCGTGCGCACGCGAACCGCAAGCGCGAGAAGCCCTGGGCAACCCCTCTTCCAGGCAGGTCCTCGCAGTGCCGATAATCTGCATTATGTCAAGTTGAATCCGGTGGAACCCTCCCCGCCCGCCGGGCGGCCTGTCAGTTACTGCAGCGACGCGAGCGCCGCGCAGGGTCCACGCTCATGCACGCCGACCTGACCGGCCTCGCCCGATGCCTGTACGGCGACGAACACCGTCCTGTGCCCGAGTGCGAAATCGAGCATCGGGA
The DNA here is from genome assembly GCF_000341245.1 of Nocardiopsis halophila DSM 44494. Classification (GTDB taxonomy): domain Bacteria; phylum Actinomycetota; class Actinomycetes; order Streptosporangiales; family Streptosporangiaceae; genus Nocardiopsis_A; species Nocardiopsis_A halophila. The sequence goes on from NZ_ANAD01000047.1 coordinate 1,384, forward strand.
GGACGAGCTCATCGAGGCGACGACCTTCGCCGGGGCCGATGCGCTCGCGGCCATGCTCGGCGAGCCGTGCCCCAACGCCGCCGACGGCCACCTGCCGGTGCGGGTGCGCGACCTGGCCCACCGGCTACCGGCTCGCCCTGCTCCAGCGGCCGGACGATCCTGCGCTCATGCGGGCGGCCGCCGAGAACCTGTGGATGCACGGACCGGATTGGGATCACATCGCAGAGGAGCTCAGGCAGCGCGCCGATGCTCTCGACGGCGGCCCCTCGAGTAGCTCCTGAGAGCAGGCGCGATCCACCGACCACTCCCCTTGTGCGCCCCTCCTGGGCGCTTTTCCGTAGTTCGGTTCCTCGCCCACGGAGCATCGAGTCGACCGGGCACGGGGGCTCATGTGAGCGGACGGCGCTTGGCCGAGAAGTGCGTACAGTACCGGATTCGGCGCCGACGCCTCGCCTGTGGAGCCTGCTCATATTCATGGGGTCTTCCGGCCGGTCCGCGTAGGTGAAGTCCTCGCAGTGGGCAACGACGAGCTGCTCTGAACAGGGCGTCGATGCTGCCGTCCCCCATTGGCGAGCGCCGAGGATCGGAACGGACGCTGTGCGCGGAGTCGAGCGTCGCGGGCCGGCTGCGATCCTCGGCGAGAGGTGGGACTGATGAGGAGCAGCGAACAGCAGGCATCTGGCAAGCCCGTTTGGGGCGCGGCCGCACTGCAGCAGGGCGCTTCCAGGGGGCCGATCCCCCGCATCAGCGCGCTCCTGTTCCCTTTTCCGGCTTCCCCGGTCAACCGGGCGGGTCCACTCGACTCTGGGTTCCGAGGAGCTGATCGGCCGGATCGGGACGTCCTGCTTTGGGGGCGCTGGGGCCGGCCGTCCGTGGTGCCTGCACTCCCCTCCCCCTCCGGCGTGGGCCCATGGCGGGTTCCCTGGCCCGGACGGCGGCGGCCTCGCCGTGGCCGGGCCAGGGCGCCAGGCCCGGTTCGCCGGAGTCCTGGTCCTGGCCTGCCCGAGGGGCGGCCGATTCGGCCGGTTCGGGCACGGACGGCCGTTTCCGCAGGTCACCTTCGCGTGATCCTGGTCACTTCCCCCCTGGTGCCCGGTCGCTCGGGCGTGCGGGAAGCGCGGCGGGGGCGCGATCCTGCGGGGCGGCGGCACCGACCCGCAGGGTTTGCCTCCTCGGGGGCGCGACTTACCCTTTACGGCGGCATATCCCCCTGTTTGCCTTCGCCGTGCCGCCCTGCCTCTCGCACCACGGCCTTCTCACACACTCCCGCTCCCCCCTTCGGCCGCCCCGCGCGGTCAGGAAGGCCCCCGCTTGACCACCGCTGCCCCCCTGCACGCCCCCGCCCCGCCGTCCGCCGCGGTGTCCGCTCCCGCCGAGGGCGCCGCCCGGCTGGGCGGGCTGGACCTGGCGCGCGCCGTGGCGGTGCTGGCGATGTTCACCGTCCACCTGGGCGCCCCCTTCACCCCCGAGCCCTTCCAAGAGGCCGTGCGGACCCTCTCCCACGGGCGCTCCTCCGCGCTGTTCGCGCTGCTGGCCGGGGTGGCCCTGGCGATGATGAGCGGCCGCACGCGGATTCCCGCCGGGGCGCGCCTGGCCACGGCCCGGCGCCGGATCGCGGTGCGCGCCGGGTGCCTGGCCGTGGTCGGCCTGCTGCTGATCCGGCTGGACACCCCGGTGGCGATCATCATCGCCCACTACGGGGGCTTCCTGCTGCTGGCGCTGCCGTTCCTGGGAATGTCCGCGCGGCGGCTGCTGGTCGCGGCCGCGCTCTGGGCCCTGGTCGGCCCGCAGGCCTCCTATCTGGCGCGCGCGGGGCTGGAGGGGGTCGCGGCCGGCGGTGCGGCCGAGGCGCTGGCGGTCTCCACGGGCGCCGCCCCGTTCCTGCTGACGGGCATGTTCCCCGCGGTCTCCTTCCTGCCGTTCGTGCTGGCGGGGCTGGCGCTGGGGCGTGTGGACCTGGCCGAGGGGCGGGTGCGGGCGCGTATGGCGGCCTGGGGCGCGGTGCTGGCGGCGGCCGGGTACGGCGGGGCGCGGCTGGCGCTGTGGTGGCTGGCCTCCCCCGCCGAGGCGGCGCGGGTGGGGGCGCACACCTACTTCCACGGTGCGGTGCCGCTGGAGGGCCCGGCCTGGCTGCTGACGAGCGTTCCGCACAGCGGCACCACCTTCGAGGCGGCCGGGTCGGCGGGGGTCGCCGTGGTCGTGGTGGCGGTGTGCCTGGAGGCGGCCGATCGGGCGCCGCGCGCCCTGGCGCCCCTGGCGGCGGTGGGGGCGATGTCCTTGACGGTTTACGTGGCGCACGTGCTGGGCATCTGGGCGGTGCGCTCGGCCGGATGGTGGGAGTGGCCGCTGATGGCCGAGGCGTTCGCCGTCGCGGCGGTGGGCGGGGCCTGGGCCTGGCGTGCGCGGTGGGGCAAGGGGCCGCTGGAGCGGCTGGTGGCCGGGACGGCCCGGAGGGTTCCGTCGCGGGCCTAGGGCCGGGTCCGGACGGGTGCGCCCGGCAGGGCTGCGGCGGCGGCCGTGTCGCCGCCGGGCACCGGGCGCGGCCCAGGAGCGGGAACCGGTTGTCCTCCGGGGGTGGCCGCTGTCGGTCGCCGGCCTTTCGCGCCGGATCCGGTGCGGGGCGGGGTGCGCGGTCCTAGGGTGGGTCCATGGTCTGGCAGCGCGACGTCGATCTGGTGGTGCCGCTGTGGCAGGGGGGCGATGACGTGCGGGTGGCGCCGGGGGCGGCGGCGCTGGCGCGCCAGGTGCCCTCCGGCGGCAGCAGGCTGCACGTCTCGGTGACCGACGGCCCCCGGCGGGTGGTCGGCGGAGTGCTGAACCTGGAGACGGTGGCCGAGACCCAGCGCCAGCTCGGGGACCGCCTGGCGCGGCGGGATCCGGCGCGCACGCTCACGCTGGGCGGGGACTGCTGCTCGGATCTGGCGGCGGTGCGGCACCTGGCGGCGCGCTACCCCGGGATGGCCTGCTACTGGGTGGACGCGCACCCGGACCTGAACACCCCGCAGTCCTCGCCGTCGGGGCGGGCGCACGGGATGGTGCTGCGTGCGCTGCTGGGGCAGGGCCATGCGCGGCTGACCGGTGCGGGGGCGGCACTGTCGGCCCGTGATGTGACGCTGGTGGGCACGCGCGCCTTCGATCCGGCCGAGGAGGAGTTCGTGCGGGCGCACGGGGTGGCCGTGGCCGGGCCGGAGGCGGTGGAGGCCGACCCCGACGGGGTGGCGCTGCGGCGCACGGCGGGCAGCCCGGCGTATGTGCATCTGGATGTGGACGTGTGCGACCCGGCCGAGGTGCCTGCGGTGGCGTGCCCGGAGCCGGGCGGGCCGTCGGTGGAGGCGGTGGCCCGGGTGCTGGCCGCGCTGGCGCGCCACCACGAGGTGGTGGGGATCGGGGTGTGCGAGTACGCGCCGGTGATCGAGCACGATTCCAAGCGGTTGAACGTTCTCCTGTCGGCGCTGGGGCTGTGCGAGCCGGTCTTTTAGCCGGTGGTGCGGGGCCGGTGCCGGAGTCGCCCGGTGGGCGGGGTGCCGTCAGTCGTCGCGGGGCACTCCCCCGCCGGTGCGGGGGTCGTCGGCGTCCTGCCGGTCGAGGAGTTCGTTGAGGCGCTGCAGCAGGCGGATCTGTGCGGGGTTGTACATCTCGGCCACCGCGTGGGCCAGCACGTTGCGTGCGGCCACGGCCCCCTGGGGCGAGCCGGCGGTCGGGTCCGCCGACTGCGGGTCCTTCTGCCGTGCCTTGCGGACCACCGGCGCCATGCGTGCGGCCAATCGTTCGATGGCGGCGTCGTCGGCGTCGGCGGGCAGACGTTCGAACTCCTCTTCGGTCTCGTCGCGCTGCTGCAGCATCCGGCGGAACTCCTGCCAGGCCTGCTCGCCGAAGACGGCGGAGTAGACCATGAGCAGTGAGCGCTGGGTGTGGGACAGGTCCGGGGCGACGACGGAGGCGAAGCCGGGCGGGGTCTCGGGCGGGGCCCTGTGGTGCAGGACCGCGGCCAGTTCGGCGCGTGTGCGGGTGAGCCGCTCGATGGTCGCCTCGAGTTCGGCGTCGAGCGCGCGGATCGCCTCGTAGGCCTGTTCGTCGTCCTGGCCCATGGGCGGGATCCGCGCCAGGGGGACCCCCAGGCCGCTGAGCCTTTTGATCTGCAGCAGGCGCACCAGGTGCGCGATTCCGTACTGCTTGTAGCCGTTGGGGGCGCGCTCGGGCACCTCGAGCAGGCCGATCCGGTGGTAGTGCCGGACGGCCTTGACCGTGGTTCCGGCGAGTTCGGCGAGCTGCCGGGTGCTCCACGCCATGGTCGACCTTCCTTGTCCGCGGCCGCCACGGTACCGCGCGCCGGGGTCGGTCGGGTTGACCCTGCCCCGAGGGCAGCCCTTGTACTGGGCGCGGCGCCGGGCGGGGGCGGTGGGCGTTGCGGCCGCCTCCTGCACCTGTGGTCTCCCGCCTGCGCGGGGCCCGGGCCGTTTCGTGGATGGGCCGAACCCCGGGGAAGAGGTGGGCGAGATGGTCGAAGGTCTCAGGCGGCGCCGGTGGCGCGGCAGGGTCGGGCCGGGCGACGGGAGTGCGCTGGCCGAGTACCGCATCTGGCAGGTGTCCACGCGCTCGCTGTTCTTCCTCGACACCGCGGGCCCGGTGGGCGGGCGGTGCGTCTTCGCGGTCGACGTGCGCCACCTGGTGGACTCCACGTCCAAGCGGGAGCACGAGGCCGGGGCCGGCAGGAGCCCTGCCGCGCTGTACCGGGACGGCCTGCAGGTGCACCGCTCCAACCTTCCGGCGGCCTTCCCGGTGCCCGGCGGGGTGATCGAGGTGGCCGCCTCCCCGTTCGGGCTCAAGCGCATGCGCTATGTCGGCGACGACGGCGCCGAGTTCGCGCTGCGCCCGCACCCGCGTTCGCTGGAGGGGCTGCGGGAGCGGCTGGGCCGGCGGTATCCGCGTGCGAGCGCGGTGGTGGGCGCGGCGGGGTTCCTGGCCGCTTTCGAGCGCGCCTCCCGCCTTCGGTACCACTGGCTGATCGACTCGGCCGCCTGTTGAGCGGGCCCGGGGCGGAGGCGATCCGCCCCGGGCCCGTGGTCAGCCCGCCAGCAGGGGCGGGACCAGGTAGATGACCTCGAAGGCCTCGTAGAGGGCGCCGATGACGAACAGCGCCAGTGCGGGCAGGCTCAGCCATGCGATCTGTCGCAGGCCGTGGAGGTAGGCCCGGCGCCGGTTCGGGGCGCCGACGGCGCCGGGGCGGATCCAGGACCTTCCCAGCAGGTAGGCGCCCAGGAGCAGCAGGGCGTAGGCCTGGAACTCGATGAGGACCGTCAGCGAGTGCGGGACCATGGTCAGGGCGGTGGTGCGGTCGACCGGGGCCAGGGCCAGGCCGATGGTGAAGACCCGGTGGCCGAACAGGGCGATGCCGGCGAAGGGCACGGCCATCGAGGGCAGCAGGATCGTGGCCAGGCCGACCGTGAGGGTGTTGACCGCGAAGATGGTCAGGCTGAACAGCCAGGCGTTGGACAGCAGCGAGGTGACCAGGCCGGTGGTGCCGTTGCGCTGCATCGAGTCCAGGTGCGCGGTGTGCAGCTCGGGGAAGAGCAGCGCTGCGGCCGTGCCGGCGAAGAACAGGCCGAAGACGAGGGCGTTGATGGCCAGGTAGGCGCCCAGGTGGGCGCGGATGATCTGGAAGGGCCTGTGCAGGGCTCGCATGTGTCCTCACTCGGTGGCGTGGGGCGGGTGGCGAGCCGTCCGGGCCGTCGCCGGGCGGTGCCGGGCGCGGTCGCGGGTGGCGCCGAGGGCGCGTGCCGGGGCGCGGGTCGCCCGCGGGGTCGGGCCGGCGGCTCGCACACCAGTGCAGTCCATGCCCTCGGGGCAGGGTCAAGCCGGTGAGGGCGCCAGCGCTCGGCCGGGCGCCTTCCGGTGCTCATTCGGGCAGGTCGAGCCACCCGGTGCGCACGTGCCAGTGGCCGCCGGCGGCGACGTGGTCGGCCGTGGCGCGCTCCAGGCGGGTGGTGCGGCGGGCGCGCGCGGGGTCGGCCCGGGGGCTGTGGTGGATGAAGCGGAACACGTCGTCGTCGCCGGGGGCGGGTTCGTCGACCAGGGTGAACAGCTTCTGGAAGCGGGCGATGTTGCCGTCGTGGCCCAGGTGGTCGTTGAGGCGGGGGTCCAGCATCCAGGAGGAGCAGGTGGCCACCGGGTAATCGGCGCCCAGGCGGGTGCGGAAGAAGGGGCGGGCGCGGCGCAGGGAGTCGGCGACGTCGCCGGCGTCCAGGGGCGGGCCGGCGGGGATGTGGATGCGCAGGCAGGGGGCGCCGGGGGCCAGGTCGGGGCGGCCCAGGGCGCGGGCGCGGGCGTGGTCGAACCAGCGGACCGAGGCCTGGGTGGCCAGGACGTTGGGCTCGTACTGCAGGCGGCCCAGCTCGTACAGGCCCGAGCGGAACTGCAGGGCGACCCAGCCGGCGGTCTCCAGGCCGGTGCGGCCGAACATTCGGCGGTTGGCGGCGACCTGGCGGCCCACGTCGCGCAGGGTGGCGCGGGTGACGTCCTCGGGTACGCCCAGGGCGCGCTGGTGCTCCAGGTACCAGGGCAGGGACAGGGCGAAGGCGATGACGGGGGCGCAGCGGGCCCGGGGGTCCTCTGCCGTGTGCAGGGCGGGCCAGTCCTGCCAGGCCGGGGCGGTGCCGGCGTCGGCGGCGGCGCGGGCGGCCAGGCGTTCGACCAGGTGGAGCAGGCCGGGGGGCCAGGTCGCGTCGGGCCAGGCGGCGCGGATCTCTGCGCGGTCGGGCTCGGGCAGGGCGAAGGGGGCCAGGAGGGGGTCGGGGTCGGCGGTCAGGGGGTCGGCGGCGCCCCGGGCGGCGGGGTGGGGCAGGTGGGCGGCGCTGCGCAGCCAGTGCGCGGCGGCGGCCTCCAGGCCGTGGCGTTCGCACAGCTCCTCGGCGTCGTACCCGGGTCCGTTCATCGGTCCTCTCCCCTCCCCCAGGCGCGGGCGTGCCCCCGGTGGATGAGGGCACCATCACACACCAAGGCATACTCTTGTACCGAACGCCGCCAACACCCCGATAGCGTAGAAAACGAGGACGCTCACCGATGCCCACCCCGGCGCAGCAGGTACACGACTGGCTGGCCATGTACGACGCCCCGAACGCATCGGTGGCCCGCCTGTTGTGCGACCGGCATCCGGGCTCGGCCACGGCCGTCGTGGAGATCGGTGAGGACCTGGAGCCGTCGGTGCGCACCTTCGCCGACCTGGCCGAGCGCTCGTCGCGCCTGGCGGCGGGGATGGCGCGCCTGGGGATCGGCCCGGGCGACCGGGTGGCCACGCTGCTGTGGCGCGGGTTCGACCTGGCGGCGACCGCGGTGGCGGCCTGGCGGCTGGGGGCGGTGCACGTTCCGCTGCTGACGGCCCTGGCGCCGGCGGCGATCGGCACGCGCCTGGCCGCGGCGCGGGCCCGGCTGGTGGTCTGCGAGGAGCAGGTGCGCCACAAGCTGCAGGACGCCGGGCCGTGGCGGGTGGCGGTGGCCGGTGAGGGGGGCGGCCTGGCCGGGGACCTGAGCCTGGAGGGGCTGGCCGCGGGGGCGGGCCCGGTGCCCGAGCCGGCGGCGGTGGGCGGCGCGGCGCCGTTCCTGCACCTGTTCGCGCCCGGGCCGGGCGGCATGCCGCGGGCCTTCGAGGTGCCGGTGCGGGCGCTGGCGGCCTTCCAGTCCCACCTGCGCTTCGGCCTGGACGTGGCCGAGGAGGACGTGTACTGGAACACCCACGACCCCAGCTGGCACTACGGGCTCTTCCACGGGCTGGTGGCGCCGCTGGCGGAGGGGCGCTCCAGTCTGCAGCTGCGGGCGGGCGGCGACCCGGAGCTGGTGCTGGACGTGCTGGCCGAGCAGCGGGTGAGCAACCTGGTGGCACCGCCGACGCTGTACCGGACGCTGCGCTCGTCGGTCAAGACGCTGCCGCCGGAGGTGGCGGTGCGGCGCCTGTCGAGTGCGGGCGAGCCGCTGCCCGAGGGGGTGGCGGAGTGGGCGGCCGACGTGTTCGGCACGCCGGTGCGCGACCACTACGGGCAGGCCGAGCTGGGGGTGTGCGTGGGCCAGCACCAGCACCCCCAGGCCCGGGCGGCGGTGCCCGCGGGGTCGCAGGGCACGTGCCTGCCGGGCTGGTCGGTGGCGGTGCTGGACCCCTTCGACGACGTGGAGGCCGCCCCGGGGGTGCTGGGGCGGGTGGCGGTGGACGCCCACGACAGCCCGGCGTACTGGTTCGGCGGCTATGCCGGGGATCGGCGGGCGCGGCTGACGCCCGACGGCCGGTGGTTCGTGACCGGTGACACGGCGGTGCGCGACCGCCAGGGGTGCTTCTTCTTCTCCTCGCGGGACGAGGAGGCGATCCTGGCCTCGGGGTACCGGATCGTTCCGGGGGATGTGGAGACCGCGCTGCTGGAGCACCCGGACGTGGTGGAGGCGGCGGTCTACGGCGCCCCGGACGGTACGGGCGGGCGCACGGTGGCGGCCAGCGTGGTGCTGGCCGAGGGGGCGCAGGCGGGGGCGCAGCTGGCCGAGAAGCTGCGCGAGCTGGTGCGGGGGCGCTTCGCCGAGCACGCCTACCCGCGCACGATCGACTTCGTGGAGGAGCTGCCCAAGTCGCCGTCGGGCAAGATCCGGCGCTCGCGGCTGGGGCCGCGCCGGGGGTGATCCCGGCGGGGCGGCCGCGGGCCTGCAGGGGAACGTGCGCCTCCTCAGAGCCGGGCACAATACGCCCCATGCACCGACCCGTCGGCCTGCCCGTCCTCAGCGCCCGCCGGGGCACCTTCCTGCGCCCCTGGCGCATGTCGGACCTGGAACTGGTCCGCGAAGCCGCCCAGGACGACTACATCCCCGCCATCACCACGGTGCCCTCCCCCTTCACCGAGCACCAGGGCGCGGCGTTCATCCGCCGCCAGTGGGAGCGGACGGCCGCGAAGAACGGCTGCCCCTTCGTCATCGTCGACGCCGGGCGCCCGGTGGGAGCCGTCGGGCTCTGGCTCAACGAGGCGGACCAGGGGCGGGCCACCGCCGGGTACTGGGTCGCCCCCTCAGGGCGGGGGCGGGGAGCGGCCGCGTCGGCCCTGGCAACGGTCGCCGACTGGGCCCTGGGCGCGCTGGCGGTCCCCCGCCTGGAGCTGTACGTGGAGCCGTGGAACACCGCCTCGGTGCGCACCGCCGAGCACGCCGGCTTCCGGCGCCAGGGGCTGCGGCCCCGGTCGCGCACCGTCAGGGGCGCCCCGCGGGACATGCTCGTCTACTCCCTCCCGGTTCCGCGCGACCTGTGAGCGGCCGCCGCCGGTCCGCACCCGGCTCCGGCGCGCACGGACCACCGCACCACGCCCGAAACGGAAATCGGGCCCGCCCCGCCGACGACCCGCGGCCACCGCACCCACCTGCGCCGACACCCCCGCCCTCCACCCCCGCACACCCCCTGGCCCAGTGTGCTTCTGGTCTCCTCTGCGGGCCCCGGGGCGCGGGCAGGGGCGCCCATCACCTAGGCTTGTGGGGCGGCCGGAGCCTAGTGACCGTCGGGGAGGCCGCGACCCTTGTGCGCCCGCGGCCCCATGCGAAGGGGCCGGATCCGGGCATGCGGCGACAGCGCACTGCGGACGCGCGGCGCCGCGAGGGACAGGTCCGCGCCCATCCACCCGCAGCAGCCTGCGGGCACCCCCGCGTGCCCGCACCGCGCGATGCCCCGACGGACACCGACGCCCGCGTCCCCAGAGGAGATTTATGGCATCCGCCGCCCCGACCCTGCCCTCCGAGCAGGACATGCAGGACATGGCAGCAGAGCTTCCCGAGTTCCACGAGCCGGCCCAGGCCGCCGAGCAGGCCGACCCCGCCCCCGAGGGCTTCGCCGCCCTCCCCCTGGACCCCAGCGTCCTGGCCTCGGTGACCGCCGCCGGCTTCACCGACCCCACCCCCATCCAGCGCGAGGCCATCCCGCCGCTGGTCGCCGGACGCGACCTGCTCGGCCAGGCCGCCACCGGCACCGGCAAGACCGCCGCCTTCGCCCTGCCCATCATGCAGATGCTGGCCCAGCGCTCCGGGCGCACCCCCGGCGGCCCGGCCGCCCTGATCCTGGTGCCCACCCGCGAGCTGGCCGTACAGGTGTGCGAGGCCGTGGAGAGCATGGGCGCCGCTGCCCGCGCCCGCGTCCTGCCCGTGTACGGCGGCACCCCCATCGGGCGCCAGCTGCGCGCCCTGGAGCGCGGCGTGGACGCCGTCGTGGCCACCCCGGGCCGCGCCCTGGACCTGATGGGCCGCGGCGGCCTGGTCCTGGACCGGCTGTCCATGGCGGTGCTCGACGAGGCCGACGAGATGCTGGACATGGGCTTCGCCGAGGACATCGAGTCGATCCTGGAGCAGACCCCCGCCGACTGCCAGCGGGTGCTGTTCTCGGCCACCATGCCCTCGCGCATCGAGTCCCTGGCCCAGAGCCACCTGACCGACCCGGTGCGCGTGCGCATCGCCCCCGAGCAGCGCGCCCAGGGCGAGGCCCCGCGCGTGCGCCAGTGCGCCTACCTGGTCCCGCGCGGCTACAAGGAGGCCGCGCTGGCCCGGCTGCTGGAGGCCGAGGAGCCCGGCGCGGCGATCGTCTTCTGCGCCACCCGCGAAGAGGTCGAGCGGGTCACCGAGGCGATGAACGGGCGCGGCCGCCGCGCCGAGGCCCTGCACGGCGGCATGGGCCAGGAGCACCGCGACCGGGTGATGGGCCGCCTGCGCTCCGGCGCGGCCGACCTGCTGGTCGCCACCGACGTGGCCGCCCGCGGCATCGACGTCGACCACCTGACGCACGTGGTCAACTTCGGCCTGCCCGCGGCCCCCGAGTCCTACGTGCACCGGGTGGGCCGCGTCGGCCGCGCCGGGCGCGACGGTGTGGCACTGACCGTCATTGAGCCGCGCGACCAGCGCCGCCTCAAGGCGGTGCGGCGCGCCGCCTCCGGGCCGATCGAGGTCGAGCAGGTCCCCACCGTCGAGCAGATGCGGCGCCGCCGCCTCGAGCGCACCCGCCAGGCGCTGCAGGAGGCCCTGTCGCAGGACCAGACCGCACCGGCCGCCGCCGAGCTGGAGGAGGTCCTGGGGTCGCTGCGCGAGGAGTTCGGGGCCGAGCGGGTGGCCCTGGAGGCCATGCGCCTGGCGCACGGCGCCCTGGCTCCGGCCGCCGAGGGCGAGCAGGAGATCCCGCAGGTGCCGGTGCGCGCCGAGACCGACCGGCGGGGCCGGCGCGGCGAGCGCTCCGACCGCGACCGGGGCCCCCAGGGCCCGGGTCGGCGCGGAGGCGGCCGCGGCGCCTCGGGCGATCGGGTCCGCCTGTTCGTGGGGGCCGGGCGCAGCGCCCGGGTGCGCCCCCAGGACCTGGTGGGCGCGATCGCCGGGGAGGCCGGCCTGAACGGGCGCGACATCGGCGCGATCGAGATCGCCGAGCGCTTCTCGCTGGTGGAGGTTCCCGCCTCTGACGCCGACCGGGTCATCGACGCCCTGCAGGGGGCCATGATCAAGGGCCGCAAGGCCGTGGTGCGCCGCGACGCCCGCGAGAGCGGCGGCGGTCCGCGCCAGGGCGGCGCCAAGCGCCGCCCGGCCACGCGCGCGCCCAGGGACTGACACCGGCCCGCCGCTCAGGGCGGGAGGGCTCCGACGGGGGCGGCACGCACTGCGCGCCGCCCCCGTTTCGCATGCCAGGGGGTGCCGTGACCGCAGGAGGGTGCGGGGAGTATTACTACAGCCTCGGCGCGCACTGACCGGCGCCTCCGTGGTCAACGGGTGCGAACCGGTGGGGGGACCCACTCGCCGGGCACCCGGATGCGGGGCAGAGCCCGGCCTTCGGCGTACGGCCGCCGACCCGCCCACCGGTGAACCGGGGCGGCCGGTATGCCCACCGTATGAGGGGCGCGGTCAGACCTGGGCCTGGCCTCCGTCGACGAACCAGTCGACGCCGTTCACGAAGCTGGAAGCGTCCGAGGCCAGGAACGTCGCCACGGAGGCGATCTCCTCCGGGCGGCCGATCCTGCCGAGCGGCACCTCCGAGGCGAGCTGGTGGTCGGGGCCTACGGCGCCGACCAGGCCCGGGGTCTCGGTCGGGCCGGGGCTCAGCGTGTTCACCCGGAACTTCCGTTCCTGCGCGCTGAGCGCCCAGCTGCGCACCGCCGCCTTCGATGCGCCGTAGATTTCCAGGCCCGGTCCGGGGCGGAGGGAGCTGGTCGATCCTGTCACGACGATCGAGGCGCCGTTCGACAGCAGGGGCAGCGCCTTTTGCACGGTGAAGACCGTGCCCTTCACGTTCGTGCCGAAGGTGGCGTCGGTGGCCTCCTCTGTGATCTCACCGAGACGCTGAGGCACGGCGCTGCCGGCGTTGGCGACGAGCACGTCGATGCGGCCCGCCTCCTCGCGCACGACCGAGTAAAGGTCGTCGAGGTCCGTCTGTACCGAAACGTCGGTCCTCACACCGATGGCCGCCGGCCCGATCTCGGCGACGGCCGCGTCGAGCGGCTCCTGGCGGCGACCGGCCAGGAACACCCGTGCCCCCTGCGCAGCGAACCTTCTGGCGATGGCGAGGCCGATTCCGCTGTTGGCCCCGGTGACCACCGCCACCTTGTCTGCGAGTACTTCCGCCATGACGCGTCCACTCCTCAATTCTTGACTCGTTCGTCCAGAACGCTAACCATTTTGGACGAACGAGTCAAGAACGGGTAGGGTGTCCCCATGGCACGGCCCAAGAAGTTCGACGAGCGGCAGGTACTGGACACTGCCCGGGAGCGGTTCTGGTCGGGTGGGTACGCCGCCACGCGGATGGACGACATCGCCGAGGCGACAGGGCTCGGCAAGGGCAGCCTGTACGGCGCGTTCGGCGGAAAGCAGGAACTGTTCCACCGCGTGTTCGACGACTACTGCGGCTCCGTCGTCGATGCTGTGGGCCGGCAGCTGCGCGGCGACGACGCGGACGCCTACGCGCGGCTGTCCGCCCACGTGTACGCGGTGGCGGCGGCGACCGCCGCGGACACCGCCCACCGCGGATGCCTGCTGGCCAAGGGCGCCGCCGAGCTGGCCGAACACGACCAGACGGTGGCCGAGCGGGCGCGCGCGGCCATCGAGGCGCTGCAAGCCCTCCTGGAGGACGACATCGCAGCCTGTCAGCGCAACGGCGACATCGCCGCGGACACGGATCCGGGAAAGCTGGCCGCGCTGGTGCTGGCCGTGCTGCGCGGCATCGAAGCACTGGGCAAGGCCGGAGCGAGCGAGGAGACGCTGACCGGTATAGCCGGGACGGCCCTTGCCGTACTCCCCCGCCCCGCTCACTGAGCTTCTTCGGCCTGGCGGCCATGGGCGCCTCGAGCCCGCGCAACAGGCCCGGGACGGACCTGCGGCCGACCACCGTGCGGTTCCCGGGCACCTTCCCGGCCGACACTGCCTGGTTCCGGCCACGGTCGGATGCGCAAGAACGGGCTCGCGGCCTTCCACGAGCGATCACCGGTCTTGGACGGATTCGCCCCCTGGATACACTGACCGCGCCCCACCTCGGCCGGAGGTCCTCTCAGTGCCGCCTGCGCTACCTGCACGAGTATTCGCCGTTGCCCCGCCTGCTCTGGTGATTCTCACCCTGTCCGGGTGCTCCTCCTGGGGCTGCACCGACACGACGGCGGAGCGCGGTGAGGCCGGTGCCAGGGTGCAGGTGCTGGACACGGAAGGGCGGCCTCTCGGTGTCACCGCAGCGGTCCTCGACTGGCGCCTCGAGCCCCACCCGCAAGTGCCCTCCGAAGGCGACCGGGTCCACTTCTCCTTCCGCTTCGACGGCGCCGACGAATACTCCGACCGCGCGGTGGACGCCTGCGCGGTCGACGAGGACCGTGTGGCGTTGGGGTGTCGGACGGTTCACTCGTCCCAGGCGTTCGGGCCGGCCGAGGATCCCCTCACGGGCGGCGACTGGCTCGTCGTGGACGCCCCTGAGCAGGTTGCCGACGTGTTGTTGGTCCCCAATGACCAGTCCCACGACCGCCCCACCTGTGAAGTGGACGCCAAGGACGGTGGAGGGAGGCATCCTCCGGAACCCCCCGTCAGGGGGGACCGGCTGTAGGGGGTGGGGCGGTCGAGCGCGTCGGCGGCCCACCGGGCCCGGTCCGGAAGACGGCGGAGCCCGGCGGCTGAGCCGTCAGGGCCCGCCGACACGGCCGCGACGGGCACCTCGCACGGCCAGGACCAGCCCCGAAGCGACGGGAACGGTCCACCACAGCTGGTACCAGAAGACCGCGTCCAGGCTCTGCCACGGAGTGCTGCCCAGGGCGGCCCCCAGCAGCCCGCCCAACGCGAAGACCCCCAAGGCGCCCGGAACCCGGCACGATCCGAGGGCGGCCAGGGCCAGAGCCGCCGCGCACCACACGGCCAGGAACACGCGGTGGGCGGCAGGGTCGGGGACGGGGGCGCCCCAGGCCCAGGCGGCCAGCGCGACCGAGGCGGCCGCGGCCCCCGCCGACAGCGCTGCGGACCAGGGCGTGAACGTTCCGGTAACGATGGCCATCGCCCCGTTGCCTTCCCTGCCCGCCCGCGGCCCCTACCGCCTCGGGCCGAATCCGGCCCCGAGCCGCCCCCGCGGGGCGGTTCAGGGGGCCTGCCAGGCGGGGCGCGTCCTCCTCCACGGCGACGGGCGCTCCCCACAGCTCCGGCAGGGGCGCCTCGGGGGCGAACTCGGCCACGTGCTCCAGGCAGGCCCGCACCGCCGCCTCGGGCGGCGCGTAGCCGCGGCCGCATCGCCCCGGCGAGGTCCCAGCCGTGCACGACCACCTCGGTCAGGGCGATGCGGCCCCCGTCCACGCCGATCCGCGGGCCCGCGAACGCGTGGTGCCGCCGCACCGGTTCAGCCGGCGTTGAACGCCTTGTCGACGGTGAGCGTGTCCTCGTACAGGTGCATGCGGACGATCCGGCCGTCCTCGACCACCAGATGCATGGCCGCCGGTGTGGTGAACTCCTTCCCGGTGGCCACGGCGGTGTGCGTCCAGACCGCCAGCAGTACGACGTCACCGCCGTCGACGATGACGCGTTCCAGCGCGACCTTGCTCATGCCGTGCGCGAAGTGCGGCCACATCGTGGTGAAGTACGGTGCGACCTCCTGCCTGCGGGTGCGGCGCCCGGTCCAGGGCAGAGCGTCGCTGCCGGGGACGTGCCAGTCGATCTCCTCGGCGAAGAGCTCCTGGATGCCGTGGGGGGTCCTGCCTGCCGAGGCGCTCCACGAACTTCTCGGCCACGGTCCGCGGGGCCTGGGCGTCTGTTGCCGTCATCGTTGTCCTTGTCTTACTGCTCGTAGGAGGTGTGCTGGTCGGGCCTCGGCCCTGTAAGGGGAGGGCGGCCTGCCGCCGGGGATCGGGCCGCCGCGCCGCGCGCCCGGTGGTGGGCGCGCTCTTGACGGCCGCCCCCTTGTCGTGTCGAAGCCGTTGCACCTGCGGCGGTGGCAAGTACACGGCCCGGACGCCCTGGAGGAGCCGATGCCTCCCGTGTGGAGGGTCGGGCCCTCAGAGCTGTGTGGCGCCGCCGTCGACGAGCGGTTCCGCGCCGCTGGGGAAGGTGCTCTGGTCGCCGGCCGGGTAGAGGGCGGTGGCGGCGACCTCGTCGGGGCGGCCGACGCGGTCGGGCGGGGCGGGCTCGGCGGCGAAGCGGCGGGCGATCGCCGGGCCGGTGCCGCTGGAGGCGCCGGTGACCAGGGCGGTCCTGTCGTCCAGCTGTCCCATGGGGTTCTCCGAATCTTTGTCGTAACCATTTTTGTTACATTGACGGGTGCAGGGCGCGCCCCCTCGGTCGAGGGAGGCCGGCGGCCTGAGGTCAGGCGGCCTTCAGGATGTCCTGCAGGACGTCCTCCAACGTGGTCTGGGCCAGCTCCCTGCGCAGGGCGGCCTCCACCCCGTCGTACACCGCGCTCAGCGCCGGCCCGATGCCCTGGCCCACGACGCACTCGGGGTCCGGTGCGGCGCGGTGCAGGGCGAACAGCGGGCCCGGCTCGATCGCCCGGTAGACGTCGAGCAGGGTGATCGCCGACAGCTCCCGTGTGAGCGTCCAGCCCGCCCCCGCCCCCCGCTGCGAATCGGCCAGGCCGGCCCTGCGCAGCTCGGACAGCAGGCGGCGGATCACCACCGGGTTGGTGTTGGCGCTGGTGGCGATCTGCTCGGAGGTGGCGACCTCGTGGCCGCGCCGCTGATACAACCCGATCCACGTCAGGGCGTGCGCCGCGACGGTCAGTCTGCTGTTGGCGCTCACGCGGGCCCGCTCCCTTCCTCGCCGGTCGGCTCTTGTCGTAACGGTAATGGTTACGACAGGGCGCGGCAACCCTTGCGGTGCACCCTCCCCTCGGGGCGGACGCCGTCCGCCCCGGCGGCGCCCGGGGCCTCACCGACCGCATCGCGCGTCCTCCCCGCGGCGGCGGTGACCGCACGCGCCTCCGACCTGCTCCGATCCACCGCCCCTCCCCCTGGGCCCGCCGGCCGCCTCCCGGCGGGGGGCGGCCTCAGGGCCCCCTCGGGGAGGGGGGTTTCGTTTGGGCGGGGCCGGCCGGGCCGGGTGACGGTTCGGTCCGCCTCACGGGCTGGCATCCGGTAAGGCCCACTTATCGGGGGTCAGATTCCCCGCCGCTCCGCACCTTCTTTGTGTTTGCAAACCTGGATTACGTAACGAGATAACGTATTTCACTAACGTTATTCGGGTGGGGGGGTGCAGAACCCCCGAGGCACCGGCCACTCCCGCCTCGACCGGCACACAGGACAGGGGCCCGGGAAGCACCCGAGGCCGGGTTCCGGGCGAGGAGAAGACCGGGTGCCGCTGCCGCCCGCGCCACCAGCCGCAGACGGGCTCAGGCAGGACACCCCGGCGTAGAATCGGCCCCGTACCGGTATCGCGACGACATCCTCGAACCGAGACGCCCGCCGTACCGGCTTCCGTCAGGGGGTATGCGGCATGCCGTTCCCACGCCGGCCCGACCGCCACCGCGCACAACAGGACCGACCACCCGACCCGCCCGCCCCCCAAGGCCCCGCACCGGCGGCCGAGCCCGGGCCCCGCGCCGATTCCGCACCTCAGGCGCGCGCCGGCGCGGTCTGGGCCGCAATCGGTGCCCTCGTCCTGCTCGCGGCCCTGCTCATCGTGTTCCTGATCAGCAACACCGCCCGCGTCGAAGTCTCCTTCCTGGCCCTGCGCGGCGAGCTGCCCCTGGCGATCGCCCTGCTCATCGCGATGATCGCCGGAATCGTGGTCGCCCTCACCGGGGCCGCCACCCGCCTCACCCTCGCCCAGCACCGCCGGCGCCGCGAACAGCGGCCCCCCGCCGACCGGCCGTGAGAGCCCGCACCGGTGCGCGGCTGAGCACACGGCCCGCCGGCGCCGCACGCATGCTCGCCGACCGGGCGCGGCAGGCGCGGCGCCTGGCCCTCGACACCGCATCCCGGGCCTGGCAGGACCGCATCCTGGGGCTGGCGGCCGAAGCCGGGTTCTGGGCCCTGCTGTCTCTGACCCCCCTGCTGCTGGTCCTGGTGGCGGCCATCGGCTTCCTGCCCCCGCTGCTCGGCGGCGGCACGGTCGTCGAGGTCGAGGACTGGCTCCTCGCCGCGGCCGGACAGGTCCTGGCGCCCCCGGCCGCCGAGGAGATCATCGGCCCCGTTCTGGACGACGTGCTGCACCACGGACGGGGCGAGGTCGTCTCGGCCGGGTTCCTGCTCGTGCTGTGGAGCGGCTCGGCCGCGATGAACACCTACGTCAACGCCATCACCATCGCCTACGGGATGGACGGCCTGCGATCGGCGCCCCGGTCCCGGGCGCTGGCCTTCGCGCTCTACCTGGGGGCACTGGCGGCGGGCGCCCTGGCACTGCCGCTGCTGGTCGCCGCACCCGGCTGGATCCTCACCGCGACCCCCGCCCCGGCCCGCCCGCCCGTCGCGCACCTGCTCGAGGCGGGCTCCTGGCCCGTTCCCATCCTCGTCTGCACGGGGCTGCTGGTCCTGCTCTACCGTGCGGCGACCCCGGAGCGAGGCAGGTGGCGGCGCGATGTCCCCGGCGCCGTGCTCGCAGTGCTGCTGTGGCTGGGCGGAAGCCTGGCGCTGCGCTCCCTGCTCGCCCTGACCATCGCCGGCCAGGCCGCCTACGGCGTACTGGCCGCACCCGCCGCCGCCCTGCTCTTCCTGTACGTCACCGCGCTGGCGGTGCTGCTCGGTGCCGAGCTCAACGCCCGGATCGCCCGCGCCCGGCCCGCGGCTCCAACGGCGCACCGAGGCGACCGCCCGCCCGGCCCCTACGGCGTCAGCGCGCGCACAACACCTCCAGGGCCGACCGGTTCTGCTCGTCGGCCGCGCGGTGGATCACCAGCACCTGGTCCGGATCCTGGTGCGGGGTGAGCGTCTCGAAGTCCAGCGCGGTCTCACCGGCCTCAGGATGGCGCACCACCTTGGGCCTGGCGCCGCCCGCCCTCGCCTCGCGCTCGCCCCACAACCGCGCGAACTCCTCGTCGTCGGCGATGAACTCGGCGATCAGCCCGCTCAGCGCCCCGTCCTGCGGGTGCGCGGCCCACGCGGCCCGCAGGTGCGCCGCCCCCTCGCGCACCACCCGCTCGCGGTCGGCATAGAACGCGCGCATCCGCGGGTGCATCAGGCACAGCCACATCGCATTGCGCTGCGACGGCGCCAAGGCCCCCACGTCCGGCAGAAGCCGGGCCGCCACCATCGCCGGCAGCGGCGACAGGTCCACGACCAGCCGCGCCAGCGACGGCGCCGAAGCCGTGGCGTCCCCCCGGCGCCGGGGGGACGCTGCCGGGCCAGCCCGAAGAGGTAACCGCCGCACCCTGGCCCGCCTCGACCAGGCCGCCGCGATCGACCCGGTCTACCCGCACGACCTGCTCGCCGGCGAGCACATCCGCGCCGTGACCGCGGGCGACATGAGGATCGAGCCCCGCCGCTGACACCGGGGCCGGAGAGGGGGCGGCGGTCGTGGGCGGCATGGTCCGCATCGACCCCGTCTACACCCCCTCCCGCCTGCGCGGCCGCGGCTACGCCGGCGCCCAGGAGGTCGTGCTGTTCACCGACCCGGCCAACCCCACCAGCAACGCCCTCTACCAGCGCCTGGGCTACCACCGCATCGCCGACTTCGCCGGCTACCGCCTGCGCTGACCCCCGAGCGCACCCCGCTCCGCCCCGGCCCGGGTTCGAACACCCGCCACCGACGGTGTTCGAACCCCGCCCCCTCGGGTGAGACCCCCCACACCCCCGCCCCGCATACCCTGGTCGACCGGGCCCGCCACCACCGGCCCCCGGCCCGGCGCTTTGGCCCATTCCTACAAACTCGGCCCGCCAATGTTGCGCCGAGAACGACATGGCACCACCGCACCGCACACGGAAAAGTGGAACCCTGCCGGGGCACACCCGCGCCCACCCCGCGCAGGCCCCCCGCCGCGGCGCACACGCTCACTGCTCACCACGAAGAGAAGGGCTCGGTCGGCTTGTTCAAGCGAATCGCCATCGTCAACCGCGGCGAGGCCGCCATGCGCCTCATCCACGCAGCACGCGACCTCTCCGCCCAGACCGGCACGCACATCGCCACCATCGCGCTGCACACCGACGTCGACCGCACCGCCGCCTTCGTCCGCGAAGCCGACCACGCCTACCAGATCGGCCCCGCCTCGGCCCGCCCCTACCTCGACCCCAAGGCCCTCGAGCGCGCCCTGACCGAGACCGGCGCCGACGCCGCCTGGGTCGGCTGGGGCTTCGTCGCCGAAGACCCCGCCTTCGCCGAACTCTGCGACCAGCTCGGCATCACCTTCATCGGCCCCAGCGCCGAGGCCATGCGCCGCCTCGGCGACAAGATCGGCGCCAAACAACTGGCCGAACAGGTCGGCGTGCCCGTCGCCCCCTGGAGCGGCGGCGCCGTGGCCACCCTCGACGACGCCCTGGCCGCCGCCACCGACATCGGCTACCCCCTCATGCTCAAGGCCGCCGCCGGCGGCGGCGGACGCGGCATCCGCGTCATCCACGACGCCGACGAACTCACCCAGGCCTTCGACCGCACCGCCGCCGAGGCCGCCCGCGCCTTCGGCTCGGGCACCCTGTTCCTCGAACGCCTGGTCACCGGCGCCCGCCACGTCGAAGTCCAGGTCATCGCCGACGGCCAGGGCACCGCCTGGGCCCTGGGCGTGCGCGACTGCTCCATCCAGCGCCGCAACCAGAAGATCATCGAGGAATCGGCCTCCCCCCTGCTCGACGCCGACCAGACCGCCGAACTCAAGGCCTCCGCCGAACGCCTCGCCCTGGCCGTGGGCTACCGCGGCGCCGCCACCGTCGAATTCCTCTACCACCCCGGCCAGCGCCTCTTCGCCTTCCTCGAGGTCAACACCCGCCTGCAGGTCGAACACCCCATCACCGAGGCCACCACCGGCACCGACCTGGTCGCCGCCCAGCTCCAGGTCGCCGCCGGCCACCCCCTCACCGGCACCGCCCCCCACGAGCGCGGCCACGCCGTCGAGGCCCGCCTCAACGCCGAGGACCCCGACCGCGACTTCGCCCCCTGCCCGGGGCGCATCACCCGCCTGGAACTGCCCGCCGGCCCCGGCATCCGCGTCGACACCGGCGTCGCCGAAGGCGACACCATCCCCGCCGAGTTCGACTCCATGATCGCCAAGATCATCGCCTACGGCCGCGACCGCGACCAGGCCCTGGCCCGCCTGCGCCGCGCCCTGTCCGAGACCACCGTGGTCATCGAAGGCGGCGCCACCAACAAGAGCTTCGTGCTGGACCTGCTCGACCAGGACGAGGTCACCGGCGCCACCGCCGACACCGGCTGGATCGACCGCGTCCGCGCCCAGGGCCGCCTCAACAACGCCCCCCACTCCACCATGGCCCTGATCGCCGCCGCCATCGAGGCCTACGAGGAGGAAGAGGGCGCCGCCCGCGACCACCTGCTCGCCACCGCCTACGGCGGCCGCCCCCAGGTGCGCCACGAGACCCACCGCCCCCTGGCCCTCAAACTCCGCGGCGCCATCTACCAGGTCCACCTGGCCCGCACCGGCGCCGACCGCTTCCGCGCCACCGTCACCTCCGGCGAGAACACCGCCACCGCCCAGGTGCACCTGCACCGCCACGACGACCACACCGGCCAGATCACCGTCAACGGCCACCGCCACCGCCTGCTCACCGCCACCCACGGCCCCGTCCACCTCGTCGAGATCGACGGCACCACCCACCGCGTCAGCCGCGACGAAGGCGGCATCGTCCGCTCCCCCGCACCCGCCCTGGTCGTGGCCACCCCCCTGCAGCCCGGCCAGACCGTCGAGGCCGGCCAGCCCGTCCTGGTGCTGGAGAGCATGAAGATGGAGACGGTCCTGACCGCCCCCTTCGACGCCCGCCTGGCCGACTCCCAGGTCCAGATCGGCAGCCAGGTCGAGACCGGCGCCGCCCTGCTGCGCCTGGAACCCCTCGCCGAGGGCGACCAGGCCCCCGCCGAGCAGAGCGCGCACCTGGACCTGCCCCCCGCACCCGGCCACACCCCCCTGCACCAGCGCCTGGCCCGCGGCCAGGCCGACCTGCGCGCCCGCATGCTCGGCTTCGACCCCGACCCCGACGACCCCGACGCCGACCTGGTCGGCTACCTCGCCGACCGCGCCGCCGCCACCGACCAGGGCGCCGCCCCCGTCGCCGACGAACTCGGCATCATCGAGGCCTTCGCCGACCTGGCCGAACTCTCCCGCAACCGCCCCGCCGAGGGCACCGCCCCCGGCGAGGAGCACCTCCACAGCACCCGCGAGCACTTCCACACCTACCTGCAGAGCCTGGACCTGGACCGCGCCGGCCTGCCCGAGGCCTTCCGCACCCGCCTGGCCCGCGCCCTGGCCCACTACGGCCTCACCGACCTCGACCGCACCCCCCGCCTGGAGTCCGCGGTCTTCCGCGCCTTCCTCGCCCAGCAGCGCGCCGCCTCCGACGCCCGCATCATCGCCGCCCTGCTGCGCACCTGGCTCACCGAACCCGCCCCCGACCACACCCTGCGCGAACCGGTCGGCCTGGCCCTGGAACGCCTCATCGCCGCCACCCAGGTCCGCTTCCCCCACCTGGCCGACCTGGCCCGCGGCGTCGTCTTCGCCTGGTTCGCCCAGCCCCTGCTGCGCCGCAACCGCGCCCGCGTCTACGCCGACGTCCGCCGCCACCTGCGCCACCTGGACGCCCACCCCCACTCCCCCGACCGCGCCGAGCGCATCGCCCACATGGTGCGCAGCACCGAGCCCCTCGTCCGCCTGCTCGGCCAGCGCCTGGCCCGCGGCCGAGCCGACAACTCGGTCATGCTCGAGGTCCTCACCCGCCGCTACTACGGCAACAAGGGCCTGAGCGAGGTGCGCACCGCCACCGCCGCCGGCACCGACTTCACCCTGGCCCAGCGCGACGGAACCTGCCTGGCCTCGGCCGCCCTGCCCTTCGAGCACCTGGACAGCGCCCTGGCCGGCCTGGCCGAGCTCGCCGCCGACCAGCACAGCCTGGACGCCGACCTCTACCTGGCCTGGGAGGACCAGCCCGAGGACCCCGAGGCCACCGCCGCCGCCCTGACCGAACACCTGGCCGCCCGCCCCCTGCCCCCGCAGGTCAACCGCGTCACCACCACCGTGGCCGGCAGCCGCGGCGCCGTCATGCACCACCACTTCACCTTCCGCCCCGACCCCGGCCGGGGCCACCGCATGGCCGAGCAGCGCCTCATCCGCGGCCTGCACCCCCACATCGCCCAGCGCATGCAGATCGAGCGCTTCGCCGACTTCGACCTGACCCGCCTGCCCTCCACCGACGAAGAGGTCTACCTCTTCAAGGCCCAGGCCGGCACCGACGCCTCCGACGAGCGCCTCATCGCCTTCGCCCAGGTCCGCGACCTGACCGAGCTGCGCGAGAACGACGGCCGCCTGGTCGCCCTGCCCACCGCCGAGGGCACCCTGGCCGCCTGCCTGGACTCCATCCGCCGCGCCCAGGCCGACCGCCCCGCACGCAAGCGCCTGGCCACCAACCGCATCGTCGTCTACGTCTGGCCGCCCAGCACCCTGACCCGCGACGAGATGGAGATGCTCGCCGAACGGATCCGCCCCACCACCGCCGGCGCCGGCCTGGAGGAGATCACCTTCATCGGCCGCCGCCGCGACCCCGACACCGGCGCCCTGACCAAGATCGCCGTGCGCATCTCCTTCGACGCCGCCGGCCGCCCCGAGCTCACCGTCGGCCCGCCCGACCTCGAGGCGGTGCGCCCCCTGGACACCTACCGCCAGAAGGTCCTGCGCGCCGCACGCCGCAACACCGTCTACCCCTACGAACTCACCGGCATGCTCGGCGACTTCACCGAGCACGACCTCGACGCCGACGGCCGCCTGGTGCCCGTGGACCGCCCCAAGGGCCACAACACCGCCGCCATCGTCGCCGGCACCGTCACCACCCCCACCGCCAAGCACCCCCAGGGCATCACCCGCGTGATCCTGCTCGGCGACCCCACCAAGGCCCTGGGCGCCCTGTCCGAGGCCGAGTGCCGCCGCGTCATCGCCGCCCTGGACCAGGCCGAGCGCATGGGCGTACCCCTGGAGTGGTACGCCCTGTCGGCCGGCGCCCGCATCGCCATGGACTCCGGAACCGAGAACATGGACTGGGTCGCCGCCGCCCTCAAGCGCATCGTCACCTTCACCCAGGACGGCGGCGAGATCAACGTGGTCGTGGCCGGCATCAACGTCGGCGCCCAGCCCTACTGGAACGCCGAGGCCACCATGCTCATGCACACCAAGGGCGTGCTGGTCATGACCCCCGACTCGGCCATGGTCCTCACCGGCAAGCAGTCCCTGGACTTCTCCGGCGGCGTCTCGGCCGAGGACAACTTCGGCATCGGCGGCCACGACCGCATCATGGGCCCCAACGGCCAGGCCCAGTACTGGGCCCGCGACCTGCCCGCCGCCCACGGCGTGCTCATGGCCCACTACGACCACGCCTACACCGCCCCCGGCGAGACCGCCCCCCGCCGCGCCGCCACCACCGACCCCGCCGACCGCGACATCAGCCCCTACCCCCACACCGCCGAGGGCAGCGACTTCACCACGGTCGGCCAGATCTTCTCCGCCGAGCACAACCCCGACCGCAAGAAGCCCTTCGACATCCGCACCGTCATGCGCGCCCTGTCCGACCAGGACCACGCCCTCCTGGAGCGCTGGGCCGACATGGCCGACGCCCACAACGCCGTGGTCGCCGACGCCCACCTGGGCGGCACACCGGTGTGCCTGCTGGGCATCGAGTCCAAGAACCTGCCCCGCCACGGCTTCCCGCCCACCGACGGCCCCGACGCCTACACCGCCGGGACCCTGTTCCCCCAGGCCTCCAAGAAGGCCGCCCGGGCCATCAACGCCGCCAGCGGCAACCGCCCCCTGGTGGTGCTGGCCAACCTCTCCGGCTTCGACGGCTCACCCGAGTCCATGCGCAAGCTGCAGCTGGAGTACGGCGCCGAGATCGGCCGGGCCGTCGTCAACTTCGACGGGCCCATCGTCTTCTGCGTCATCTCCCGCTACCACGGCGGAGCCTTCGTGGTCTTCTCCAAGGCCCTCAACCCGAACATGACGGTGCTGGCCCTGGAGGGCTCCTACGCCTCGGTGCTGGGCGGCGCCCCGGCCGCGGCCGTGGTCTTCTCCGGCGAGGTCGACGCCCGCACCGCCGCCGACCCCCGCCTGCAGGCCCTGCAGGAGCGCGCGGCGGCGGCCGAGGGCACCGAGCGCGCCGCCCTGGCCGCCGAGCTGGAGGAGCTGCGCGGCTCGGTGCGCGCCGAGAAGCTGGGCGAGGTCGCCGCCGAGTTCGACGCCGTGCACAGCATCCGGCGCGCCGTCGAGGTCGGCTCGGTCGACGAGGTCATCAGCGCCTCCCAGATGCGCCCGCGCATCATCCAGGCCCTGAACGGCCACCGGGGCTGACCCGCCCGCACAAACGACAATGGGGGCCGCGCGCGGTGCGCGCGGCCCCCATTCGCGGTCGCCCCGGGGGGCTTCGCCGTGCCGTGGTCTCGGGCGCCTAGCGCAGCCCGTGCCGGTCCGCCCAGGCCGAGACCGCCGCCGCGATCTCGGCCGGGCGGTCCTCGGGGGTGTGGTGCCCGGCGGGGACGTCGTAGTGCTCGGTCTCCAGCGCGGCCATGTGCCGCCTGCACCAGGCGGCAAGGCCGGGCCCCATCATGACGCCGGGGCCGGGCGCGAAGTCGACCAGCAGCTTGGGGACCTCCCCGCTCTCGGCCAGCCAGGCGTCGTAGGCCTCGACTCGGGCGACGACGTCGGCGGGCTCGCCCCCCAGCGGCATGGCGCGCGGCCACTGCAGCAGCGGCCGTCGGGTCTCCCGGGTCGGGTAGGGCCGCAGGTAGGCCTCCAGGTCGGCGGCGTCGAGCGGGGTGGCGACGGTCCCCGGCAGGCCCTCTTCGATCATCACGTTGTCGTCGAGGATCAGGGCCTCCCCCACGCCGTCGGTCTTGATCGCGCGGAACAGGTCGCGGCCGCCCTCGGGGAACTCCTCCCAGGCCATCGGTTTGACGATGGTCTCGGTGAAGGCGATGCCGCGGACCCGGCCGGGGTGGCGGGCGGCGAAGTCGAAGGCGAGCGCGCCGCCCCAGTCGTGGCCGACCAGGACGGCCTCGTCGAGGCCGAGCGCGTCGAACCAGGCATCGAGATATCGGGCGTGGTCGTCGAAGGTGTAGGCGATGCCGGGTTTGCTGGAGCCGCCCATGCCGATGAGGTCGGGGGCCAGCAGGCGGCCCCGGCCCACGGCCGGCAGGACGTTACGCCACAGGTGCGAGGAGGTGGGGTTGCCGTGCAGGAAGACGATCGGTGCGCCCGATCCGCGCTCCCGGTGGGCGATGGTCGAGTCGAGGACGGGGGTGGTCGGCATGCGGGATCTCCCGGGGGTGGGTGAGGAGCGGTGTCCGGCCGGGCCTGGCCGGATCAGCGGAAGGCTTCGGCGTTGCGGGCGGCCCAGTCGGCGAAGGGGCGCGGCGCGCGGCCCAGCACCCGCTCGACGTCGGGGCTCACCCGGCGCTCGGCGGGCAGCGGCTCTCCGAGGATGGCCAGGGTGCCCTCGACGACCGGCTCGGGCATGAACGCGAGCATCTGCTCCCGTGCCTGCTCACGGGTCTGTTCGATGAAGCGGACCGGCTCGCCGATCGCGGCGCCGATCGCCGCGGCCCGCTCGCGCGGGGTGGCCGGGGCCGGGCCGGTGAGCTCGTACACGGCGCCGTCGTGGCCGGGCCCCAGCAGCGCGGCGGCGGCGACCTCGGCGACGTCCGAGGGGTCGACCACCGGCAGGCCGGCGCCGCCGAACGGGGCGGCGGCCTGCCGGTCGGCGCGGATGGTCTGGGCCCAGGCCAGGGCATTGGAGGCCAGTCCGCCGCAGCGCAGGATGCTCCACTCCAGACCGCAGTCGCCGAGCGCGGCCTCGAAGGCGGCGGCGTGGGCGTAGGCGGCGGGGCGGGTGGCCACGCCCAGGGAGGAGACCAGGACGACCCGTCGGACGCCGCCCCTCTTCGCGGCCTCGAGCACGCCCCGCGGGTCGTCGCCGGCCACCAGCAGGAACAGTGCCTCGGCCCCTTCGAGCACGGGGCGCAGGCCGTCAGGGTCTGCCAGGTCCGCCTGCCGGTGGCGCACGTTCGGGGGCAGGTCGCGCGCCCGGCCGCGCGAGAGGGCGCGCACCGCCTCGCCTGCCTCGGCGAGGTGGCGGACCAGCTCACGGCCCACGTTTCCGGTGGCGCCGGTGACTGCGATCACGAGGACTCCAAGTGAGTTAGCTGACTAACTTAAAAGGCGACCATAGCCCGCCCCGGCGGCGTTCGTCTACAGTCAGTCAGATGACCGACTCACACCGACGGGAGCGGCGCACGCCGGGAAAGCGGGAACGGCTCGCCGCCGCAGCGGCCGAGGTGCTCCACGAACAGGGCGTCGAGAAGACCACACTGGCCGACATCGCACACCGGGCCCACGTCCCCACGGGGAACGTGTACTACTACTTCAAGACCAAGAACGACCTGGTCGAAGCCGCCATCGGAACCCACAGGCAGAACCTGTCACAGATGACCGCCGCCCTCGATGCACTGCCCACGCCCCACGAGCGGCTCAAAGCGCTCATCGCCGGGTGGGTCGAGCAGCGAGAGACCACCGCGCGGTTCGGCTGCCCCACCGGCACCCTCGCCTCCGAACTGGACAAACGGACCGACGGCCTCGACACGGCGGTCGCCGACGCCATGCGCGACCTCATCGACTGGGCCGAGCGGCAGTTCACCGAACTGGGCCGCAGCGACGCCCGCGAGCTGGCGGTCGCACTGATCGCCGCTTACCAGGGCATCTCCGTGCTGACCAACACGCTCCGCGCCCCGGACCTCATGGCCGCAGAAGGCCGCCGCCTGGAGCGCTGGATCGACTCACTGGCCTGACCCGCCCCCTCGCCGCGTGCCCCAGACCAGGAGGACGGCGCGCGCCCGAGCGACCACGGACGAACCGGCGCCGCCCGGCCGAGCAGGACAGGGCGCGCGGGGAGCATCCACGCCAAGGGCCGCGCCGCAGCCCCGGCCCGCCGGACCAGCCCGACCCGCTCAGGGGCCTCGTCCGTGGTCCCCGCCGCCTCATGCCCCGCGATGCCGCCCAGGGAGTGCACCCCCAAGACCGTCAGCAGGCTCCCGCCCCCACCGCTGAACGTGTACGGGTCCTGCCCCCGGTCCCGGCACCGCGTGGGCCCGGCCAGTGCACCGCGGCGCGGCCCAGGACGCGCACTCGCCCCGGAGACGAGCCGCGAACCAGCACGAACACCCCACCGCCCCACCGCATCCCACCCACCGGGACCACACCCACCACACCACACGGCAAGGAGCGCCCGCATGCGCGAGCACACCCCCCTCACCCGCCGCACCCTGGCCCGCCTCGCCACGGGCGCCCTGACCGCCGCCGCACTCCCCCTGGCACCCGCCCCCGCACACGCCGCCACCCCCGGCACCCCCTACTACGACCGCGCCCGCCGCCTGGCCGGCCGCGACCCCGTCCTGACCGCCATCGCCCGCGCCCTGCACCCCGACACCGACCTCCCCGGCGACCTCCCCGCCCCGCCCCCCACCCGCGTCTTCGACGACCTGGCCGTCCTCAGCACCGGCTTCGTCCACGCCATGGCCCTGACCACCGACGAGGGCATCATCCTCATCGACGCCCTGCGCTCCCCCCACGACGCCCGCACCGTCATCGAACCCGGCCTGCGCGCCCTGGGCGCCGACCCCGCCGACATCGCCCACATCGTCATCACCCACGGCCACTACGACCACTTCGGCGGCGCCCAGTACCTCGCCGACCGCCACGGCGCCCGCGTCCTGATGTCCCCCGCCGACTGGGACCTCGTCGAAGCCGACGCCCACGAGCACGCCCCCCGCCGCGACACCGACATCACCGACGGCCACCGCCTCACCCTGGGCGCCACCGCCGTGACCCTGCACCACACCCCCGGCCACACCCCCGGCACCGTCTCGCCCCTCTTCGGTGTCCACCACCGCGGCCGCCCCCACACCGCCATGCTCTGGGGCGGCACCAACCCGCCCGCCGAACCCGAGCACCTCGCCGACTACCTGGACTCCATCGACCGCTTCCGCACCCGCATGCACCGCGCCGGCGCCGACGTCGAGCTCTCCGCCCACCCCAACGACCACGGCCTGCAGCGCATGGAACAGGTCCGCCGCGACCCCCACGGCCCCAACCCCTTCGTCCTGGGCCGGGCCCGCACCCACCGCTTCATGGCCGTCATGGACCTGATGATCCAGGGCCGCCTCGCCGACGCCCGCGCCTGACGGGGCCGAGGAGGATCGCCCCAGGATTCAGCGGTAGAGCCGCGACCTGGGCGACTGAGCGGATCGCCCGCTACGGCCGCCGGGTTCCGGCAGCGCGCAGCACGCCACGGCGGCCAGGCCCCCGAGCGCCTTCGGGGCCAGGCGGGAGCGTCGGGCGGCAGCAGGGTCCACCATGGCGGTCCTCCCCGGCCGGATCGGTGAAGGGGATGGGACGGCGGTCGCTGGACGCACAGACGGTCAGGTCGTCGCAGCCCGCCTGGAGGGCGCCGACCAGGGCGGCGCGGATCGTGGCGAGGCCGGCGATCTCGGGGGGCGAACCGAGTGAGCCCGGAAGGCGCGGGGGCCGGGTCGCCCGGTAGCTGAGCTACTGCTGCTCGGGGTCGTTCTCCGCTGCTTAGACCTCGCCGTGCACGACGGCCGGGCTCACCCCGGCCCCGCGGGCGATCTCGCGTGGCGATGGGCCCTCGGCTCGGCGGGCCAGGAGCGCGCGGCGCTTGTCGGCGTCGACCACACGCCCTCGGCCGCCCTTGCGGCCGGCGCGGGCGGCCGAGGCCAGGCCGCTGCGGGTCGTGCGGACGATGTCGCGTCGGCGGTCTTCGGCCAGGGCGAGCGCCAGGTCCAGGATCAGGCTGCGCTCGGTGTGCTCTCCGGCGGCGATGCCGTCCAGGACCTTGACCGCTGCCCCTTGCTCGAACAGGTCGTAGAGCACGATCAGCCCCTCGGGGAGGTTGCGGCCCAGCCGGTCGGCCTCCTGGACGGTGAGCATGTCGCCGGGGCGCATGCGTCGGTGGATGAGCCCTCACGGTGGGCGGACACACCCGGTCGGGCAGCCTCGCACATCGTTGCGCGCACCCTCCTGGCGCACAGCCGGTTGTAAAGATAGGCTTTACAGATGCAAGAACGATTGACAGATGCGTTGCAGGCCTTGAAAACGCGCATGGAGGCGCTCCTCGCGGCACGTGTCCTGACGAAGGACGACGACTGGGCCGACTCGATTGGGCGTGCCGTGAGCATGCAGGCGGCCGCCGATGACGTCGTGCGTGCTGTCGTGCAGCAGGCGCGCCAGAGCGGCGCTACGTGGCAGGTCATCGGTGACGCGCTCGGCGTGAGCAGGCAAGCGGCGTTTCAGCGCTATGGCAGACCGATCGACCCCAGAACAGGAGAACCCATGAACACCACGCCGCTCTCCGGCGCCGCCGAACTGGCCGCCTCGACGATCGAGGACCTCGCTTCCGGGCAATGGGCGCGTGTCACCGAGCAGTTCGATCCGACCATGCGCGACGGCCTGCCGGAGGACGCGCTCGCGGCCGCGTGGGCACAGATCGTCGGCCTGTCAGGAGCCTTCGAGAGGCTCGGAGAGCCGGAGGTCACCCGGGCCGGCGACGTGACCATCACGAACACGCCGCTCTCGTTCGAGGCAGGCGACTACACGGCACGGATCGCGTTCCGCGACGACCGCACCATCGCCGGTCTGCACATCCTCGAAGGGCACATGTCGTGACCAACGGCTCTCCGGGCGGACCGAAGACGACCACGCCTCCTAGCGGGCCCCGCATGACCGGCCGGGACCTGCGACCCATCGGCGTATTCACCGCCCTGGCCTTCGCGCTCGCCTGGCTCCTCGCGCTCCCTCTCTGGTTCGGTGACGGCCTCGCCAGCCCCTGGTTCACCCCCGTGGCGACCGCCACGATGATGACCCCCGCGATCGCCGCCCTCATCGTCGTGTTCTTCGTGGAGCGGCCGCAGCAGAAGGCGTGGACGCTCGGACTGTGGCCGCTCAGACCGGTTCGCAGACTCCTCGTCTACTCGGCGCTGGGAATCTTCGTCTCCATCGCCCTGGTCCTGGTGGCGCTCCCGGTCGGCGCGCTGCTGGGGGTCTATCCGGCCGACTTCACGAACTTCTCCGCCTTCCAGCAGGCCCTCGACGAGCAGGCGGGCACCGCAGGAGCGGCCGAGATCCCGATACCGGTCGGCGCGCTCATCGCCCTCCAGATCGCCCTGCTCCCCTTGGCGGCGTTCATCAACCTCATCCCGGCGCTGGGCGAGGAACTCGGGTGGCGCGGGTGGCTGCTCCCGAAACTGATGCCGCTCGGCACTCTGCCGGCCCTCCTGGCCTCTGGCGTGATCTGGGGCCTTTGGCACGCCCCGCTCGTCCTCCTCGGGTACAACTACCCCGATGCACCGGGCTGGCTCGGCTTGACCGCGATGGTCGGCATGTGCATTCTGATCGGCGCGGTCTTCGGCTGGCTGAGGCTCCGATCGGGATCCGTGTGGCCCGCAGCCCTGGCACATGCCGCGTTCAACGCGGCGGGCGGGACCTACCTCCTCTTCGCCGCGGCGGGAGAGCACGTCGACACCACGCAGGCGACGATCCTCGGCTGGAGCGGGTGGATCGTCCCGCTCGCGCTCGTCGTGGTCCTGATCGCCACGGGACAGTTCGCTTCCGCCAAGCACCCGTCCACCCCGCCGTCGAAGAAGGGGAGCCTGCCCGCACACCCGGCGACGGGACAAGCAACCCGTGAGTAGCGACAGCGGATTCTGCGGCCTTGGCCGCCGAGCGGGGACGAGCGGGGAGAGGCTCTACCGCTGAATCCCGCAGTAATCCTCCTCGCCCCCTGACCCCGCAACGCCCCGCACGGCAAAAGGGCCCGGCCCCCAAGGGGGTCCGGGCCCTGGCGCCGCGCACTACCCGCGCACACCCAGCATGAACTCGGTCGCCAACTGGTCCAGCCGCTCGAACCCGTACCCCCGGGCCCGCAGCCCCTCCAGGTCCGCCTCCCGCTCGCCCAGCACCGAGGACAGCGACTCCCCCGCACCCAGCGTCGGCTCCGCCAGCTCGCCCACCCGCGAGGCCTCCAGCGCCTCGGCCACCTCCGGATCGGCCCGAAACGCCGCCGCCCGCTCCCGCAGGATCAGGTAGTTGCGCATGCACGCCCGCGCCGACTCCCACACCCCCGCATCGTCCTCGGTGCGCGGCGGCTTGAAGTCGAAGTGCCGCGGGCCCGCGTACCCCTCCCGCTCCAACAGGTCCACCAGGAAGAACGCCTCACGCAGGTCACCGCCCCCGAACCGCAGGTCCTGGTCGTACTTGACCCCCCGCTGCCCGTTCAGGTCGATGTGGAACAGCTTGCCGTGCCACAGCGCCTGCGCCACCCCGTGCACGACGTTCAACCCCGCCATCTGCTCATGGCCCACCTCCGGGTTGACCCCCACCATCTCCGGGTGCTCCAGCTCCGAGATGAACGCCAGCGCGTGGCCCACCGTCGGCAGCAGCACATCGCCCCGCGGCTCGTTCGGCTTGGGCTCCACCGCCAGCCGCAGATCATGGCCCTGCTCGCGGATGTAGCCGCACAGCGCGTCGAAGGCCTCCCGCAGCCGCTCCAGCGCCGCGCGCCCGTCCTTGCCCGCCTCGCTCTCGGCCCCGTCCTGGCCGCCCCAGCACACGTAGGTGCGCGCCCCCAGCCGCGCCGCCAGGTCGATGTTGGCCGCCGCCTTGCGCAGCGCCAGCCGCCGCACCCGGCGGCTGTTGGAGGTGAACCCCCCGTCACGGAACACCGGATCGCTGAACAGGTTGGTGGTGGCCATCGGCACCACCAGCCCCGTCTCCTCCAGCGCCTTGGTGAAGCGATCCACGATGCGCTCGCGCTCGGCCCCGCCGGTGCCCGCCGGGATCAGGTCCTCGTCGTGGAAGCTCACCCCCCAGGCGCCCAGGCCCGCCAGCTCGTGCACCGCGCGCACCGGGTCCAGCGGCTCGCGCACCGCCGCACCGAAGGTGTTCACGCCCTGCCAGCCCACGGTCCACAGACCGAAGCTGAACCTGTCCTCGGGGCGGGGGCGGTAGTCCATCAGGGACCTCCTCGGGGGAAGAAGCGTTGCCGACCCCCATTAGTCTGGTCACCGAACAAACCCCGCGTCAATGCCCCACCACCCCCGCACACCCCACCCGACCACGACACAATGGCCCCGTGACCACCACCGACCGCCCCGCCACCAAACACACCATCCGCGCCGCCAACCTCGGCCTCATCCTGCGCACCCTGCGCACCCACGCCCCCTGCTCCCGCGCCCGCCTGGCCACCGCCAGCGGCCTGACCAAATCCACCGTCTCCAGCCTCGTCGACGAACTCACCGCCGCCGGCCTCATCACCGAACACGGCCCCCACCACACCCCCACCGCCGGCCGCCCCGCCCTCATGCTCGGCCCCGACCCCGCCCGCCGCGCCGTCCTCGGCCTCGAAGTCAACGCCGACTACCTCGCCGCCAGCGCCCTGGACCCCACCGGCGGCCAACTCCTCACCCTGCACACCGACCACGACACCCGCACCGCCACCCCGCAAGCCACCGCCCAGGCCGCCGCCGACCTCATCACCCGCGCCCTGAACCACCCCGCCCTGGCCCACCGCACCCTCCTGGGCACCGGCATCGCCATCCCCGGCCTCATCGACCCCGCCACCCACACCGTCCTCACCTCCCCGCCCCTGGGCTGGACCCACACCCCCTTCACCGACCTCCTCCCTCCGCCCCCCGCACCCACCGGCCCCCACATCACCGGCAACGACGCCACCCTCGCCGCCCTGGCCGAACACCGCTTCGGCCACCTCGCCCACACCCCCGACCTCGTCTACCTCACCGGCGAAGTCGGCCTCGGCGCCGGCATCCTCACCGGCGGCACCCCCCTGACCGGCACCCGCGGCCACGCCGGCGAGATCGGCCACGTCACCCTCGAACCCGACGGCCCCCACTGCGCCTGCGGCCGCCGCGGCTGCCTCGAAGCCCTCGCCGGAATCGACGCCATCCTCCACGCCGCCGGAACCGCCCCCGACCCCCACACCCCCACCAACACCGCCCTCACCCACGCCGTCGCCACCACCGCCGACAACGCCCGCAACGGCGACCCCCGCGCCCTCACCGCCCTCACCCGCGCCGGACACCGCCTCGGCCAGGGCTGCGCCATCCTCGCCAACCTCCTCGACCCCGCCGCCATCATCCTCGGCGGCTACTACACCGACCTGGCCCCCTGGCTCCTGCCCCCCGCACGCCGGACCGCCCGCACCCACATGCACGCCCCGCCCCCCGGCGACCTCATCCACCCCTCCACCCTCGGCCTGACCGCAGCGGCCAAAGGCGGAGCCGCCGCCGTGCTCACCGCCCTCGAAGAGGGCCGCATCCCCCTCACCCCCGCCTGACACCCCGCACGCGAACACCCCCGGCACCACCCAGACACGCCCCCGGTTCGGGGCGACGACGGCCGCACGCCCGAAGAGAAGACGGCAGAGCGCAGAGCAGGAACCACCGCCACCTCAAGCCGACACATCATGCCGACGCCGAGTCGGCCGACCGGACCACGCGGGCACGACCGCGCCACCGGCCCTGGCCGGCCGGCTCCCCGGCCACCAGCTCACACCGGACCGTGTGTGCCCCTGCGGATGCGGCGGCACCGTGCCGCCCACACGCCCACCGCACAACGCGCTCACGAACCCCAGGCCGCGCACCTCCAGGTACACCCCCTCCGCGCCCTGCCACAGCCAAGCCGTGAACACCCCGCCCGGCGGCCCCGACCGCGAATGCCGCACCGCATTGGTGCCCAACTCGCCCGCGCACAGCAGCAGCGCCTCTCCCAGCCGCACGCACGGCGGCCGCCCGCGGCCCCACCCGGCGCGGTGGGCTACCCTCGTGCCCGACGCAGGGCGTGCGAGGGGAGGCCGCAGGTGGCCCAGGAGGCCTGGAAGCGCAAGGAGCTCACCGTGGGCCAGGTCGCAGAGCGCAGCGGCGTGGCCGTCTCGGCCCTGCACTTCTACGAGCGCCAAGGGCTCATCACCAGCCGCCGCACCGCCGGCAACCAGCGCCGCTACGCCCGCGACACCCTGCGGCGCATCGCCTTCATCAAGGTCAGCCAGCGCGTGGGCATCCCGCTGGCGCGCATCCGCACCGCCCTGGAGAGCCTGCCCGACGAGCGCACCCCGACCGTGGAGGACTGGGCGCGCCTGTCCCGCGGCTGGCGTTCGGAGCTGGACGCCCGGATCGAACAGCTGGAGCGGCTGCGCGACGACCTCAGCGACTGCATCGGCTGCGGCTGTCTCTCCTTGGAGCGGTGCGTGCTGTCCAACCCCTACGACCGCCTTTCCGAGGAGGGCCCGGGGCCGCGCCGCCTCATGGTCGCGGGCCTGGAGGACCGGGCCGAGGAGTAGGGGAGGGGAAGCGAGGGGCCGCGTTGCCCGTGGGGCCCAGAGCGATCGGGCCACTAGACGAAGGCCTCCCAGGGCGCCCTGAGTGCGCGCCTCGGCCGTCGCGCCGCCCGCCTTACCCGGGATTCGAGCGCGGACCCGCTGGCCTGCTCCGCCGCCGCACATGGCCGCGGACACGCCTCTCCCCGGACAGGGACAGGCGCTATGCCCGAAAGCTCCATTTCGTCGTGGGTGGGGCGCGCTTCAGAAGATGAGTGCGGCGTAGCCGCACGATCTCGGTATGCAGTGACTGGTTACTGGTAACCAGTGTTGCCTTTATGGCGTAGATTCAAAGTACTAGTTCTGTGTACCGTCGAACGCCCCGCCCGAACTAGTCCCTACCTCAGGGCCCGTCCCTCTTCCGGCGGCGTCTTCCCCAGCGTGCTCAGCCTCCTGCGGTGGCTCCGTGCCCGGCGGGCGGGACCGCCGCCGTCGCCCGCCCGCACCGTATCTGCCCGGTGCCGCCGCCCTGGGACCGCTCCCCTGTCACCGCCCTTCGGACGGGACGTCCCTGCGCACCCTGAGAGGGTGGTCGGTCGGGACCTCCACGATGTGCAGGAGAAGTCCGTCGGGGTCGGTCACATGCATCTCGATCAGCCCCCACGGCTCCCGCCGCGGCTCGCGCATGATCACGCACCCGCGCTCCGACAGCTCCTGCTGTGCACTGGTGGCGTTCTCCACCTGCAGCCACAGCTGCGTGGCCTGCGGCTCGGGCCGCACCCGCGAACCCCCCGAGAGCTCCAGGAAGCCGCCGCCCAGGAAGAAGACCGTCCCCCACTCCCCTTCCCCGGTGGCGAACTCGCGGTAGACCGCCAGTCCCAGCACATCCCGGTAGAACGCCAGGCTGCGCTCCATGTCGGTCGGCCTGATCACGAACCTGCTACTGAGAACGTTCACCATGGACGCGACTCTAGGCTCCGCCCCGCCGCACGGCCCAACGAACGGCCGTCACCGGTGCCGACAGGGCCCCCTGGCGTCCCCCTCCAAGCGGACACCGCAACGCGAGAATCCGTCATCCCCGCCCGTCCTCCTGTGGCCGAGACCGTGCACTGCCTGCCCGACCATGCCGCCTCGGCCGCCGCGCGGTCGAGCTCGGCGGCCGGAAAGGGGGTCCTCTTGCTCCGCGTGAGCAGCCGGCGGTGGAAGCCGTCCAGGACGAGGACGGGCCGGGCGTGCCGGTCGATGATCCCCGCGGTCTCCGCGGGAACTCCGCCGGGCTTTCGGCCGGCGCACCACTCCCGAAGGAACACGTGTCCGTCCGTGTCGCCCCGAAGGGAGTCGACGAGGTGGCGGAGCAGATGGCTCGCGGCCGAATGGCGGTCGTAGGCCAGATGGTCCGCAAGGAACCGCTCCTCGGCGGCTGAGAGCGCGAATCCCGAGCTCAGGGCCAGCCCGAAGTCCGCGAAGTAGATCGAACGGCCGTCGGTCAACAGGTTGTCGAAATGGACATCGAAGTGCACGAGCCCGCGAGAGCTCATGAACGCCGCTCCCCGCACCAAGGCCTCCTCCACCCACCGATACGCGGAGCCGTCGCCGGCCCGAGCCGCGTTCCCGCGGTGCGCGCTCAGCCACGCACCCGGTGTCCGCGGCACGTGCTCAAGGAAGAGCACCAGACTGCGGGAGCAGCGACCGATGGCCTCCAGCCGCTCGCGCACGGCCGGTGAGCCCTCCCAGTGGGCGACCGCGCCGTCGATGCCGCCGAACTCGTCCACGAAGCCCTCGGGAGGGGAATCGGGCAGCACACGCCAGTGGTACATCAAGGGAAAGCCCTCGTGCCGCCCTTCCAGGACCCAGGTTCTGGTCGCGGCGTGGACCGCCAGCTCCCGCCAGGCACCGAACCCGGCCGAGCCCGCCCCGTACTGGTAGAACACCGGCAGGCCGAAGAGGTTCGCCGTGGATCCGGCGTTCTCCGGCCGGGCCTCCACGTCGGTCAACGGCACCCTCTTGACGAAGACGGGCGTGCCGTCGACGTCCAGCTCCGCGGACCTGCCGCCGATGCCGGATCCGACCACGGAGGCGGACGACACGGCCTCAGCGAGCCGCCGGTCGCTCAACGACGACAGGTGAGCGGCCACGGTCCCGTAGGCGGCCGCCCGCGCGGCGTAGGCGGAATAGGCGGAATCGCAGCGGCACATCGGCGGCTCCTCGGTGCACCGGCCCCGAGGACCCGGTGATCGCAGGGACTCGGCGACCCTATCGAGCCCTTATCTCCCGAAGCCGCGACCGGCCGCAGCAAGGCGCGGGACGCGCGCTCCACGACCCTGCTCCCTCCACCGCCGGGGCGTCGCAGAGGCACGGACCTCGGGCCGCAGCCCCACCGGGCGGACGAAGCGACCCCAGCGGCGGGCCCCGAAGAACACCGATCCCCCGGTCGGCCAACGACTCCTGCCGGTTTTCCGTCCCGGGACTTCGCAGTGGGGCGGGTGCCGTGCCCGTGGGGGACGGCGCGGGCGGTGCCGACGCACTGCGGCACCGCTGCTCAGCCGCGGCCGCGCATCGGCTCCAGCAGCGACGCATCGTGCACCCGGACCAGGCGCAGCGGACCCGGCCCCGGCGCCGGGGTGTAGACGCGCACCAGCACGCCCTCCTCCGCCTCTGCCGCGGCCACCCAGCACATCCCCGTCACCAGCACCACGGCCCGCACCGCTCCGCCGTCCACGGACAGCTCGGCCTGCGACCAGCACGCGTCCTCCCCCAGCGACAGGGCCGCCCCGCCCTGCGGGTCGCGCATACGGCGCTCCATCAGCGCGCGCTCGGCGCACAGCCCCCGCAGCGCCCGCTCCTCGGCCGGCCCGTCCCAGACCCTGGTGGCCACCTCAACGTCCGGGCCGGTGTCCCGCCCCTCCGGGGTGGACCCGAAGTCGACCACCGCCCGCAGCGGCGTGCCCGCGACCGGGTCCGCCGTCACCGAGCTCACCCTCCCGGGGCGCTCCTCGCCCTCGGGCACGTACACCGGGATCGCCTCGACCAGGCCTTCCAGGCCCTCGCCCTGCTCGTCCGCCGCATCCATCACCGCCGAATCCTAGGCCGATCGGCCCTACCGCGGCGAATCCCGCGAGCTGAGCGGGGCCCCGCGGCGACCACCGAAAAACGGATAACCCTTCCAATGCCCATTGTCATGGTCTACGCTCGGGCGGCATACCGACCGACCCGTCGGTAACAACCCGTGCACCCCGACCCCCGTCCCGCCCCCGCGGACGCCACCGAGGAGCCGACATGACCCCCCAACGGCAGCACCGCACCGTCGAATCCGCCGACGGCACCCTCCTCAACGTGGAGACCACCGGCCCCGACGACGGCCCCGTCCTCGTCCTGGCCCACGGCTGGACCTGCACCACCGCCTTCTGGGCCCCCGTCGTCAACCGCCTCCCCCGCCACCTGCGCATCGTCATGTACGACCAGCGCGGCCACGGCTCCAGCGCCCGCCCCGCCACCGCCGCCGGCTACTCCACCACCGCCCTGGCCGACGACCTGTGCGCCGTCCTGCAGGCCACCGTCCCCGCCGGCACCCCCGCCGTCCTGGCCGGCCACAGCATGGGCGGCATGACCCTCATGGCCGCCTCCCGCCGCCCCGCCCTGCGCGAGCGCGCCGCCGCCGTCGCCCTCATCAGCACCGGCAGCAGCCGCCTGCCCCACACCTCCACCGTCCTGCCCCTGGCCGCCTCCGGCAGCGCCGCCCGCGCCGCCCTCCACCGCGCCGCCCTGGGCGCCCCCCTGCCCCTGGGACCCAAGACCCCGCTCACCCGCGCCGCCGTCCGCTACATCACCACCGCCCCCGGCGCCGACCGCCGCATGACCGACTTCACCGCCCGCCTCGTCCACGCCTGCCACCCCGCCGCCCGCGCCCGCTGGGGACACGTCCTGGGCACCCTCGACCTCGACGAGGCCCTGCGCGCCCTGGACATGCCCACCGCCGTCGTCCACGGCACCCGCGACCGCCTCATCCCCCTCCCCCACGCCCACCGCACCCGGCGCATGCTGGCCGACTGCCGCACCTTCACCGAGATCCCCCGAACCGCCCACATGACCCCCCTGGAGGCCCCCGACCGCATCGCCGCCCTCCTCACCGACATGGCAGCGGCCCACCTGCCCGCCCCCGCCGCCAACGGCGCGGCCAAGCCCAAGGCCAAGAAGAAGACCCAGGAGGCCGGAGCATGACCCGCACCCACCCCGGCCTGGCCGGCCGCACCGCCGTGATCACCGGCGCCGCACGCGGCCTCGGCGCCCTCCTCGCCCGCAAGCTGGCCGACCAGGGCGTCCGCGTGGCCCTGGTCGGCCTCGAACCCGACGAGCTCAAGGCCGTCGCCGCCGAATGCGGCCCCGACGCCGCCCACTGGGAGGCCGACGTCACCGACCGCGCGGCCCTCGCCGAGACCGCCCGCGCCATCGAGGACCACTACGGCCGCATCGACATCGCCGTGGCCAACGCCGGCATCGCCACCGGCGGCCCCTTCGGCGACACCGACCCCGACGCCTTCGACCGGGTCGTCGAGGTCAACCTGATGGGCAGCATCGCCACCGCGCGCGCCTTCCTGCCCGCGCTGCGCCGCTCCCGGGGGCACCTGCTGCAGGTCGCCTCCCTGGCCTCCCTGACCCCGGCCCCGCTCATGGCCGCCTACTGCACCGGCAAGGCCGGCGTCGAGGCCTTCATGCACTGCCTGCGCCCCGAGGAGTCGCTGCACGGCGTCACCACCGGCATCGCCTACCTGTCCTGGACCGACACCGACATGGTCCGCGGCGCCGACGACGACCCCGCGCTGCGCGAGCTCCGCTCCCGCCTGCCCTGGCCGCTCAACCTCACCCACCCGCTCCCCCCGGCCGCCGACCGCATCGTCGCCGGGATCGCCCGCCGCTCCCCGCACGTCTACGGCCAGCCCTGGCTGCGCGCCCTGCAGGGCGCACGCGGGGCCCTGCCCTCGGTGGTCGCCGCCTTCGGGCCCCGCGAACTGCGCCGCCTCCAGGACCGCCTTGCGGCCGGGGCGGCCACCCGGGCCCACGCCGTGGGTGCGGGCGGCCAGGCCGACCTCGCCGCACGGCGGCACCGCGCGGACTGAACGCGCCCCTCGACCGCGGGGTCCGGCCGCCCGCCCGCAGCGCCCCGGACCCCGCGCCCGCTCCACGGGCGGCCCCTGACCGCTTCCGCCGCCCCCTCCGGAGCGTCTGGCAGGGACGGGCCAGCAGGGCCGAGAGCTTCAGCACCTAGCGCCGACCACGCGCTCCTCGAGAACGCCGGCGGGCGACGGCGGCCCCGGCGGACACGGCGAGGCCCGAGTCCGCCGGCCACGCGCTCGGGCACTCGCGCGCCGGGCCGTCCATCAAGCTCCAGCCGCCGGTGGTGCCAGGCGCCGGACAGCGCGGTGACAGTCTGCAGTTCGCGCGGCCAGTGTGCGGTGTCCGCATCGGTCGGCTCGGACCAGGGGTCGGCCGATGAGGCCTGCGCGACCACTCCCCCGAGTACGTCCAAGCGGTCACCGAATGGGGGCACGGCCTGCCCGACGCCCCCGCCGCGGAAAGGGCGGACCCGGCTCCGGAACAGGACGAAGAGAGCGAACCGCTCGCGCCACTGGCCGCGCACGAGTCACCCGGCGTCCAGCTCACCGCCTTCGCCGTACTCGTGATCGCGTTCGGGAGCTCCCTCGCCACCGGCGCCTACTCCCGCCTGCGCGGCCGGCCCCGGCTGCACCCCGGTCGCCGAACCGCCAGGGCGCCGGGACGGCACCCGGCCCGGTCCTCGCCGGGCACCCGCTGCCGTGGCTGGCACTG
This sequence comes from Nocardiopsis halophila DSM 44494, assembly GCF_000341245.1. Taxonomy (GTDB): domain Bacteria; phylum Actinomycetota; class Actinomycetes; order Streptosporangiales; family Streptosporangiaceae; genus Nocardiopsis_A; species Nocardiopsis_A halophila. The sequence goes on from NZ_ANAD01000047.1 coordinate 42,165, forward strand.
CAGCTGGCGACCCTGGGCGCCGCCGCGGCGGCGCTCACCCTGGGCATCCGCGGCTACCGTGCACGCGCCTCCCTCGATACCCCCGCGAAGATCCGCCTGGGCTCGCTGCTCGCCGGCACCGCCGTCCTGCTGCCCTGGGCCGCGTACTGGGGCCTGTTCACCGTCTGACCGCCGGTGCGCGGAAACCGGCCGGACCGGGCGGCGGGGTCGAGGAGGCCACGACCGCAGCCATCAGAATGCGCCCCGGCCCCCGTGCCCGAACACGGGCCGGGACCGGGCGTCAGACCCCCGCGGCCTCGTCCCTGCCCTGGCAGGCCAGTGCGTCGGCCCGCTCGTTGCCCTCGTCGCCCGCATGGCCCTTGACCCAGCGCCACTCCACCTCCAGGCGGCCGGCCGCCTCGTCCAGCCTCCGCCACAGGTCGGCGTTCTTCACCGGCTCCTTGGCCGAGGTGCGCCACCCGTTGCGCTTCCATCCGTGCACCCACCGCGTGATGCCGTTGCGCACGTAGGTGCTGTCGGTGTGCAGGACCACCGGCACCGGCCGCGTCAGGCTCTCCAGCGCCATGATCGCCGCCATCAGCTCCATGCGGTTGTTGGTGGTCTCCCCCTCGGCGCCGTACAGCTCCTTGACGTGGGGGCCGAACCTCAGCACCACGCCCCACCCGCCCGGCCCCGGATTCCCCTTGCACGCCCCGTCGGTATAGGCCACGACGGACCCCGGGATCTCGTTGATCGGCATGCCGGGAAATCTACCTCCGCCTCCGCCTGGGCCCGGACCGTGTTCCGCCGCCCGGCGCGTCCCCCGAAGTTCCACACTTCTTCGCACAGACCAGCGCTTAGGCAATCGAACCTTTGGCCCTGTATGTCGCACCTTCCCCTCGTGCCCCCAGGGAAGTGAGTGCGGCGTAGCCGCTCCTCTATTGAAGGGAGGCCGAGGCCACTCAGAACCACTGACTTTACGACGTAGATTCTTGAAGTGCTCAGAGCGCATCGCTCTCCGTCCCCCAGCGCTCTGGGACACGCGACCGATACTGCGCCCACTCCCCTCCCCGGTGGACGACCGAGCGCGCGCTGCGCCACCGGCGCTGTCCAGGGCCTAAGCTCATGATCGACCATCACCGGGACCATCCCCGCACCCCACACGGTGAGCACATGCGAGCACTGCCCTGTGCCGCCGGCGCGCCCCTCCGGGCAGCGCGTCCTTCTCCCCTGCTCTAGAAAGCCCTGACCGTGCCGCCCTGCGCTCCGAACCGACCATGCGCCGCCTGCGCACCCTCGCCGTCCTCGAGTGGGTGAACGCCCTGCTCATCTTTCCCGCCGTGGCCTGGCTCTGGGAGATGCCCCTCTCACCGGCCTCGGCCTCGTCCTGCTCGTCCTGCTCGAGGGCGGCGCCTACTGGTGGCTCAAGTACCGCGGCCTCCTCGCCGGCCGCCCCCGCACCGCCGGACTGCCCTTCTTCCGCGTGCTCCGCGCCGCCAACCCCGTCCTGCTGGCCGCCGGCGCCGTCGTGGTCGGCCTGGGCCTGGGCTCCGGCGCTCCGTGGACGCACGCGTGGCCGGGCGCGGCGCTGTGGCTGTTCGCGATCCTCAAGCAGGTGAACTACTTCCACCTGCAGCTCTCCCACGACACACGGGCGGACCTGGCCCGCCTGCGGCGCTCGCGGCGGCTGCGCCCCTCCCACCTCGCCCGCGACCTGGCCCGGGAGCGCACCCGCACCGCCCCGTGAGGACGGCGGACCGCTGGGAGCGCATCAGGGGAGCAGCAGCACCTTGCCCCTTCCTCCGCGCTCCTGGGCGGCCACGACCGCCTCGCGCACCCGGTCCAAGGGGTAGGCGGCCTGCACCTTGGAGGCGGCCGTGCCGTCCAGGACCAGCCGCCCGGCCTCGTACAGCGCCTCCTGCACCTGCGCGCGCGGGGCGGCGTGCACCCAGTCGCGCAGCCGGAAGAGCACGATGCGCACATCGGGCCTGCTGCGGGCCAGGTCCCCCGGCAGCGGCAGCCCCGACAGCAGCCCGTAGTGCACCAGCCGCCCGCCCGGGAGCAGCGTCCGGGCCAGGCGGGCCCCCTCGTCGCCCCCGACGGCGTCGTAGGCCACGTCGGGCCCGCCCCCGGTCAGCCGCTCCAGGTCCCGCTCCCAGCCGGGCCGGTCCGTGCTCACCGCCCCGGCCCACTCCGGCCCCGACACCGCGGGCCGGGCGGCGTCCCCCCGCACCAGCGCCACCGGCCGGACGCCGCGCCCGTGCAGCAGGCGCCCCAGCATCCCCCCGATCGCCGATGCGGCCGCGTTCACCGCGGCCGCGGGCCGGGGGGAGCCCTGGGCGTAGGCCTGCACCATGCGCACCGCGGTCAGCGGGTTGATGTAGGCCAGGGCCGCCTGCTCGTCGGTCAGCTCGGGCAGGGTGCGAAAGCACCACCGGGCCTCGGCGGTCTTGACCTGCTGCCAGGCGCCGGGGCCGCCGATGGGCAGCACCCGCTCCCCCTCCCGCAGGCCCTGCACCCCTGGTCCCACGGCGCACACGCGCCCCACCCCCTCGAAACCGGGGATGTGCGGCAGGGGCGTGCGCGAGGGGTAGGCGCCGGCGATGGTGACCAGGTCCGAGGGGTTGACCGCGGCCGCCGCCATGCGCACCTGCACCTCCCCCTCCCCCGGCGGGCGGGGGGTGTAGTCCTCCACCCCGACCGCCTCGTCGGCCGGGCCGAAGCGGGTGACGACGGCTCTGCGCACGTGATCCTCTCCCCTCGCCGTTGTTGTCGGGACCCAACGTAACGACGCCGAAGGCCGATCGGGTACACAAGAGGTGGCCCCGCCTCTGCACACGGCGGGGCGAGGACCACGACGACGGCGCCCCGCGCGGGCGCCCGCCCCGAGGAAGCAGCCCATGCGCCTACGCGTCCCCTTCTCCGACGTCGACATGCACGGCAACATGCACAATGGCCGGTACGTCGCCTACGCCGAGGACGCGGTCAACGAGTTCCTGCGCGAGGCCGGCCTGAGCGGGCTGTTCGACCCCGCCTCTTCGGCGGCGGCCTACCACGTCAAGAAGGTCGAGGTGGTCTACGAGCGGCCGCTGCGCTTCGGCGAGCCCGCCGAGATCGCGGCCCGGGTGGAGCGCATCGGGCGCACCAGCCTGACCTTCGCGGTGGTCGCCCGTAACGAGGGCGCCCCTGAGGGCGCGGCCGCCGCCCGCGCCCAGGTGGTGTGGGTGTGCGTCGACCCGGCCACGGGCCGCCCGGTCCCGGTGCCGGAGCCGACCGCCGCCGCCCTGCGCGAGGCCGCGGGGCCCGAGGCCTCCGGCGGGTCCGATGGGTCCCCCGGGTCCGACGATGCGGAGGGGCGGGCATGACCTCGGCCACCGGCCCCGCCCCCGGCCCGGCGCCCTCGGCCGGGCAGACCGGCGTGCGGCCCGAAGCACCGGTGATCGAATTGCGCGGGGTCGGCGCGGGCTACGACGGGCGCCCGGTGCTCGGCGGGCTCGACCTGCGCCTGACCGAGCGGCGCATCGGCGTCATCGGGCAGAACGGCTCGGGCAAGAGCACCCTGGCGCGGCTGCTCAACGGGCTGGTGGTGCCCGACGAGGGGCAGGTCCTCGTTGACGGGCTCGACACCCGTACCGAAGGCCGCCGGGTGCGCTCGCGGGTCGGGTTCGTGTTCCAGAACCCCGACAACCAGATCGTCTTCCCCATCGTCTCCGAGGACATGGCCTTCGGGCTGAAGAACTTGGGCCTGCCCAAGAAGGAGATCCCTGGGCGCATCGCCCGGGCCCTGGAGGAGTTCGGCATCTCCCACCTGGCCGAGCGGCAGAGCCACCTGCTCAGCGGCGGGGAGAAGCAGCTGGTGGCGCTGGCCTCGGTGATGGTGATGCGCCCGCGCACGGTGGTCTTCGACGAGCCCACCACGCTGCTGGACCTGAAGAACCGCAACCGGCTGCGCGACGCGGTGGCGGCCATGGAGCAGGCGGCCGTGGTGGTCACCCACGACCTGGAGCTGGTGGCCGGCTACGACCGGGTGCTGGTGGTGCACGAGGGCGGGATCGCCTTCGACGGCGGGCCCGCCGAGGCGGTGGCCTGGTACCGGGAGCACTGCTCGTGAACACCACGCTGTACGTGCCGGGGGACACGCCGCTGCACCGGCTGCCGGCCGGGGTGAAGTTCGCGGTGCTCTTCGCCGCCGGAATCGGCCTGTTCCTGCTGTCGCACCCGGCGGTGCTGGGCGCGGCCGCGGCGGTGGCGGCGGGCCTGGTGCTGTCGGCGCGGGCGCCGCTGGCCGCGCTGCGGGCGCGGCTGCTGCCGGTGGGGGTGATGCTGGCGGTGCTCTTCGCCGCCACGTCGCTGTTCCAGGGGCCCCAGACCGCGGTGGCCATGCTGCTGCGGCTCGCGGCGCTGATCCTGCTGGCGCTGGCGGTGACCCTGACGACCCGCCCGGCCGACCTGCTGGAGTTCTTCGAGCGCCTGACCGCCCCCCTGGCCCGCATCGGGGTGGCGAACCCCGAGCGGATCAGCCTGGGCGTGTCGCTGGTGCTGCGGTTCGTCCCGGAGGTCTTCCGCCGCTTCCAGGAGATCCGCGAGGCCCAGGCCGCACGCGGCCTCAAGGCAAGCCCCGTCGCCCTGCTCGTCCCCCTGATCGTGCGCACGCTCAAGGCCGCCGACGACGTGGCCGACGCGATCGACGCACGCTGCTACCCGCCCCCGCGCCGCCCGGAGGGCGGCGCCCGCACCGAGGAGAACCCCACGTGAACCGCCCCCAGGACCGCGGGATCACCACCCGGGACGTCGTACTCGTCGCCCTGTTCGCCGCGATCATCGTCGCGCTGGGACTGGTCCCGCCGATCACCATCGGCATCGTGCCGGTGCCCATCACGCTGCAGACCCTGGGGGTGATGCTGGCGGGCGCGGTGCTCGGGCCGGTTCGGGGAGCGCTGGCCTGCGGCCTGGTGGTGCTGCTGACCGCGGTCGGCCTGCCGGTGCTGGCGGGGGGCCGGGGCGGCCTGGGCGTGTTCGCCGGGCCCACCGGCGGCTACCTGGTGGGGTGGATCCCCGGGGCGCTGGTGACCGGGCTGATGGTCAAGTACTGGGCCCGGCGCCTGACCCGCGGGTGGGCCAAGGCCGGTGCGGTGCTGGCCGCCTGCGTGGTCGGCGGGATCGCCGTGGTGTACGCGCTGGGGATCCCGTGGCTGTCGGTAAGCAGCGGCCTGGCACTGCGCGAGGCAGCGGCGGGCGGCATGGTGTTCGTCCCCGGGGACCTGATCAAGGCGGTGGCCGCGACCCTGGTGGCGCACGGTGTGGCCCGCTCCTACAGCATGGAGCTGAAGTGAGCCGGCCGGGCCGCCGAGCACCCGGGCCCGAGAGGCCGTGACGCCGTGGAGGAGGAACCGTGCCGCTGAGCGCGCGCATCCTGGAGCACGCCCGCAGGCAGCCTGAGCAGTCGGCCTTCGTGCTCGGCGAAGACCGCATCGGGTACGGCGAGCTTGCGCGCAGGGCCGCCGCCGTGGCCGCGGTGCTGCGCGCGGCCTCTGGGCGCGGCGACGGCCTGCTGGCCTTGGGGACCGGGAACTCCCCCGTCTTCGCCGAGCTGTACTCCGGGGCGATCGCGGGCCGAGGGCGGTGCGCCGTCCTCGACCCGTCCTGGCCGCGCGTGCAGGCCGAAGAGGTTCTGCGCCGTCTGGGCCCCGACCTGGTGGCGGCAGGCGGGGGAACCCCCATCGCCGAGGCGGCCCGGGACCTGGGCCTGCCGGTGCTGGTCGACGGCGCCGGCGGCCAGGAGCGCGACCCGCGCCTGGAGGAGGCCCTGGGGGCCGCCCCCGAGGAGGAGTTGACACCGGGCCCGGACGAGTCGCCTTTCCTGGTCGGGTTCACCTCGGGGACCTCGGGACCGCCCAAGGCCTTCCACCGCACACGCGGCTCGTGGCGGGCGAGCCTGCACCACGGGGGCGAGGTGTTCGGCGCACGCGCCGGGGACCGCACGCTCGTCCCCGGCCCGCTGTCCCACGGGCTGGGGCTGTACGCCCTGACCGAGGCCCTCTATGAGGGGGCGTGCTGCATCACCCTCCCCCGGTTCGACGCCGTCCGGGCCCGGAGCGCGCTGGTTGAGCACCGTGCCACGCGGCTGGTGGTGGTGCCGACGATGCTGCGCGGGCTCGCCGACAGCACCGAGGCCGACACCCGGGCCGAGAGCACAGGGCGGGCCGACGCCCTGCCCGGCGCCTTCCCCGACGTGGAGAACGTCGTCAGCAGCGGCGCCCGGCTCGACCCGTCCACGTCGCGTCGCGCCATGGCCCTGTTCCCGCGCGCACACGTTCGCGAGTACTACGGCGCCTCGGAGCTGAGCTTCGTCACCGTGCGCCACACGCCGCCCGGCACCGACCCCTCGGCGGCCGAGCCCGGTGCCGTGGGCCGCCCGTTCCCCGGGGTGGAGGTGCAGGTGCGCGGCGAGGACGGCGCGCCCCTTCCGGCCGGCGAGACGGGCACGGTCTTCGTACGCGGGCCGCTGGCCTCCTCCGGCTACCTCTGGGACGACGACGCCCGGGAGGGACGCGACGCGGGCGGCGGGTCGGGCTTTCGGACGGACGGGGAGTGGGCCACGGTCGGCGACCTGGGGCGGCTCTCGGAGGACGGGGAGCTGTACCTGGCCGGGCGCTCGGGCGGCATGGTGATCACCGGCGGGCTCAACGTCCACCCCGGCGAGGTCGAGGAGGCGCTGACCCGGCTGGAGGGGCTGGAGGAGGCCGTGGTGCTCGGGCTTCCCGACGCCTACCTGGGGCAGGTGCTGGCGGCCGTGGTCTCCGGCCCCGGCACCGACGGCCTGACCCGGGCCCGGCTGCGCGCCGAGTGCGCCGCCCTGCTGCCCCGGCACAAGGTCCCGCGCCGCCTGTGGGCGGCGCGCGAGTGGCCGCTGACCCGCAGCGGGAAGGTGTCCCGCACCGCTCTGGAGGATTGGATCGCCCATGGTGACACCCGGCTCGTCCCCGTCCCCGCCGCCTGAGGACCGCCGCCCGGTGGTGCTGGCCGCCCTGCGCACCCCGGTGGGGCGCGCCGGCGGTGCGCTGGCCCGGGTGCGCGCCGAGGACCTTCTGGTGCCGGTGCTGCGCGCGGTACTGGAGGAGGCGGGTGCGCCTGCGGCCGAGGTCGACGACGTGGTGGTGGGCAATGCCGCGGGCGGCGGGGGCAACGTCGCCCGTCTGGCGGCGCTCACCGCCGGCCTGCCGCTGGGGGTCCCCGGGGTGACCGTGGACCGCCAGTGCGGGTCCGGGCTGGAGGCGGTCGTGCAGGCGGCCCGCCTGGTCGCGGCCGGGGCCGGGCAGGCCTACCTGGCCGGAGGGGTGGAGAGCACGAGCACCGCTCCCTGGCGGGCCGAGCGCCCGACGCGGCTCACCGGGACGCCGCGGTTCTATGCGCGTGCGCGGTTCGCCCCCGAGGAGGTCGGCGACCCGGAGATGGGCGAGGCCGCGGAGAACGTCGCGCGAGCCTACGGGGTGGGCCGCGAGCGCCAGGACGCCTTCGCACTGCGCAGCCACCGCCGGGCGGTGGCCGCGGCGGCGGAGGGGCGGTTCGACGCCGAGACCGTTGCGGTTCCTACGCGGGGCGGGCCGGTCGGGCGCGACGAGTGCCCGCGCCCGGACACCTCGGCCGAGGCCCTGGCGTCGCTGCGCCCGGTGTTCGCCGAGGACGGGACGGTCACGGCGGGCAACTCGTGCCCGCTGAACGACGGGGCGAGCGCGATGCTGGTCACGAGCGCGGCGCGGGCCCGCGCGCTGGGGGCGCGCTCGGCCCTGGGGTTCGTCGACGCGGCCGCGGCGGGGGTGGACCCGAACCTGCTGGGGATCGGGCCGGTGGAGTCCACCCGCAGGCTGGTCGGGCGGCAGCCGGGGCTGGACGTGCGCGGGCCGAGGATCGAGTTCAACGAGGCCTTCGCCGCCCAGGTGCTGGCCAGCCTGGACCAGCTGGGCGTCGATGAGGAGTCGGTCAACCTCGACGGAGGGGCGATCGCCTTGGGGCACCCCTTCGGGGCGTCTGGGGCCATCCTGGTGACGCGCCTGTACAGCGCCCTGGTCCGGGACCCGGAGACGCGTCCTGGGGAGCAGGGCCTGGCGATGCTGGGCATCGCGGGCGGCCTGGGGCTGACCGCCCTGTTCGAACGCGTGGAACTCGACGCCTGATCTCATCGGGAAGCGCCGGGCGGCTCACAGGGCCACCCAGCAGCTCCGCACACCGTGCGGCGTCCTCGGTGCCGCCTGATCGTCCGAGCGAGGTCGTTCCCCCACCGAGGGTGCCCGGCGGCGACCAGCCGCCGAAACACCTGGGCCCCTGAGAGGGCGGTCAGCCCCTCACTGCAGAGCGGCACCGGCCCGAACACCCCAAACACGCGGCCCTGGCCTCGCTCCTGCAGGGTCCGCCTGTAAAGGCGCCCGGCGGTTCAGAATGAGGTGCCCCGACCGTGCCGGTTTCACCGTGCCCCCTCGTTCGCCCGGGGGACATCGGTCCCCCGCCGAGGGCATGGTGACGTCCTGTCCCCCGAAACACCTGGCAGGGGGAGCACCGAGAGCGCCGGCGCGTCCGCGCCCGGGCCCTGGCCTCATCCCTGCAGTAGTGCCTTGATCTCCTTCACCGCCTTCTTGGCCGCCATTCCGGCGCCGATGATGGTGGCCGAGGCGGGGCCGGTCCAGTCGCCGTAGCCGACCAGGTGCAGCCGCGGGTCGGCCAGAGACCGCGTCCCGTCGGTCGGGACGGTGCCGTCGGCGCCCGGCTCGACCATCGGCGCAAGGTGCTCCAAGGCGGGGCTGAAGCCGGTGCACCAAACGATCGCGTCGCACTCCCACTCCTGGCCGTCGGACCACACCGGCCCCTTAGCGGTGAGGCGTTCGAACATCGGGTGCGCCTTGAGCACACCCCGGTCCCGCGCCTGGCGGACTGGGGGCACCATGACGATGTCGCCGAGGTCGGCGACCCCGTCGCCGCGCACGCCCTCCCGGCGGGCCGCGGCCGCGCGGGTGGCCACGTCGAACAGCACCCGTCCGTCCACGTCGTCGGTCATCAGTCGCGGCTCGCGGCGGGCGGCCCACAAGGTCTCGGCGACCCCGGAGAGCTCGGCGAGGATCTGCGCCGCCGAATTGCCGCCGCCGACCACCGCCACCCGCATACCGGCGAAGGCGTCCGGTCTGCGGTAGTCGGCCGCGTGGAGCTGGAGCCCGCCGAACCGCCCCCGGCCGGGGAGGTCGGGGGTGTGGGGCCGTGACCAGGTTCCGGTCGCGCTGACCACCGCCCGGGCCCGCCACTCCCGCGGCCCTTCGGCGGTCCGGGCCCGCACCGCCAGGCGCGCGCCCTGGGGACGGACCTCCCGGACCCGCACCGGACGCCGGACGGGCAGGCCGTAGCGCTCCTCATAGGCGGCGAAGTAGTCGGCCACGTGGCCGGCCGTGGGGAAGGGCTCCCCCGGCTGCTCGGGCATCCACCACCCCGGCAGCGGGCTGTGCTCGGCCGGGGAGAACAGGCGCAGCGAGTCCCAGTACAGTGGCCAGGCCCCGCCCGGCGCGGGAGCGTCGTCGAGGATCAGGTACTCCAGCCCGGTACGCCGCAGGTGGTAGCCGACCGCCAGGCCCGCCTGTCCCCCGCCGACCACCGCCACGTCGATGTCCGCGCCGTGCTCCACGCCCGCCCCTTCTGCCCGGCCTGCCGCTCCCTTCCTCCCAACCGCTTCTCCGCCCGGCCTGTTCCGGCCCGCGCCGTCAGCGGGAGGGAGCCTTGAGAGGAAGGGCGTTGCCGGTCCCGGCGCCCGGCGGGTCAGCTCACCGGGGCCGGCCGGGCCGACCTCGAGAACCGCGGCCCCTCGCCGACCTCGGCGGCGGCCGAAGAAGAGGCGAGGGACCGACGGGTAGGGCGCCTTCGGACGCCTACTTCACAGGCCGCATCCAGGGCAGCAGGTCGGCGCCCACCTCCTTGCCCAGGGGCTTGCCAAGGGTGCGCAGCTCCTTGCAGCCCTCCTCTCCCAGGGCGGCGTAGGGCGCCGCCGAGAGCCGGTCGGTGGCGGCCTCGAGTTCGGCCCGGTGCTCGGCGCCCTTGTCGGTCAGGGCGAGGCCGCCGTCCTCGCTCACGAGTCCTTCGGCCCGCAGGCGCTCCACGGCGGCGTCCCATTCCGCGTCGGGCCAGGCGCGGCTCGCCCGCAGGAACTTCAGCATCACGCTCCCCGTGGCGGCGTGGAGGACCACGGCCTCCAGCCCGCTCCGCCCGCCGGCCACCAGCAGGGCGATGTGTCCGTCGCCCCGGAACTCGCGCAGCAGGGTCTGGGCGTGCCACAGCACCAGGTGGGGCTCCTCCGGCCAGGGCAGGGCCGCGTGCGCGGCGAACAGCGGCCGCCCCTCGGGCATGTCCGCCGCCGCCTCGGCGGCGGTGCGGGCCAGCTCGGCCGCCCTGCGCATCTCGGGGCCGTCCACGCGGTCGCCCAGGATCCGCCTCAGTGAGGCGTCCATGCCGCTCAGCCGCGCCTGCACGTAGTCCTGCGGGGAGGCGGCCTCCCACACGGCCGGCACCGCCCGGCGGACCAGGTCGGGGCAGAAGTTGTAGAAGGTCGAGACGACCACCTCGGCCGGCACCGGCCCCATCGGCGCCGCGCGCGCGGCGAAGTAGGAGTGCTGCGGGTCGGCGCCCAGCTCCTGGTACTTCTGCTGCGCCTCCGGGGAGAAGTAGACGCCGCTGTGGTACGGCTCCAGCGCCGCCCACGCCTTCCGGGCGAGCACCGGGTCGATCTCCTGGGTCACGCTGCTGCTCATGGGGCCGCCTTTCCCGCGCCTCCCGGGCGCCGACGGGTTCTTGGAGGGCGCACCGAGCCTACCGAGCGGTGTTCGGTTCCCCTGCGCCGGGGTGGGCCCCTGCGACTTTCGGCCGACACGGGCATGCAGGGGTCCGCCGTCCGATGCCTCGGGCCATACCCCCGTCCGATGCGCCCGCTGGGCCCGGCTCCCTAGCGTCTGACCCACGTCCGCTCCGACCGAACCGACGGGCCCGACCGACTGCGGCCCCACCCCTCGGCGGCGCGCCCCCGCACCCCGCGGGGCGGTCCGCGCCTCCGAGCGCGCCCTGGCCCCGACCTGGCGCGCGGCGCGATGCTGCTACGGCCCGTCCGGCCGGCACCCGGCCGACGGCGGCCCCCTGGACACGGCCGTGCAGTTCGCGATGATCACCGGCCTGGACCTGCGCGCCTCCCCCTGTCCTCCTTCCTGTTCGGCTACGGGGTGATGCGCCTGTACGAGCGCCAGGTCGCTGACGGCTCCTCCTCTCGCGCCGCCTCGCTGCTGCTGACCCGCCGGGGCCTGTTGATGGTGGCGTTCGCCCCCGCCCTGGCCGCCTGGGGGCTGGGCCTGGGCGTGCACTTGGGGAGCGCCTCCATGGCGGCCTTCGCCACGGCGGTCTGGTCGGCCACGGTCGCGGCCGCCTACGGGCTGGAGCGCGCGGGACTCCCCGGCCCCGCAGAGGCCCTGCTGCGTCGGCTGGTCTGCAAAAGGCCAGTACAGGGAGCCCCCAGAAGCCCCATGTGACACAGGTCGACCCGGGACGCGACAACACTCACACGGCCTGAAGCGGCGAATCGGAAAGTTCGCCCGGCGTGAACGTGTTGGCTCGGGGTGTCACCTGGGGGCGCCCGGCGCCTCCCCCGCCGTCGATCCGCGAAAGGGAGCGCTTTGCCCATCGCACTGCTCGCTCTGGCTCTGGGAGGCTTCGGCATCGGCACGACCGAGTTCGTGGCGATGGGAATCCTGCCCGAAGTCGCCGAATCCTACGGCGTCTCCATCCCCACGGCCGGGTACATGATCTCCGGTTACGCGCTCGGCGTCGTGATCGGGGCCCCGCTGCTGGCCGCCGTAGGGGCGCGGGTGGACCGCAAGCACCTGCTGCTGGCCCTGATGGGGGCGTTCACCCTGGGCAACCTCGCCTCCGCCGCGGCCCCGAACTTCGAGTTCCTGCTCGCGTCGCGGTTCCTGACCGCCCTGCCGCACGGGACGTTCTTCGGCGTCGGCGCGGTCGTGGCCGCGTCCCTGGTGCCGGTCACCAAGCGCGCGCAGGCCGTGTCGCTGATGATCGCCGGGCTGACCGTGGCCAACATCGTGGGCGTCCCCCTGGGGACCGCGGTCTCGCACGCTTTCGGGTGGCGCGCCACCTACCTGCTGGTCGCGGTCGTCGGCGTGGTGACGCTGCTGGCGCTGGCCGCGTGGGTGCCCTCCCAGAAGCCGCACCCGGGCACCTCGGTCCGGGCCGAGCTCGGAGCCCTCAAGCGCGGACAGGTCTGGCTGGCGCTGGCCGTGGGCGCGGTCGGCTTCGGCGGCATGTTCGCCTCCTACAGCTACATCTCGCCGATGATGACCGACGTCGCCGGGTTCGGCCCGGGGGCGGTCACCCTGATCCTGGCCGTGTACGGGGTCGGCATGACGGCCGGCAACCTGGTCGGCGGCCGGGCGGCGGACCGGGCGCTGATGCCGACGATGTACGCCTGCATGGCCGGGATCGCCGCCGTGCTGCTGCTGATGCACGCGGTGGCCTCCTACAAGGTGCCCGCGGTCGCGGTGGTGTTCCTGCTCGGCTTCGCCGGGAGCGCGCTGATCCCCTCGCTGCAGATGCGGCTGATGAACGCCGCCTCGGACGCGCCCACGCTGGCGGCGGCGCTCAACCACGCGGCGCTGAACATCGCCAACGCGGCCGGGGCCTGGCTGGGCGGCCTCGTGATCGCCGCCGGGTACGGCTACACCGCGCCCAACCTGCTCGGTGCGGGCCTGGCCGTGGTCGGCCTGGGGCTGGCACTGGCGTCGGGACTGCTGGACCGGCGGTCGCAGCGCCCCGGGGGCGCGGGCCGCGACGCCGGCGAGAAGGTCGCCGAAGGGGCCGCCGAGCAGGTCCCCGCGGCCGCCGCACAGGGGGCGGACCGGACCCGCTGAAGCGCTCGCGGCCAGGGCCGCTGACACGGGTACTGCTCTGGGGCCGTGCGGGGAGGGATCGTGCCCTGCCGCGCGGCCCCAGGTGTGTGCGGGCCGCTGAGCGCACGGTGGAGGCACCGTTCAGGCCGCGTCCATGCGGTTCCGCCGACCTTCCGCCTCAGCGTGAGCGCTCTCGCGGCGGTGGCGCCGGTCGGCCGCCGGGTGGCCTGCCGCCTTGGCCGTGGAAGGACCCCTCCCTTTTCGCGTTCCAGGCATACCGGGCGCACCAGGCGGCAGCCGGGCATCGAGAGTGGTGATCTCACCACCATCGGTGCGCACCGGGGACGCGAGCAGCACCGCGCCTGGCGCGTACCGGGCACGGCCGCCTCTCACCGATCGGTCCGCTGGGGCAGGCGCCGGGTGAGGGACGGTGCGTTCCGGGACGGGGCGCCGACGGCCAGGAGCGCGAGGGGCTCCCGTCCCGTTCCTGCCTGCCCGAGTGCCGTCGCCGCCGCGGGGCCGGCCCCGTCGGAATGGATGCGGGAGGCGAGTCCGAGGGCGGCGGAGGCCAGCGCCGCACGGTGCAGGGCCGCCCCCGCCTCGACCTGTTGGAAGCGGTACCAGCGGGCCCCTGCTCCGCGGTCGTCCCGTGGGTCCCCCGCCAGGACGAGGGCGGCGGAGGCGCCGTAGAGCGCGGAGCGGGTGTCGGGGTGCCAGGGGCCCAGCCGGACCGCCGCCGCCTCCTCCGGGCCGCCCACGCGTTCGAGCGCGCTGTGCCCGCCCAGGTACCGGTAGCAGCCCGCCGCCAGGTCGACGGCGTCGAAGACGACGAGGAAGAGGGCGAGCGTGGACGGCCCCTCTTCTGTTCCGGGGAGGTCGTGCGGCCCGGGCGCCCGGGCCGCCGCGAGGATCCGTGCCAGGTCGCCGACGGCGACCGGCGCCGGCCGGTACCCGTCAGGCGCCGAGCGCCGGGCGGCGAACCCCCGGTGCAGGGCGGGCGGTCCGGCGTCGGGGAGCGCGACGAGGGGGCGTGCGCCGCCGGCTCGGCCGGGCGTTCCCGGGCGACCGGCTGCATTCGCGCGTCCAGGGTGCGAAGGTCGACCCTGGTGGGCGCCTCCCCCTCCACCGCCAGGCCCGCCAGCCGGGAGAAGCGGGACAGCGCCAGCCGGGAACCGAGCATGCCGGGCACCGCACCGGTGAGCAGGGCGGACACCGGGGACCGCCCGGTAGGCGGCGGCGCGCCCGTCGGCATCCGGCGCGCCCCGGCCTCCTCGGGCGGGCCGACCGGAACCAGCCAGGCCTCTTCGGCCGCCTCATCGATCAGGGCCTGCCCGACCTCGGAGCCGGTCCCGATGAGGGCTCGGGCGGCGGCGAGCAGTTCGTTCCGGTCGGTGGAGACGTCCAGTACGACGTCGGGGGCGGCCGGTGCCGCGTCAGGGGGTGCGAAGGAGACGGACTGCCGCGCGTCACGCAGGGCCCGGTCGGCCGCCGCCTTGAGCGCCCGCACCTCTCCCTCCGGGGCGTGGACCTGAACGTTGCGCCATCCGCTTTGCAAGCCGGCGTGCAGCAGTGCTTCGGCGACCGGGCCGGAACCGCGCAGGGCGATGCGCGCCTGTCTCAGACGCTCGAACCTCCGCTCGGCCGAGGCGAGGCGGTAGCGCACGAACGCGATCTCGACGCTGTAGGTCTCCAGCTCCTCCCTGGAGAGGCCGTGCGGATCGTCGTCCTGGGCGTCGACCACGAACCCCGCCTCGACGAGGCTGCCGACCAGACCGCGAACCCGGACGCCCTGGGCACCGTCGAGCCCGGCGGTGAGCTCATCCAGGGTCCGCTCCCCCGTCAGGCGGGGGATGAGGCGCCGCAGCGACTCTGCGGCACGGCCTCCTTTCACCCGGCAGGCCCCGTGTCCGGCATGGAGGTAGACGCCGTCGTCCGAGGGCACGCACCGGACGTCACCGCGGAATCGCGGGCGCATGTCCCCGCCTCCCTACGGCTGCATTCCGACGGTCGGAGAACCGATTATGCACGCTTTCTCGGTGATTCCCCGATGGCGTTCTCCGGTTCCTTCCGGAAGGGTGGACCGCGCATTCGGTTTCGGGCGCACGTTTTCGCCGTTGGAAATGCGGGTCGGGGCGAGGCCTCCCGGGCCGGTGCCGCACACCCCCGAGCCGTACCGCTCGAATCCCCCACCGAGCCAGGGACGGCGGGTCCCGCATCACCAGGCTCGGCGCCTCCGCGCCGCCCTGCGCCGCCCCAGGGCGCCCACTCAGCCGGCCTCCGCCAGCAGGGAGGGGTCGTTGTTGCGCGGCGACCCGACGGCCGGCCCCACGCGCCTCGGCACCAGGTGCGGCTCGGGGACGGCATCGAGCATCTCGCGCACCCGGGCCTTGTCCGTCGCCTCCGGATCGAGCCAGTCGCCGACCATGTCCCACGGCAGCACGACCGGCGCGCGGTCGTGGATCCGCCCCAGGGTGTCGGAGGCCGGCCGGGTGAGGACGGTGCAGGTCCACACCCACCGGTCGGGGTCGTCGCCGCCGAAGCCGGGGTCGGCCCACCGCTCGTAGAGGCCGGCGAAGGCGAGCGCCTCCTCCTCGGCGCCGTGCAGGTAGTAGGGCACCTTTCCGCCGGGGGTGCGCTGCCACTCGTAGTAGCCGTCGGCGGGGAGCACGCAGCGCCGCCGGACGGCCGCCGCGCGGAAGGCGGGCTTGTCGGCGACGGTCTCGGAGCGGGCGTTGATCAGCCGCGAGGCCATCCTGCGGTCCTTGGCCCAGACCGGCAGCAGCCCCCAGCGGGCGTTGCGCATCTCGCGGACGGCCGCCCCGTCTCCGGGCTCCTCGCGCACGATGCGCACCCACTGTGTGGGGGCGATGTTGTAGGAGGGGGCGAGCGACTCTCCCACGCGCCGCTCCACGTCGAACAGCAGGCGCAGCTCGTGGTCGTTCCGCGCGCTGACGTAGCGTCCGCACATCGTCCTGCCGCCTCTTCATCGCGATCGTCGCACGTGCCCCCGGACCGGGAGGGCACCGGGACGGCGAAGGCTACCCGGCCCCTCCGACACGGAGGGGCCACCGCGACGCACGAGGCGTGTCCCTCCCCCTTGTCCTGCTGCCCTGTCCCACTGCTCTGTTCCTCCCTGTCCCTCCGCGGGGGTCGCTCGCGGGGACGGCGCCGCCACCGGATCGACCGGATCCGGACGCGCCCTGGCGGGCTGCTCCCGCCGCGACCGGGGTAGGGCCCCCAGAGCCCCTCCCCGGCGCCGCCGCGCCGGCCCCTGCAGCCTGCCAGGAGGAACGCCGACGATGACCGCGCACGCCCCAGACAACACCGTCGACGGGGAACCCCTGATCATCGACGGCCCGGACTTCAAACCCGACTCCCCCGCACGCTTCGCCGAGCTGCGCGCGCTCGGCCCCATCCACCCGGCCCGGTTCACCAACGGCACACGGGGCTGGGTCGTGGTCGGCCACGAACTCGCGCGCAGTGCCCTGAACCACCCGCAGCTGCTCAAGGACCCGTCGGCCGCCGCAGTCCGGCCCGATGTCTACCGCCCCGGCACCGGGTTCGCCGGGAACATGCTCATGGCGGACCCGCCCGACCACACGCGGCTGCGCAAGCTCGTCTCGGGGGCGTTCACCCCGCGCGCCACCGAGCGCCTCAGGCCGCGCATCGAGCAGATCAGCCGGGACCTGCTGGACCGCATCGCCCCGCGCGGCAGCGCCGACCTGGTCGAGGACTTCACCCGCCCGCTGCCGATGACCGTCATCTCCGAGCTGCTCGGCGTCCCCGAGGAGCGGCGGGCGGAGTTCCAGGACTGGTCGAACCGGGCCATGGGCGTCACCGGCGGCGACCGCGTCGAGGGCGGCATCATGCTCAACCGCTACCTGGGCGAGCTGCTGGAGGAGAAGCGCCGCACCCCCGACGAGGCGATGCTCAGCTCGCTCATCGCGGTCCACGACGAAGAGGACGGGCGCCTGTCGGACGAGGAACTGCTGGGCACCGCCGTGCTGCTGGTCATCGCCGGGCACGAGACCACGGTCAACCTGCTGGGCAACGCCCTGGCGGTGCTGCTGCGCCGCCCCGACCAGGCCGACCGGCTGCGCGCCGAGCCCGAGCTGCTGCCGGGCGCGGTCGAGGAGTTCCTGCGCACCGAGGCGCCGGTGGAGCTGACGCCCGCGCGCTTCGCCGCGCAGGACATGGAGCTGGGCGGGCGGCGCGTTGCCAAGGGCGATGCGGTGCTGGTGGCCCTGGGCTCGGCCAACATGGACGCCGACGGCGCCGAGGCGGACGTGGCCCGCAAGGACGCGCGCCACCTGAGCTTCGGGCACGGGATCCACTACTGCCTGGGGGCGCCGCTGGCCCGCGCCGAGGCCGTGATCGGCCTGCGCCAGGTGCTCGACCGCCTCCCGGACATGGCCTCGGTGGACCCCGGGGCGGAGCCGCCCCGCATCCCCCAGGGAATCATGCGGGGCCCGTTGAGCCTGCCGGTGCGCTTCACCCCGGAGCCCGCGGGGCCCTGACCCGCCCGGGGTCCGGTCCCCGTTCCCCCGCCCGCCGGATGCGGGCGGGGGTAGGCTCCGCCCCGGAGCCGGGGCCGAGCGGATCGGAGTGGTGGGCGCATGGGAGTCGCCGACGCGTCGCTGGTGGAGATCGTGCCCGGAGCCTACGCCTGGGTCCAGCCCGAGGGGGGCTGGTGGGTCAACAACGCCGGCCTGGTCGCGGCCGGGGACGGTGCGCAGGCCATGGTGGTGGACACCTGCGTCTCCTCCGAGCGCACCCGCCGCTTCCTGTCGGCCGCGGCCGAGGCGACCGGCGGCGCGCCGGTGCGGGTGGCGGTCAACACCCACCAGCACGGGGACCACACCTACGGCAACCACCTGCTCCCGGCCGACACGCTGATCGCCGCCCAGGAGAAGGCGCGCGAGGGCATGGTGCAGGACCCGTTCTTCGACGACGTGCCGCGCGTCTGGGAGCCGATGCCCGACTGGTCCGACGCGGTGCGCCGGCCGCCGGGGCTGACGTTCCGCGAGGCCCTGACCCTGCACCTGGGCGGGGTGCGGGCCGAGGTCCGCCACCCGGGGCACACCGCGCACACCCCCGGGGACGCGGTGGTGTGGCTGCCCGAGCAGGGCGTGCTCTACGCGGGGGACCTGGTGTTCAACCGGGTGACGCCGCTCGTGTTCATGGGGTCGCTGGAGGGGGCGCGCCGGTCGCTGGAGTGGGTGGCCGGGTTCGGCGCCGACCACCTGGTCCCGGGGCACGGGGCGCTGCTGGAGGGCGCCGGGATCGAGCGCTCGCTCGACGAGCACGACCGGTACTACGCGTTCGTGGCCGAGACGGCGGCGGCCGGGCGCAGGGCCGGCGTCGGCCCCCTGGAGGCGGCGCGCGGGGCCGACCTGGGCGCGTTCGCGTCCTGGCCGGACGCCGAGCGGATCGTGCTGAACCTGCACCGGGCCTACGCCGACGCCGAGGGCCGGGAGATGGACATGGTCGCCGCGTTCACCGACGCCCTGGCCTACACGGGCGGCCCGCTGGCCTGTGATGCGTGAGGCAGGACCCTCTGGCCCGTCCTCCCCGGGGCCCCGGCGGGATCAGCGGGCCCGCCTCCGGCGGATGTCCCGCAGATCGATGTCGATCGGGAAGGGGGAGGAGACTCTGAGGCGGTCGTGGTGGACCCCGCCGAGCCCGTAGGACCCCGTGGCTGGTTCGAGCACGTACGCGTAGACGACCGCCGCGTCCTCGTCGGCCTCCTCGATGCGCCAGAAATGGGGAATCCTGGCGCGAGCGTACTTTCCCGGCTTCGTTTCGCGGTCGCGGTCCTCGGAATCCGGTGAGACCGCTTCGATGACGAGGAGGACGTCTTCGGGGAGGTAATACGTCTGCGGCTCCCTGCTCAGAAGCGCGTCCTCCCCGCACGACGAGGACATCGGGCTCGGGAACCTGGCGCGCACCGGCTCGGAGCGCCATCTCCCGGTCGGCCCTCCATCCTTCGGGCGCTTGGGCGTCGAGCTCCACCCAGAAGCGGCCGACGGCCCCGGAATGCCATTTCCTCTGGGGCTCACGAAGACGAGACCGCCATCGATGAGTCCGGTGTGCGGCGGAAGTGCGGGCATCCGCAGGAAATCGTCCGCCGAAAACCCCTCGGGAGGAGGTATCACCCAGTCGGGCAGCGGTGCTGGCACGCCGCTAAGCCTACCGTCCGGCCGTCGGTCCGCACCGTTTCCCAAGGACCGTTCCCTGCTGTTCCTTGCGAGGACGGGCGTCGTGCGCGGCGCCCCCTGCCTTGCTCCTCCGGTGGGGCGCGCTCGAGTGCGATCGGGGACGACCGGACGGCGCCAATCAGCGACCTCCGAGTGCCACTGCCGCTCATCGGCCCGGTCACTGGCACTGAATCATCCCGTCCGGAACCCGATTGGCCCACCTGGCCCAGAGTGACCCCGGTCTCCGTCCACTTCCGGGTACCCCCTGCGCGACGGGCCAAACCGCCCGCGACACCGCCCCGGGAGGCGGGCTCAGTGCGCCAGGCGCGCCACCGACTCCTCGATCCCCCGCCAGGCGGTCTCCGTATCGGGGGTGCGGGTGTGCGGGGCCCGGAACCAGTCGGTGTAGACGGCCACCTCGTCCAGGTCCCTCCTCAGCCGGTACAGCTCCAGCGCCTCAGGATCGGGGCGCCTCCCCTCACTCGACCGGCAGGGCCGCCGCCCCGAACCG
>NZ_ANAD01000048.1 GCF_000341245.1 Nocardiopsis halophila DSM 44494
CCCTCGTCCAGGTCCCTCCTCAGCCGGTACAGCTCCAGCGCCTCAGGATCGGGGCGCCTCCCCTCACTCGACCGGCAGGTCCGCCGCCCCGAACGGTCCCGCCTCCAGCGACACCGACCCGGCATCCTCCGACGGCGCCGGGAAGACCACCACCAGCCGGAACTCCTCACCCGGAGCGATCTCCCGCGCCCACTCGGCGAACGCCCGGTACTCGCCGTCCACGTCCAACACGAGCGGGTAGCGCGTCAGCTCCGGGGAGGAGTCCTCCAGCCGGAAGCCGTTGAGCGAGGTGCCCCGGGCCGAGCTCTGGCCGCCCAGGTCCGGCTCAGCGGGCGCCGCGCCGGTGTTGGCCAGGTCGAACTCGGCGATGACGTGGGCGCCGTCGCGCACGAGCGGGTAGGCCGACAGCGTGAACCCTCCGTGTTCCAGCTCCGCCGCGGCCCGGCCCGGGTCCGCCCGGTAGGAGGCCGGTGCGGCCACGTGCCGCTCGGCCGCCTCCAGGCCCGCCCCGGCGCCCGCGCCCCGGTCGGCGGCACCGGCCAGGGGCCGCGCGGTGTAGGACAGCTCGACCCGGCGGTTCAGGCGGCGGGCCTCCTCGTCGTCGGCGCCGCCCTCCTCGGCCACCGGCTCGGCGCTCCCCTTTCCGGACACCTCGAAGTCGAACCCGTCGCCCAGGAGTGGTTCCAGCTCCTCGCGGACGACCCGGGCGCGCTCCTCGGACAGCTCCCGGTTGTAAGCGTCCTCGCCGACCCCGTCGCTGTGGCCCGTGACGGTCAGGGTGCCCCCGCCGCCGGCCGCGTGGGCGGTGACCGCCTCGGCCGCTCCGGCGAGCAGACCGGCCGCTTCGTCGGTGAGCTCGGCCTCGTCGAAGGCGAAGAGCACGTCGGCGTCGAGGGAGACGGTCTCCTGGTCGCCGTTGCGGGAGACCGCCGCGCCGCCGCCCTCCACCAGGCCGACCGTGTCGACGGTGTCGCCGCGCTCACCGCCGTCGGGCTCGCGCACGGGCCAAACCAAGCGCTCCCCCTCCTCCGGCTCCCTGTTCTCCCCGTCGACCCCGGGGTCGGGGACCGGGCGGTGCCCGTCGACCCGCTCGACGGGGATACCGGTCATCGCGCCCGCCCCCAGGCCGACGAAGGTCACGTATTCGACCTCCTCGGGCAGGGGCGGGTAGTACAGGCGCATCTCGTTGACGGCTCCGGCGAAGAAGGGCACGTCCGCGCCGTCGTCGTGGCTCCCGTAGGCGTCGGCGGCGGCCGAGTCGACCGGGCCGTCGCGCAGTGCGGGGTAGGCGGTGCCCTCGACCGGGTCGAACAGGAACGGTTCCGTGGCCGCGAGGTCGACGCCCTCGGCGGTCTCGCCGAGGTTGGTCAGGTCCAGGTGCACCGCCGAGGAGGCGTCTGTGGACTCCACGGCCACCACTTCGACCCGGGCCCGCTGGTTCTCCCCGGCGGAGTTGAAGAGCATGGCGTCCCGGGTGAAGGCCTCGGGGAGTTCGACGGCGTCCTCGCCACCTCCGCCGCCCCCGCCGGCGCCACCGCCTCCGCCGCCGAACAGGCCGCACGATGCGGTCGCCAGCGTCAGGGGAAGGGCCACTGCGGCCGCGCCGACGCGCCGGAAGGGGATGGCCGCATACGGGGCACGCTCGTTCATGTCCTCGTCATTCCGTATCGGGAGGGGTTCGCAGGACGCCCGGCGGGCGGCGCACCGGCGCCGGTGCGCAGGCGGCCACCGCCTGTGGCCACGGAGGCGCACCGTACAGAGTCGGCCGATGGCGCGTCGTGATGGCGTCCGACGCCGCAAGATACCGGAGGAACCCGTCGAAATCCGCCCGGACGGGCGCTTCAGGCGGGGCCGGGTGCGGCCACGGGTACCGCCGTCGCGCACACCGCCCTCCCGGACGCGCGCATGCACGGCGTCACGGGCTGCAGGTGCGGGTTCCGGGGTCGAAGCCGGAGGCGACGTCCTGCGGACCGCGGCCGCCGCGCCGGCGGGGACCGGGGGGCGGCACGCCGCCGGCCCGTGCAGCGGCTCCGGTGAGAAGGGCCCGTTCGGGCGTGCTCTAGCACGCACGGCGGGGGCGAACCGGGACACTTCGTGCGGGCGGGCCCATTTCGTGCGTCGACTACGGAGTGCACACAATACCTCCGTGACCTGCGACGTTACACGTGAAACCCTCACCGGGAAGATTGTCCTGATCCGGTCATTCCTTTCCGGTTCTGCTTACGTGATCGGCCGGACCGGCCACGACCCGTGACCGACATCGCGGCCGAAGCGGGCATTTCACATGCGGGCGTCGGCGCCTGCTCACGCTCCGTACCCAGAAAACCGTCCTTCCGGTTTCTTCACGGAAGGTGACTCCTGGCCCCGATTCCTCTCTTTCCACTAGATTCCTGGTCCGTTCGATGCATGTGCATCGCGCACGGGCGCCGCCCTCGGGGGCGCCGATCGACCACCTCATGAAGCGTCCGCCCAGGACGGGCCGCGCTGCGGGTCGGGACCGTCCCCCGGCCCGCAGCGCGGCTCTCTCGCCCCGGCGCGACCGCACCGCGGGAGCGCCGCGGCCTCCGAGGGGACCGCGGGAACGTCGCCCGACCGTCCGACCACCCGGTCGCCCGGTCGGCGATTCCGGCCGAGCCGCAGGTCATGCACCCCTCGCGTCCCGGACCACCCGCCCGGCGGCGATGTGATGCCCATCACGCATGCAACTCTCCGCAACCCTTGCGTCACGGCGCGCGCCGGGGGTGGACTGAGACGGCCGCGGCGGGACGGACCCCGCCGACGGCGGGACGCCGCCCTCCCCGGAGCGCCGGCCGCTCCATGGCGTCCCGCAGAACACGCGGCGCGCATGCCCGCAGCGGCAGCGGCCCGGGAGGGACGTCCCCCCTCCCGGGCCGCGCGCAACGGCCGGGACACCGCCCCGCCCCCTCCCCGGCCGCACACCGGGCCCGGCGGCGCTAGTGTGCCTGGCGTGGACTCTGTGGAAGCGGCCGGGAACGCGCGCACATCGACCGTCGGTGCGCAGGAGCACGCATGGGCGAGGGTCCTGTGGGACTTCCACACCGCCCCCGCCACCGACGACGGGCAGGGCGCCCCTAAGGGCGACATCGTCCTCGCCTTGGGAAGCCATGACGTCCGCGTCGCCCACCACGCGGCCCGGCTCTGGCGCCGGGGCGCCACTCCCCTCGTGGTCTTCTCCGGCGACCGGGGACGGCGCACCGGCGGCGGCGACGGGCACCGGCGCTGGGCCCGCTCCGAGGCCGAGGTCTTCGCCGAGGCCTCCGGCCTGCCACCCGAGGCGGTGCTGCTCGAGGACCGCGCCACCAACACCGGCCAGAACTTCTCCTGTGCACGCCGGCTGTGCGAGGAGCGCGGGATCGGTGTGCGCACGGCCGTGGCCACCGCCAAGCCCTACATGGCCCGCCGGGCCCTGGCCTCGGCCGCCGTCCACTGGCCGGGGGTGACGTGGGCGTTCAACGCCTTCAGCGGCGGGTACGAGGGCTACACCGACGACGAGCACCGGCCCGAGGAGCTGATCGCGTTCCTCGTCGGGGACCTGCAGCGCCTGGCGGTCTACGCCGAACGGGGATGGAGCGCCCCCGTGGAGGTCCCGCCGCAGGTCCGCGAAGCCTACGCCGCCCTGGTCGACGCGGGCTTCACCGCCCACCTGGTCCCCAGCGCGCCGACGCTGCCCTGGTAGCCGTGCCGGCCTGACAGGGGCCGACGGGAGCCCATGAGCCGCCGGCGACAGGGCCCCGACCAGAGCTCGGGACAGACCGGCACCGCGGGGAACGAAGCCGGGGTGCACACGCTCTCCGGGACGGCGGTACCGCGGGTCCGCACGCACCTTCCCTCCATCGACCCCTGGCCGACAGCCCGCCGGCGGCGGACACGCCCCCGGCCGGGGGCGGCTCGAATGCGCCGTGCCCACGGGCGGACACCCCTATACCGGAAGAGGGCATCGGACCGAGCCCTGCGCCCAAGCGTGAGGGCCTCCGTTGGAGTGGTCTCGTTTCCGGCGGCCGCAGCCGCCGTCGGTCGGGCGGCCTTAGCCCGTCCGCCGACAGAAGGGACGCCGGTCAGGCCTTCGAAGGGGCCCGACCCGGCACCGAGCCGTCACGACGGCGCCGCACCGGCCGGACGGAAAGGACACCGCTCCAACGGCCACGGCCCCAAGCGGGCGCCGCGGCCTCCGGTCCCGCTCCGGGCGCACCGGAGCGCCTGCCGCTTCGGGCCTCCCGCTCCCCTCCGGCTCCGTTTCTGTCACCGGGGGCCGATAGGAATACACCATCGCCGATCGACGACCGGCCCGGAACCGCCGTTCCGGGCGCCGTCCGTCGGCCCACCCGAACGTGCCCTCCCCGAGAAGGTGATGCCGTGGCTCCCCACGCCCCCGGACCCCCGAGCACGGTGCCGTTGGTCCCGCCCGTCCACGCCCGCAAGCTCACCAAGGTCCCCTACGTCGAACTCGCCGACGGACGGGTCCAGGGGGTGGTCTCCAGCGGATCGGCGGGCGAGCGCGTCTACGTCTCCTCCGTCTCCGCCGGTTCCCACGCCCTGAGCTGCGCGACCAACAACAACCGCCCCTGCGGCGGGCTGGGCGGCGCCCCCTGCAAGCACATCCGCGCCCTCCTCGACGAGGCCCGGCGGCACTACGGCGCCGAGCGCGTGGCCGCCTACCTGCGGCTGGACCCCGACCAGGCCCCCGAGGCCGCGCTGTCCGCGCTGAGCGGCCCGGTGGAGCCCGGCCCCACCGGCGTGGTCTTCACCCGCTTCCTGCGCTACCTGTCCTACCTGGAACTGCCGGGCACCACCGCCCCGCTCCCCGAGATGCACTGGTTCCCCGCGGGGAGGGCGCTCTGATGCTCCCCGCCCGCCTGACCGAACTGCTGGACTCCGCCCCTCCCGGGGTCGAGGAGGCCCTGGAGCTCACCGACGGCCTGGACGCCGTCCTGGCCGACGGCCTGGCCCGCCCCGGCGCCCAGGGCACCGCCGCCCTGGAGGACCTGGCCGCCGCCACGGGCTCCACCCCGCTGGCCGCCTCCGTGCGCGCGGCCGTCGACGCCGTGGGGTCGGGCCGGCCCACCGGCCCCGCCCCGGCCGCCCTGGCCGGGGCCCGCACCGCGCTGGCCGGCGCCGTGCACGACGCCCTCCTGGAACAGGCGGACACCGCCCTGGGCCGCCCCCGCGACGACCTCCCCGAATCCGCCGCCTCCCCCGCCGGCGGGGCCGGCGGCGCCGACCCGGCCCTGGAGGGCGCCCGCTCCTGGCTGGCCGAGCTGGCCGTGGCGGGCTGGCGCGGCATCGACCGGGACCTGGCCGCCGGGGCCGACGCCGCCCTGGCCCCGCTGCTGGAGGACCCCTCCCGCAGGCGCCTGGCGGTGCTGATCGACGGCCTCGGCGCCGAGCTGCGCGCGCACTGCCCGCTGTCGGGCGAGGCGGACCCGCCCGCGCGCCGGTGGAGCGACCTGTGGGCCCGCGCGGTCCTGCTCGCCCAGGACGCCTCCCCCGCCGGGCCCGGCGCCCCCGCCGAAGAGGTCTCCGGCCGCCTGCTGCCGCTGGGCGCCGACGTCCACGAACACCCCACCGCCTTCCAGGTGCAGGTGCACGCGGTGCTCGAACCCTCCGGCGGCGACCCCGCCCGCCTGGTGCGCGCGGCCGCCTCGGCTCCCAAGGTCGACGTGCTCACCCGCGAGTCGCTCTGGGGCCTGCTGGCCGGCCACTCCGTGCTCCTGGGCGCCCTGGCCGGGCACCACGCGCTGGAGGTGGCCGGCATGCCCCTGCTGCACGGGGGCGACCTGCTCTGGGACGACGAGCGCGCCCGCCCCGGCGAGCCCGCCGACCGGTTCGCCGCGGCAAGGCTGCACCTGGAGGACGCCCTCGCCCCGGCCGTGCCGCCCCTGGAGCGCCACCCGGCGCGCATCGCCGAGCCCGTGCTGCTGGAGGGCTACGCCGCCAAGAAGAAGCGGAGCCCGGCCCCCGGGCTGGACCTGGACCTGGACGGGACGCGGCTCCCGGTGTCCCTGCACCGCCTGCCCGAGAGCTCGTCCCTCGACCTCAAGGCGGCGGCCGCCTCCGGGGCCTGCATCGGACTGATGCGCTGGGACGCCGGAACCGGGTGGTCGGTGCAGCCGCTCGGGGTCGCCGCAAAGAAGGCCCCCGCCTCCCAGACCCACACCGCGGACTGGGCGATGGGCCCCACCGACCCCAAGTACGCCTCGGCGCTGAAGAAGACCGACCCCCTGGGCACGCTCCGCGAGCGCGCCGGACGGCTGCTGAGGAAGTGAGCATGGCCGAGACCGAAACCGACCCGCCCGCCCCGCCCCCGGGCCCACACGAGGGCCCGCACGAGGGGCCCAACCCCCACGAGAACCGCCGCCAGGTGCTGTACTGGCGCCTGCTGGCCCGCCTGTCCGGGGCCGAGGAGCAGCCCGCCCTGGAGTCGGCCGGGGTGGCCGCCACCGAGGACGCCGGGCTGCCCGCGGCCCTGATGGACCCCGGGGTCACCGTGGACACGCTGGTGCAGCGCTTCCCCGGCCTGGCCGCCGAGTTCGAGGCGCTGTCGCAGGCCGCCGCCGGCGACGCCGCACCCGAGGATCCGCCCGCGCCCGACGGCGGGGACGTGGGCGAGCAGGAGGTGCGGCGCGCCGCGCTGATGTCCAAACTGCTGCTCAACGTCTTCTCCACCGGCTCGGGCGACGTCACCGCCGAGCGCCTGTCGGCCTGGCAGTCCGACGCCGGGTGGCTGGAGCAGGCCTTCGGACACGCCCCCGGGTCGCTGCGCGGGCGCCCCCGCGACGGCGGGCTCGGCGGCTCGCTGGGCGAGCTGGAGGGCGACCTGGTGCGCCGGATGCGGCTGCGCGAGGTGCTGGCCGACGACGACCTGGCCTCCCGCCTGAGCCCCAGCATGTCGCTGGTCGAGCAGCTCCTGCGGGACAAGGACCACCTCTCGGGCACGGCGCTGGCCAACGCCAAGGCGCTGATCCGCCGCTACGTCGACGAGGTGGCCGAGGTGCTGCGCACCCGGGTGAGCCAGGCGTCCGCGGGGACCGTGGACCGCTCGGTGCCGCCCAAGCGCGTCTTCCGCAACCTGGACCTGCAGCGCACCATCTGGAAGAACCTGCCCAACTGGAACCCCGAGGACCAGCGGCTCTACGTCGACCGGCTGTTCTACCGGCGCACCGCCAAGCGCATCGAGCCGGCCCGGCTGATCGTCGTGGTCGACCAGTCGGGCTCGATGGTGGACGCGATGGTCAACTGCACCATCCTGGCCTCCATCTTCACCGGGCTGCCCAAGGTCGACGTGCACCTGGTCGCCTACGACACCCGCGCCCTGGACCTGACCCCCTGGGTGCACGACCCCTTCGAGACGCTGCTGCGCACCCGCCTGGGCGGCGGCACCGACGGCCGCGCGGCCCTGGAGCAGGTCCGCCCCAAGGTCGCCGACCCGCGCAACACCGTCGTGGTGTGGATCTCCGACTTCTTCGAGTGGAACGAGCGCCCGGTCTTCGGCGGCATGGAGGCCCTGCACCGCTCGGGCGTGCGCTTCATCCCCGTCGGGTCGGTCACCAGCGGCGGGCGGCAGAGCGTCAACCCCTGGTTCCGCCAGCGCTTCAAGGACATGGGAACCCCCGTGCTCTCCGGGCACATCGACAAGCTCGTCTTCGAGCTGAAGAACTTTCTCGGCTAGGAGTGGACCCCCGAATGACCGACCAGATGCTGCGCGCCCCCGCCGAGGTCGAGTACGCAGAGGAACTGGCCTGGCTGGCGTCGGTGGACGACGGCCCCAAACCCTCCTCCTGGCGGCTCAGCCCCAAGATGGTGCGGGCCTTCGTCCTGGGCTCCGAGCCCGGCGACGGCCTGGAGCGCGATATCGCCCAGAAGTGGTTCGGCGACCGCTCCTTCGTCGAGCGCGCCATCGTCACCCTGGCCTCCGACCGCGGCCTGCTGCTCATCGGCGACCCCGGCACCGGCAAGAGCTGGCTGGCCGAGCTGCTGTCGGCGGCGGTGTGCGGCGACTCCACCCTGGTGGTGCAGGGCACCGCCGGCACCACCGAGGACCACATCAAGTACTCCTGGAACGTGTCCATGGTCATCGCCAAGGGCCAGTCCCGCGAGGCGCTGATCCCCTCGCCGATCATGACCGCCATGGAGCGCGGGGCGGTCGGCCGCTTCGAGGAGCTGACCCGCTCCACCAGCGACGTGCAGGACGCGCTGATCTCCATCCTGTCGGAGAAGTACGTGTCCATCCCCGAGCTCAACGAGGACAACACCGTCTTCGCCAAGCCCGGCTTCGCGGTCATCGCCACCGCCAACAGCCGCGACAAGGGCGTCAACGACCTGTCCTCGGCGCTGAAGCGGCGCTTCAACTTCGTCAAGATCCCGGTGGTCTCCAACCGCCGCAGCGAGGCCGAGATCGTGCGCTTCCGCACCACCGAGCTGCTGCGCCGGCACGAGATCTCCCTGGAGGTGCCGCCCTCGCTGCTGGACGTGCTGCTGCAGAGCTTCACCGACCTGCGGGCCGCCTCGGCGGCGGCCGCCNNCGGCGCTGTCCACCGCCGAGCAGATCGGGGTGCTGGAGGACGCCATCCTGCACAGCCACTTCTTCGGCGACAGCACCCTGCGCGCCGGCACCCTGGCCTCCTCCATGGTGGGCTCGCTGGCCCGCCGCACCCCCGAGGACCTGGCCATCCTCAACAAGTTCTGGCACGGCGTGGTCGAGCCGCGCGGCACCGAGCAAGGCGGGCCCTGGCCGGAGTTCCTGGAGGGCGGCAAGCAGGCGATCGAGGCGCTGTCGTGAGCGGCGCCACCGCGACCGGCGGCGCCCCGGCGGGGGGCGCCC
>NZ_ANAD01000049.1 GCF_000341245.1 Nocardiopsis halophila DSM 44494
GGCGGCAAGCAGGCGATCGAGGCGCTGTCGTGAGCGGCGCCACCGCGACCGGCGGCGCCCCGGCGGGCGCCGCCCCCTTCGCCCCGCTGCGCGAGCACCTGCGCGAGGCGGCCGAGGAGTTCGCCGGGGCGCCCGGCGCCGCCGCCGACATCCTGGCCGGGATGGTCGACGACGTGGACCGGGCGGTGCGCGAGCCGGTGGAGGTCGTCCCCGTCGCGCACCACTCCCCCGCCTCGGCGCTGGCCATGGCGCGCCGCCTGCGCGAGAAGCGCCCCAGGGTGGTCTTCGTGGAGCTGTGCGAGGACCTGGCGCCGCTCCTGTCCGAGCTGCACAACTGCCGGCTGCCCGTGGCACTGCAGGCCTTCGCCTCGCGGCCCGAGGACCTGCCCTCCCGGGGCGGCCCGCTGAGCGTGGTCGCCCCGGTGACCGAGGCCTCGGCCGAGTACCAGGCCATCGCCTACGCCCTCCAGACGCCGGGGGTGGAGCTGGTGGCGGTGGACCGCCCGGTCGACCTGGTCTTCCAGTGGGACGCCCGCGCCGAGGCCGCAGCCCGGGCCGGCGGCGCCCGGGACGGCGACGGGAACGGGGACGACGACGCGGAGCGGGCCGAGGAGGCCGCCGGGCTGCACGGCGGCGCGGTGGGCGTGGAGATCGGCGACCTGCGCCCGCGCTTCGCCGACCTGGAGCGCCACCTGCTGCACCGCGGCCGCGTGCGGCACTGGTCGGAATGGTGGGACCAGTACGTGGAGCAGCCGCTGGCCCGGGCCGACCACGACACCTACCGGCAGGTCATGGTCGCCGTCGGCGGGCTGTTCCGGCGCCTGTCGCCGCACGGCCCCCGGCTGGCCGTGGACGAGGACCGCGAGCGGCACATGTGGCGGCGCATCCGGGAGCACCTGGCCTCCTCGGGCGCCGCCCCCTCGGAGTGCGTGTTCGTGTGCGGCGCCTTCCACGCCGCCAGCCCCGTCGAGCAGGCCGGGTCGGCGGCCGGCGACGGCGGCTTCGCGATCCCGCCGCCCACGCCCACCCAGTGGCTCTACGGGCTCATCCCCTCCAGCAACTCGGCGATCGAGGCGCAGTTCGGGCTGGCCCAGGGGGCGGTGTCGGTCGCCGCGGCCACCTGGTCCAAGCACGTCTCGGCGCGGTCGGTGCGGCCCTTCCGGCTCAAGGGCCAGAAGGGCAGGGCCGCGGCCGCGGCCAAGCGGCCGGCCGTACCCGTGCCGGCCGCCGGGCCCGACCCGGCCCGGCTCTCGGGGTACCTGTCGGCGCCGCCCGCCCTGGACCCGCTCGACGAGGCCGAGCTGCGCACCTGGTGCGTGGACATCGTGCGGCTGGCCCGGCGCAACGGCTACGCCGCGAGCACCGCCGACGCCATCGCGGTCTATGAGACCGCGGTGCTGCTGGCGGGGCTGCGCGACCGGGCCCGCCCCACCCCCTACGACTTCCAGGACGCGGCCGTCACCTGCATCGAGAAGGACACCGTCCCGGGCCGGCGGGACGTGCGGCGGCTGTGCGAGATCCTGCTCGGCGGGGACCGGGTGGGCTCGGTGGGCTACGACTCGATGCCGCCGCTGGCCCGCGACGTGGCCGACCGGCTGGAGCCGCTGGGGGTGGACCTGGGCAAGCGCACGGTGCAGCGGATCCTCGTCGACCTGCGGGCCGACCCGGAGCTGGAGCCGGCCTCGCGGCTGCTGTGGCGGCTGCGCCGGGTGCTGCCCGACCAGGTGGTGCGGCCCATCGCCGGGGCGTGCGCCCTGGGCGACCGGTCGGTACAGGAGAGCTGGGACGTCTCCCTCGGCCGCGACCAGCGCTCGCTCATCGAGCTGGGCTATGAGGGCGTCACCGTCGAGCAGGTGCTGGAGCAGCGGCTGCGGCGGGCCGCCTGGGACCCCCGGGCCACGGCCGCCTCGGTGCTGGGGGCGGTCGAGGACGCCATCGTGCTGCTGGACTCCCCGGTGCTCGTGGCCGAGCTGGGGCGGCGCGCGGTGGAGGTGCTCGCGGCCGAGCGCTCGGCCGACGGCGCCCCCGAGGTGCTGCGCCGGTTCCGGGCGCTGGTGGCGCACTTCCGCGGGACCGGGACGGGCCTGCCCGCCTGGTGCGAGGCGTTCGTGACCGCCGGGTACGCGCACTACTGCACCCTGCTGCCGCGGGCCTTCGCCGAGGAGGAGGCCGGGGCCGCGCAGGTGGCGGCGATGCTGTCCTTCCTGTTCTCCCTGGAGAGCACGGCGCTGGCGCTGGGCTGCGACCGGGACCAGCTGGAGCTGGCGGTGGCCCAGTCCCACCCGGAGGAGCCGGCCAAGGTGGCGCTGCTGTGGGCGGCGCAGAACCGGGTCGGGGCCCTGAGCCGGGACCGGCTGCGGCGGCGCTGCGCCGAACTGCTGTCCAACCCGCTGGTGGTGCCGTCCTACCCGCGCTACCTGAGCGGCTTCGCCCAGGCGCTGGGGCCGGTCCCGGAGCTGGCGCCGTTCGTGGTGGAGGCGGTCTCCGAGGCGTTCGCACGGCTGCCCGACCGGGTACTGCTGCCGTGGCTGCCGAACCTGGTGGAGACGCTGCGCAAGGACGCCGGGGCGATGATGCCGGCGCTGGTGCGCGAGGCCGGGCGCACCTTCCCGGGCCAGCTGGAGGCGCTGGACGCCTGGACACCGCCGTGGGCGGGCGCGGGTGCGGAGGCCGTGGGCCCCGGCGCGGCGCCCGCCGCCCCCGGAGGGGACGGCGGGCCCGCCGCGGAACTGCTGAACCGCCACCGGGCCCCGTGCTCGGCGGTGGCGGCTCTGCTGGGCGCCGAGGGCGCCTGGGCCGGCCCCGGGGCGGGGGCCGGCGCCTCCGGCTCCCCCGCGGCCCGTGAGGCGGCCGCCCTCCTGGAGGCCCGCCCCGGGGCCTCCGAAGCTCTGGCGGCCCTTCTGGGCCCGGACTGAGGGCTCTGAAGGACCCCGGAGCCGGGGCCGGAGCGGCCGGGCGGCGCAGAGCGCCGTCCGGCCGCTCCATGCGGCCCGGCGTGAGGCCCGTGCCCCCCCGGGGTCGTGTCCGCTGGAGTGGTGGGACTCTCGGCCGCGTCCTTGTGAGCGGTGCGACCGCTGCGGCGCGATCGGCGACCCCGCCCCCGGTGCGTCCCCTCCTCGCCGTTGATCTCGGGAGAGTCGGGGTAATACCGGCGAGTATTCCCCCGACTCTCCCGAGATCAACGGGGGGTGTCGATGCGGGCGGCCGGGGCCCGGAGGGTTCCACCGCGCCGGCGGACACGACCCCGCCCGGCCTCGTCGTCGCCGCCCTCCCACCCCGCCCACCGCCCGGGTCCCACGCCCGGCCGGACTGCGCCCGGGGTGAGACCCGCCGAATCCGCCGACAGTGCCCTCCCGCGGACGCCGTCCTGGAACGGGCCGGGCGCCGCACCCCCGAACAGGGCAAGAGGGCCTCCTGGCGCCCGGTGGAGACGCCACAGTCCGCACCGGGAGCAGAAGGCCCTCGTCTCGCGCGATCACCGCTTCCGGCGCGTCGCACGCCGCCGGCGTCGCGGACCGGCGCGCCTACCGGCTCTCGTCGAACTCGGCGTAGCCGTAGGTGTTGACGGACAGCCCGGTCTCCTCGACCCGGCCGTCGCGCTCGTAGTAGCAGGTCGCGTCCTCGACCTCGGACTCGGGGGCGGCCCGCGCCACGTCGTCCATGTCGCAGAACACCCGCTCGGCGCTGGTCTTGTAGCGCAGCTGGTCCTGCACCGCCTCGCGCACGACCGGCCCCTCGGGCATGTCCTGCTGGTACTGCACGATGAAGCCCGAGGACTCGATGTCGATCGAGTACTCGAACTCCTCGCCCATGAAGGTGACCGTGCAGGTGGCCGTCTCGCCCTCCTCGCCCGCGATGTCGGGGCAGGAGTACTCGGCCCCGGGGTCGGCGGTCTGGGCGAAGGAGGAGATCTTGTCCAAGGCCTCGAAGGCGATCCGCTCGCCGAGCGGGGCGTCGTCCCCGGGCTCCTCGGGCAGGTCCTCCTCGTCCAGCCGGGGGAGCTCCTCGGGCACCGCGCCCTCTTCCAGCTCCCCGGGCGGCTCGGCGCCCGTGTCCTGGGTCTCGACCGCCGCCTCCTCAGGGGCGGGGTCGTCGGCGGCGGCGGACTCCTCACCGCCGCCCCCGCACGCCGCCAGGGCGAGCAGTGCGGCGACCGGGACGAGAGCGAAGCGGGGGGTTCGCGCTACTTCCGCAAGCATTGTCGGGGACTTTCCTTACCGTGGGGTCGTCGGCAGCCGTCCTCGGCAGCACACGAAAACGTGCTGGCGGGACCGCCGGGAGGGGAACTCCGACACATGATGCCATCGTTCGGACGCGCTCCGCTTCCGTCCCCTCCCCCCGGCGGACGGGCCCACGGCCCCGCCCTGCTGCGCGGCCCGCAGCCGCGCAGCGGGGCCATGCGCTCCGCAGCGGGGTCAGGAGTCCCGGCCGATGCCCTCTTCCCGCAGCTTGGCGGCGTTGGCCTCACGGCGCGCGAACACGTCGGCCGCCATCTCGTTCATCTGCTTGAGGACCTTCTTGCGGGGCCGCGTGGCCAGGCGGTCGATGTACAGCCGCCCGTAGGTGTGGTCGGTCTCGTGCTGCAGGCAGCGTGCGAAGTAGCCGGTCCCCTCGATCTCCACCGGGGCGCCGTCCTTGTCGAAACCGGTCACCTTGGCGTACTCGGCGCGCGCCAGCTCGGCGTGCGGGCCGGGCACCGACAGGCAGCCCTCGTTCTCCACGGCCAGGGCCGCCCCCGCCTCGCGCTCGGCCAGCACCGGGTTGACGACGTGGCCCACGTGGCGCACCCCGTCGTCGTCGGGGCAGTCGTAGACGAACAGCCGCAGGTCCTCGCCGACCTGGTTGCCGGCCAGGCCCACCCCTTCGGCCGCGTACATGGTCAGGAACATGTCGTCAATGAGCGCCGAGAGCTCGGCGGAGCCGAACATGGAGGCGTCGACGTCCTTGTTGGCCCGGTGCAGCACCTCTTCACCGGTCACGGTGATCCGGCGCACACGGCCGCGCGCCGCCTCGGGCGCCGTCTCGGGGAAGTCGTCGACGGGCTCGCCCTGCACACGCACCCGCACGTCGACGGGGCGCTCGGGGGTGGACTGCTCGGACATGCTGTGCTCGCTCTTTTCCACTACACCTGGTGACCGGGGTGCGGCGGCGGGTGGTCCCCCGCCGGCGCACAGACCTTCGCAAAATAGCATAAATTCGCAGGTCACGTCCGCCGGGAACGGCCTCCCCGGGACGGCCGCGAGCGGCCTGCTCACGGGCACAGAACCCCCGCCCGCCGCCAATATGATCGACCAATGGAGAAAGTCACGGGCAAGCAGGGCAGCTGGAGCTTCGACGACGAGAAGGTCGTCATCGAGTACGCGACCGGATGGCTCGCACCGGCCCTGCACAAGGCGCTCGTGCGCTCCGAGGTCCCCATGGAGGCCATCGCCGACGTGGAATTCCGCCCGCGCAAGGGCGGGGGCAAGAAAAAGGGCTGGGAGCTGCGGCTGCGCCTGCACGAGCGGACCGACCCCTACAGTTTCGTCGGCGCCTCCCTTTCCCGCGACGAACCCTTCCTGCTGACCGGCGACGCCAAGCAGGAGCTGGTCGCCGAATACCACGCCGACCAGATCCGCTTCGCCGCCGGACGGGCCGGGACGCCCGCGCCCGACACCGCCACCCGGCTCGTGGCGCCCCTGCCCCTGCACATCCAGGTGCACGAGGGCACCGCGGCCTTCGACGGGTCGTCGCTGAGCCTTCAATGGGCCGGGAACGCCTCGGGCCCCAAGCGCGCGCAGCAGCGCATGGAGTACCCGCTGGAGCGGATCGAGAAGGTGGAGTGGGTCCCCTCGGACGGGTGGGAGTACGGACTGCTGCGGGTGGTGGAGCGCAGCGGGGGCAAGCGCAAGGCCGTCAAGCCGGCCAAGGACCTGGCCTGCCTGCTCTTCGACGAGGGAGCCGAGCAGGGCAGGGCTCTGCTCATGGCCGCGACCGTGACGGCCTACCTGTGGAGCGGGGGCAGGCCCGGTGACGCGGCGGCCCTGCAGGCGGCCCCCTCCCCCGAAAGCCCCGCCCTCCCGGAGGCCGACCCGGACGGCGCAGAGGAAGGAGGGGAGGACCCCGACCCGCAGAGCAAGGTGGTCTACGCGCGCATCCGCGAGCTGGGGCGCCTGCACGCCGAGGGTCTGCTCACCGACGAGGAGTTCAGCGCCAAGAAGGCCGAGCTGCTCGACCGGCTCTGAGGGTTCTGACGGCCCCGACGGCGAGGCGGGCCGGCGGGGGGGCCGCCCNGGCGGGAACGGTCGCCGCCCCGGCCGCGCCGCTCACGCCAGGGCGGCGACCGCCTCGACCTCGACCAGCTGGTCGTCGTAGCCCAGGGCCGCCACCCCCAGCAGGGTGGCGGGGGCGTCGTGGCCGCCGAAGGAGGCGCGGACCACGTCCCAGGCCTCCACCAGGTCCTCCTGGCGGGAGGAGGCCACATAGACGGTGTACTTCACCACGTCGGCCAGGACGGCCCCGGCCTCGTCCAGGGCCGTCTCCAGGTTGGTCATGCAGCGGCGGGCCTGGGCCTGGAAGTCGCCGGGGGCGACGGTGGCGCCGTCCACGTCCAGAGGGCAGGCCCCGGCGGTGTACACGGTGCGGGCGGTGGTCACCGCCGCGTAGGCGTAGTCGAGGTCGTCGGTCAGGCGGTCGCTGGACCGGATCAGTTCGATGTGTTCGCTCATCGCGCCCGATCCTAGAGTCCGGTTCCGGCCGGATCCCACCGGTTTTCCGGCCGCCCCCACGGCCCCGCCCGGCTCCGGCGCCTCAGCGGTACCAGCCGTTGCCCTGGGTGAAGCAGCGCACCAGGTAGTCGCGGAGCGAGACGACGGCCAGGCGGCGCCGGTCGGTCTCGTGGTCCCACACGACGATGCCGGGACCGTAGTCGGTGTGCACGTAGGCGAACTGCGGCCCCATGTCGCTGTCGCCGAAGAAGATCATCTCGTCGAAGGGGGCGTACAGCTCCACGTAGTCGGGCTCGGAGCGCATGGCGAGGTTGTCCTCGATGAGCCGTTCGGCGTTCCACACCACGGCGTCGCCGTACTCGTTGTACACGCCGTCCGTCTCCCGCAGCAGGGAGGCCAGCTCGAAGGGCAGGGGGAGGGACAGGGCCTTCTCCACCTCGGCGAGCATCGCCTCGTCCGCCGGGGCCGCGGGGTCGGCCTCGGGATAAAGTTCACCGATCAGTTCACGCCACACAAGGTGAATCATCACAGGTCGGGCCCGCACGCGGGAAACCGGCGGGCGCGAGTCCCCCGAATCCGCCCCGATGATCGGGCGTTTCGCCCCCTTTCGGCGGGTGCGCGGCGTGGCCTGTGTCGCTTCGGCGCGCCGTCGCCCCGGTTCCGGATGCGCCACCCCCTCTGTGTGGAATAGGGTGGCCCCGCCCTCCGTTGGAGGGGGTGCGGGCCGGTGCGGTAGAAAGTGTCCCCCGGGCTCCATTCAATGCCTTCGCGGAATACCGCGTCGGGCGCCCTCGGGCGACCCGGCGGTCTTCGGAGCCGCGTTGCGCCCTGCGCCGTGAGGCGACCGCCGTATCGGCCCGCACACTTAGACCCTGCCGGACCCTGCCTCGGGCGGGGTCTTTTTCATGCGCCCAGGCCGAAGCGGACGCCGTACCGGTCGTGTCCGCTGGAGCGGTGCGACCGCTGCGGCGTGATCGGCGTCCCCACCCCCGGGTGCGCACCCCCCTCCTCGCCGTTGATCTCGGGAGAGTCGG
>NZ_ANAD01000050.1 GCF_000341245.1 Nocardiopsis halophila DSM 44494
ACGGCCGGGGCCCGCAGAGTTCCACCGCGCCGGCGGACACGACCGCCGCACCCGAACCCGGGCCCCACACAGACCACCCGGGCCGGAGGCGGCCACCGGCCGGAAGGCCGAACGGCACAGAAGCAGAAGGGGCGGTCGACGGGGCCAAGGGGCGCGTGTGCGGAGGCGCCCGTGGCGGATCGGCGCGGGGCCACCACCGCCTGCTCCTGGTTTCCGCCTCTCCGTCCGCGTACATCCGCGAATCACCCGACTCCGGATCGTCACACGCGTCGCCCGCCTCTTGCGGCTCAATGGAGCCGCCCACAAGCCGCGCCAGAGGAGGAACCCCGCCATGCCACCGGCCCGACGCACCCACTGCGCCCAATCCGGCCCCGCCCGCCGCGCAGGCGCGACCCTGGCGGGCGCTGCGCTGGCCCTCGCACTCTTCCCCGTCCCCGCCGCCGCCCAGGCCTACCCCGGCTACACCGTCAGCCGGTACGTGCCGCTGAGCGGCGCGGCCTCCGACATCAGCGCGGCGCGCTCGGCCGGGTGCTCGGAGGGCGAGGTGGGCCGCAGCGGCCCGCGCGTGCTGTTCTTCGGCACTCAGGAGGCCGGCGGGGAACTGCGTCAACCCGGCACCAGCGCCGGGAGCGGCACCCCGCGCGTGCCCGCCGACCGGGCGGTGCAGGCGGCGGCCGCCTGGGCCGACGGCTTCGAGGAGTGCGCCTCCGGAAGCGCCGAGGCCGTGCTCGCCCTGGGCGTCAACAACAAGTCCGACGGGAAGGTGTCGGGCTCGCGCGCCGGATCCGCGTGGGCCGACCTGGTCGACCGGGCCGCCGCGCGCGTGTCCGGCGGGCGGGTGTCGGTGGCAGGAGCCGTGGACGCCGAGCCCGAGTGGTCGTCGGCGTCCTGGGCGAGGGCGTGGGTCGACGCCTACACCTCGGGATCGTCCACCCGCCTGTACGCCGCCAACTCCGCAGGCGGGTGCCCGCAGTACGGCTCCTCCTCCACCTCGTGCAACAACGGCTGGAGCCTGTCGGACGTGCACTACGTGTCGGCCGGGGCTTCGAACCGGATCCGGGCGGTCCCGCAGATCTACCGGACCGACGGGATCCAGGCCCGCCAGTGGGCGGCGGTCAGCGCCTGGGGCGCGGACCACGGCGGAGGGCCGGTGCGCTTCGCCGGGTCCATGTCGCAGCGCATCGCCTGCAAGCAGCGCGGGGGGTGCGAGAGGACCGACAACACCGCCAAGGCGGCGTGGACGCAGCTCCGTGAGGAGCTGAACTCCCACCCGGACACCCGTATCGGCGACCTGCCGTACGCGACGGACGTGCGGTGGCCGTAGAGGCGCCTGAGGAACCGTGCCGCGCACCCTGGAGCTGCCGGCGCCTCGGCATCCAGGTGACCGTAGGCGCCGCCGGCCCCGATGGCGGTCACCCCGCCGGGCCGGCCGGGCGTCCGTAGGCCAGTTCGGCCACCACCCCGCGGTGGTCGCTGCCGGGGACCTCGCGGACCCCGGCGGAACGGGCCTCCATGCCCCGGTAGAACACATGGTCCAGACGGACCATCGACGCGGACGAGGACCAGGTGAAGCCCGGTCCCCACCCGGCGGCGCGCTGGGCCTCGCCGAAACCGTCGAAGACGTCCATGGCGCGGTCCGTGGCAGCGGTGTTCATGTCCCCCGCGACCACCACCGGCCCCTCCCCCTCCGCTTCGGCATCGGCGGCCAGGGCCTCCAGGGAGTCGTTGCGCTCGCCGACGGCTCTGGGGCGCAGGGAGGCCACATGCCCGACCAGCACCACGACGTCGCCGCCGGGGGCGTGTACGGTCGCCCGGAGCCCCCGGAAGATGTCGAGCGGCGCGGGCCCGCCGACCGGGTGGCGGCTCCACAGGCCCACGGTGCCCTGGCGGATCCATGTCCCGTTCTCGCCCAGTGCGCTGGAGGCGCATTCGGCGGGTCCGGTGATCTCTTCGACCGCCACGACGTCGGCTCCCCAGCCGGAGGCCTCACGCAGGGCCCCGCACGGGTCAGGGTTCTCGGCGTCGATGTTGAGGGTGGCCACGGTCAGCCGTCCGGCGCCCGTGTCCGATCCGTTTCCTGCGCCCAGTCCGGGGACGTAGGCGGGGAGGAACAGGAACGCCCACACCAGCGAGGCGACCCCGACCGCCGCGAGGCCCGCGCGGGAGCGGAGCAGGAGGGCCCCGGCGGCGGCGGGGAGGATCAGCAGCCCGACCCAGGGCAGACCGGAGTCGAGGAACACGCCGAGGTCCCCGGGGACGAGGCGGTGCCCGGCCAGGAGGAGCGCCGCCAGTGCCCCTGTACCGACTAAGAACGCATCACCGGCCCGGAGGCGTTGGCGGTGCGGTCTCGGACGTGTCGTCTCGCTCATGCCCCTCATCCTGGGTCCCCCTCATAAGAGCCGCATGAGAACGGAGGTCCTCAGAGTGAGAGCCGGGCCGCACCCGTCGCGTTCGACGGCCGGCCGACGAGGCTGAAGGCGATCCACGGCCGCGACCGGTCAGGGCTCGCAGGAGGGGGCCGGAGACAGGCATTCGGACCTCTCGCTCGCGCTCTTAGGGGATGAGTGCGGCGTAGCCGCTCCTCAATGATGGTTGAAGGGGTCGGGTCCCCTCACAACTACGGGCTTTACGACGTAGATTCTAAGGCGGCGTCGCTTCGCTTCTCCCTAGCGCTCTGGGACACGCAACCGATACCGCACCCGCCCTCCCCTGCATCGCGGGACCCAAGACCGTTGAGGAGGTCCTGGAACGCCGCCGGGCGCGGCCATGGGCGCCCGGCGGCGCCTGCGGCGAGCGCCTCTACCCCCGGCCGATGTAGGGCATGCCGGTGGCCATCAGCGTCATCCACTGCACGTTGGCTTCCAATGGCAGGGCTGCCATGTCAGCCACCGCGCGGGCCACGTACGCCGCGTCGAACACCGGCTCCGGGGCGCGGCCCCCGTCGGCCTGGAGCGTGCCCGCCGCGATGCCCTCGGTCAGCTCGGTCGCCGCGTTGCCGATGTCGATCTGCCCGCAGGCGATCCCCAGCGGCCGCCCCTCCAGCGCCAGCGACTTGGTCAGCCCGGTCACGGCGTGCTTGGTGGCGGTGTAGCCCACGGACATCGGCCGCGGCACCTGCGCCGAGACCGACCCGTTGTTGATGATGCGCCCGCCCCGGGGCTCCTGGCGGCGCATCCGCGCGAAGGCCTCCCGCGCGCACCAGAAGGCGCCCGTCAGGTTGACGTCGACCACCCGCCGCCACTCCTCGTCGCCGACCTCGTCCACCGGGGTCGGCGACGGCATCGCCCCGGCGTTGTTGAAGAGCACGTCCACGCGCCCCCAGCGCTCGTCCACGGCGTCGAACAGCGCCCGCACCGCGTCGGGGTCGGCCACGTCGGCGGGGACCGCCACGCCCCTGTCGGGCGCCGCGGACATGCGCGCGGTCTCCTCAAGGCGGTCCCGGCGCCGCCCCGCCAGGGCCACCTCGTAGCCGCGCCCGAGCAGCTCCAGCGCCACCGCGCGCCCGATCCCGCTCCCGGCGCCGGTGACGACCGCCACACGCCCTTCGCCCTCGCCCCGCTCCGGTGCCGCCGGTGCCGCTGCGCCCATCGCCGTCCGCTCTCCTTCCGCTCCGCATCCGCGGCCCTGCCGGGGGCCGCACCGCCCGGGAATCCTCCCACGCCCCTCCCCCGCCCGCCGCCGGGGCCTGCGGGGACGCCCGGGCAGGCCCCGGCGCGGGCCGGACGCACCGGCCCGGACGAGGACGGACAGGGGACCCCGCACCACTGCGCGCCGCCGCGCCCCCCGCCACAATGGAAGGGGCGCCGCACAGCGCCACCGCGGCCGCCTGCACCCGACACAGCCGAGGGAACCGCCGATGATCCGACCCGACCGCCCTGCCACCGGACGCCTGCTCCTGCTGGCCTGGTCGTTGCTGCTGGTGGCGCTCGCGGTCAGCGGGACGGTCCTGCTGGTGGTGTTCACCGTGTCCCTGGGGCTGTCGGCGATCTGGATCGGCCTGCCCATGGCGGTCATGGTCACCCCGCTCATCCGCAGCCTGGCCGACACCAACCGCCGGGTGCTGGGCATGTTCCTCGACGAGGGCCCCGTCCCCTCCCCCTACAGCCCGCTGCCGCAGGGCACCCTGCCCGACCGCATCCGCGCCGTGTTCGCCGACCCCGGGACCTGGCGGGACATGGCCTGGCTGCTGCTCAACGGCACCGTGGGGGCACTGCTCGCCGGCATGCCCGCGCTGCTCATCGGCCACGCCGTCTACCAGATCCTCTACGCCACGGTGCTGTGGCGGGCCGTTCCGGACCTGTACGGCCTGCCCGTGCAGGGCCAGACCGAGGCCTTCGTGGCGCTCGTCCCCGCCGTGCTGGAACTGGCGCTGTTCTGGACCGCCTCCCCCGGGCTGCTCCGGCTGTACGCCCGGCTGAGCCGGTGGCTGCTGGCCCCGACCGAGAAGGCCCGCCTGCACGCCCGGGTGCAGCACCTGGCCACCTCCCGCGCCGACACCATCGACGCCCAGGCCTCGGAGGTGCGCCGGATCGAGCGCGACCTGCACGACGGCGCCCAGGCGCGTCTGGTGGCGCTGGGCATGAGCCTGGGCATGGCCGAGGAGCTGATGGCCCAGGACCCCGAGACCGCCCGGCGGCTGCTGGCCGAGGCCCGCGAGGCCACCCGCCAGGCCCTGGACGAGCTGCGCGACCTGGTACGCGGGATCCACCCGCCGGTGCTGGTCGAGCGCGGGCTGGACGGGGCGGTGCGCGCGCTGGCGGTGTCCCAGCAGCTGCCCATCGAGGTCGCCATCGACCTTCCCGGGCGGGCCCCCGCCCCGGTGGAGTCGGCCGCCTACTTCGCCGTGGCCGAGGTGCTGACCAACGCCGCCAAGCACTCCGGCGCCTCCCGGGCCTGGGTGCGCATCAACCACGTGCACGGCCGCATGGCGATCCTGGTCGGCGACGACGGGCGCGGGGGCGTCGAGGAGTCCGGGGGCTCGGGGCTGCGGGGGATCCGGCGCCGACTGGATTCGTTCGATGGGACGATGAACATCGTCAGCCCGGCCGGCGGGCCGACCATCGTGACCATGGAGCTGCCGTGCGCGTTGTCATCGCCGAAGACCTGGCCCTCCTCCGCGACGGGCTGATCCGCCTGCTCGAGGCCCACGAGTTCACCGTCGTGGCCGCCGTGGAGAGCGGGCCCCAGCTGCGGGACGCCCTGGTGGAGCACCGCCCGGACGTGGCGGTGGTGGACGTCCGCCTGCCGCCGACCTTCACCGACGAGGGCCTGCAGGCGGCGATCGAGGCGCGCGGGCACGTGCCGGGGCTGCCCATCCTGGTGCTGTCCCAGCACGTGGAGCCGCTGTACGCGCGCGAACTGCTCTCCGACGACCGCGGGGCGGTGGGCTACCTGCTCAAGGACCGGGTCTTCGACGTGGGGCAGTTCCTCGACGCCGTGCGCCGGGTGGCCGAGGGCGGTACCGCGATGGACCCGGCGGTCATCTCCCAGCTGCTGGCCAAGCACGGCGACGAGGGGCCGCTGGCGTCGCTGACCCCGCGCGAGCAGGAGGTGCTGGCCGAGATGGCCGAGGGGCGCTCGAACTCAGCGATCGCCGGGCGGCTCTTCATCACCGAGAAGGCGGTCAGCAAGCACATCAACAACATCTTCACCAAGCTGGACCTGCCGCCGTCCGGCGACGACAGCCGCCGCGTACGCGCGGTCCTGGCCTGGCTGAACAACAACTGAGGGGCGGACTGAGGGGGCGGGGGACGTGTCCCGGGCCGGAACCAGGGGACACGCCTCTACCCGGCATGCGGTCCTCGGCTATGCCGAAAAGGCCTGCCCCTGGGCCTTGAGGAGCGCCACCCACTCGCCAGCCGGAACACCGAGTGTCAGGGCCGGATTCGCCGTGTCCTTTACCTCGACCTCCCCGCTCGGCTCCACTCTCGCAGCCACGCATTCTCCCCGAACCTGACTGCGGCTGGACTTCGTGAATTCATGTGTAAGCACTGCGCTTCCTCTCTATCAGGGCCCGCGAGTCCGAGGGGTTGAGGGACCATGCCAACGCGGTGTTCAGCAGCCGGGAGATCCGCCGGACTTCGTCCGGCTCCGTGACCACTCGGCTGGAGACGGCGTCCTCGGTGTGCGCCAGGGCCGGGCGGTCGGCGAACTCTAGCAACCGGAATCCGCCTGTGGCCCAGACGGCGATCCCGACCCTCTGGGGAAGGACCAGGATGCGCACATCATCGGCACCGGACAGGTGGTCCAATTGGTCCCGCATGATGGCCGCGTCGCCGACCGTATTCTCCAGCGCAGGCTCGAAGATCACGAACTGGAGCTCCCGTCCCCGCAGCTTGTCCAGGCGCGACGTCCGGGACAGTGCGACGGCCTCGATCCGTTCCGCCGACATGTCCGGGTTCCCTGCCCGCAGCAGTTCCCTCGCATAGGCCGCCGTCTGCAGGAGCCCTGGGACGACGAGCCCAGAGAACGCTGAAATGGCGGCGGCGCGGGCTTCCGACTCCACCGCCCGAGCCGCCCAGGACGGGAGCGCAGCCGCCTTGCCCTCCGACTCCCACGCGGCCAGAAGCCGTCCGCCCCCTTCGAGGAACCGGTCCATGGCCTCGACCGCCGGCCGTTTCAAGGCGCGGGTGCCCCGTTCAGCTTTGGCCACCATGCTCGTACTGAGCGAGGCCGTACGGGCCAGTGCTTCACGGGAGGCGCCCCGCGCCTCTCGGAGTGCCTTGAGGTCGCTCGCAAAGCTCACGTGGACCATGCTGGCACAGCGGTCGGACACCCAGGGACGCCGATGGACGCCTGTGGACAGCCTCTGACGTGGACTGTCGGACAGCGGCTGACCGATGGACCGTGAGCCCATGGACGCGAAGATCGTATTGAACCTCCTGAAGGCCCACTACGGGTGCCGCTGGCACATCCGCACCACCGGGACCCTGGGGACCCTGTGGATCGCCACGGCGGCGGACAAGGACACCGACCGCGAGCCGACCGTCATCGAGAGCGACCTCGAACGCTTCATCGCCAAGCTGGAGAACCCCGGCCCCAGGTACGGGAACGGACACCCCCTCCTCAAGGCCCTCGGCTGGAGCGAGGACGCCCCGGGGGTATGGTCACCGCCCGAATGACCCGCGGCATGACCGGTCTGCGCCACGAACCGCGGCGTGAGGGCAGCCCGGCCCGCCCATGGCGCTCGGGCGCGGGCGCCCCCTCAGCCCTGCCTGCCGGGCTCGGGCGCGCGGTACAGGCCCTCGATCTCCTCGGCGAAGGCGCGCAGCACCGCGTCGCGGCGCAGCTCTCCGCTGGGCAGCACCAGGCCGCTCTGCACCGTGAACTCCTCGGCCAGCACGTGGAAGGCGCGCACCGCCAGCTGCGGGGGCACCGAGCGGTTGGCCTCCCCCACCGCCGCGCCGATCTCGCGCAGCAGGTCGGGGTCGGAGGCGATCTCCTCCGGCGAGGTGTTCAGCGGGCGGTTGTTCACCAGCCGCCAGTACTCCAGCTGGTCCGAGGCGAGCGTGACCAGCGCCGTGCAGTAGGGCCGCCCGCGCCCGATCACCATCGCCTGCCGCACCAGCGAGTGCTCGCGCAGCCGCCGCTCCAGGTCGGCCACCAGCTCCTCGGGGGTGGCCGGGGCGGGCTCGGCCGGGCGCTCGGCGACCGCGCCCCCCTGCACGGCGGCCCCCGGTTCCGCCGCCGCTGTCGCCGCGGGGGCCGCGCCCGGCGCCGCCTCGGCGGCGCGCGGCCGCGCCGGTGCCGCGCACGCCTGCACGCGCAGCCGCCCCCGCACGGTCACATACCCCTCGTCGTCGACGTCCCCGGTCACCCCGGTGGCCAGCCACCCGTCGCGCAGCGCCTCCCGGCTCGCGTCCGGGTCGTTCCAGTACCCGGGGAAGACGCCCGGCCCGCGCACGAACAGCTCGCCGCCGGGCCCCGGGCGCACCTCGGCGCCCTCCAGGGCCCGCCCCTGGGTGCCCGCGCGCCGGTCCTGGGGCCCGTTGGCGCAGAACGCGCCGCCCGCCTCGGCCGTGCCCGCGACCTGCATCAGCGGCACCCCGGCGCCGTTGAAGAAGTGGTCCATGCGCGCGCCCAGCGGCTCGCCCGCGCACACCACCAGGCGCACCCGGCCGCCCAGCGCCTCGCGCACCCGGGTGTACATCCACTCGTACATCGCCTTGGACACCCGCCGCCAGGCGCCCTTGCGCCCGGCCTTGTCGAAGTCCACGGCCAGCTCAGTGGCGGCGCCGAAGGCGTTGTGGTTGTCCCAGCCGGTCTGGCGCGCCTTGTTCGACTCGGCGTTGTAGACGCCCTCCAGCAGCCGCGGGCCGGTCACCAGCACCGTCGGCTTGAACGCCCGCAGCTCGGCCTGCACGTCGGCCCGCGGCTCCAGCACCCCCAGCCGCACCCGCGCCAGCATGCAGGCGG
>NZ_ANAD01000051.1 GCF_000341245.1 Nocardiopsis halophila DSM 44494
CCGGCTCCACCCCCTCCAGCGCCGGCGCCAGACGGCGCACCAGCGCATCGGCGGAGTCCAGGCGGTTGCCGTGGGTGAGCACCGCGCCCCGGCCCGGCCCCTCCACCGACGCCGGGTAGGCGATCACCGCCGGGTCCTCGCGCACCGTCTCCTCCATGCGGAACCGCACCGAGGAGGAGTCCATGTAGGCGCCGGGGCGGGTGACCGCCTCCAGCCCCTCGGGCCCGTCCAGGCGCCAGACCCGGCCCAGGTCCGGC
Source organism: Nocardiopsis halophila DSM 44494 (assembly GCF_000341245.1). Classification (GTDB taxonomy): domain Bacteria; phylum Actinomycetota; class Actinomycetes; order Streptosporangiales; family Streptosporangiaceae; genus Nocardiopsis_A; species Nocardiopsis_A halophila. The sequence goes on from NZ_ANAD01000051.1 coordinate 258, forward strand.
ACCTCGCGGGCGGCCGCGGTGGCCGCCTCGGCCTGGCGCCCGTCCTGCAGCACCACCGCGGCCGGGCGGCAGTCGCGCACCACCGCGAGCAGCCGCCGGGGCGCGCACGCGGCCGGCAGCGGCACCGCCACCGCGCGCACCGCCCAGACCGCGAACTGCAGCAGCACCTGCTCGTAGCGGGCGTCGCCGACCAGCACCACCCGGTCGCCCACGCCAACCCCGGCGCCGATCAGGCCCTTGGCGACCGCGGTGACCTCGCTGAGCAGGCGGGCGGCGGTGACCCGCTCCCAGGCGCCGTCGTCACCGCGCCGGGAGACCACCTCGGTGCCGGGGAGCTCCTCGGCGTTGCGGTAGAGCACCTCGGCCAGCCCGCTCAGCGTCCCGGCCGGCACGGCCCCCTGCCATGCACCGCTCTCCCGCATGCGTCCGCCTTCCCGCTTCGGTAGGTCCGCACCCGAACCCCCGGCGGCGCCGGGGGTGTGCGCGTCGAATCCCGCCCACTGTGCCCGGGTGCGCACGCCCCGTCAACCCCGGTAAGGGCTTGCGCACAGGGCGTGACCAGGGGCGATCACCGCCTGTCAGGACCGGGCGGCCGCTTCCAGCCACGCGGTGAGCCCGGACACCCCCGGGGCCGGGTCGTCGTGGTCCACCGCGCCCCGCCAGGCCTGCCCGCGGCCGTCGGCGCGCTCGGCGGCCACCCGGCAGGAGCGCTCCCCGGTGACGAAGACCATGTCCACGTCCACCCCGCGCTCCGCCGAGCCCAGGCACAGCTGCTGGTAGAACGGCAGCCGCTGCTCCATCCCCGGCACCAGGCCGCGCTCCAGGCGCGCCCGGCGCACCGGCAGGCCGGCCTCCTCGGCCGCCTCCAGCACCGCGGCCTGCGAGGCCAGCGGCGCGACCGCCACCGGGTCCAGGTCCTCGGGGTCCACCGCGGCCGACACGTGCAGCTGGGTGTACAGCCCCACGCCCATGCCCGGGATCGCCCGGCCCCGGAACCGGGTCAGCGGCGTCTCCCAGGGCAGCGCCAGCTCGAAGGGGACGTCCACCCGGGCGCCGGAGCCCAGCTCCAGGGCGTCCTTGACCCGCTCATGCTTGAGCTGCAGCTCGATGTCCCACTCGACCTCGCCCTTGTCCATCTCCGCGCGCGCCTGCAGGCCCACCGTGACCTCGTCGATGTGCAGGTCGACCTCGCCGCCCTCGACGTGCACCGTGCCGGCCAGCACCCCTCCGGGGCGCACCTCGCCCTCGCGCAGGACCGTCCGCACCGCGGCCCCGCCGAATCCCAGGCCGGCCAGCAGCCGCTTGAACTCCATCGTCGGCAACTCCTCACTCGCTCGCGCATCCGGGTGCCCTCCGAACCCTAGAGGGTCGGGGCCTCCGCCCGGTCCGATGCGGCGCGCGGCCACGCGGTTCCCGGTGCCCCCTCCCACCCGACATGCACACCTTGTGCCCCGGTGACCACTGCGTGCACAATCCCCGAGCATGAAGCGAATCCGGCGCCTCGTGACGGCCCTCACCACCGCCGCCCTCCTCTCCCCCCTCCTCCCGTCCCCCGCCGCAGCCGACGCTCCCCCCGCCCCCGGACGCCCCATCGACCCCCGCCCCAGCACCGAGCAGCTCCAGCGCCACCTGGACCGGATCGAGAAGAAGAGCCGCGGCGCCGTCGAGGTCGCCACCATCGGCACCACCAACCAGGGCCGACCCATCCTGAACGCCACGGTCGGCGACGGCCCCGTCCGGCTGATGTACATCACCCAGCAGCACGGCAACGAGCCGCTGGGCACCCCGGCCGCCCTCAAGCTCCTGGAGGAGCTGGCCACCGGGCCCGACCGCGCCGAGCGCGAGCTCCTGGACCGGGTCACCCTCGACATCGTGGTGCGCGCCAACCCCGACGGCCACGAACTGGACCAGCGCTACAACCACGACCCCGACGCCGACCCCGAGTACGGCGCCCCCGGCACGGGCTACGACCCCAACCGCTACCACGACCCGGCCCTGGCCCCCGAGGACAACCCGGTCCCCGAGGCCGCGGCCGTCCGGCGCCGGTACGAGGCCTTCGACCCCCACCTGGTGGTCGACTACCACATGCAGGGCCGCTACGCCGACGACGACGGCGAGGAGATCACCGCCTCGCTGATGTGGCCCACCCACCCCGACGTCTCCCCGGGCGCCGTCGCCCTGTCCCGCCAGGCCGTGGCGGTCTCGGCCGAGGCCATGGACGACTCCTACGACGGCGCCAACGTCAGCCGCTACCCCGGAGGGAACTACCAGGGCATCGCCCGCAACGCCTACGGCCTCCTCGGCAGCGGAAGCGTCCTGGTCGAGCTGAGCGCCACCGGCCCCGACATGGAGCAGGCCCAGATCGTCTCGGCCTACGACTCCATGTACGCCCTGGCCGAAGGGGCCGCCGACGGCTCATTGTTCGCGACCGACCCCGCCGACGCCGACGACCTGCCCGAGCGCGGCGCCCCGCTGCCCCCGGCCCAGGACCAGGCCCAGCCCCTCCACGTCGAAGGCGACGACCTGGACTGACCGCCGCCTGGACTGACCACCGCCGACGACGAGGCGAGGGCCCGGGCGGAGCGCCTCCGCCCGGGCCCTCGCCCGCTCTCCCGGTTTCCCGGACCGCCGCGCGGCGCGCGGTGCGGTCCTCGGTTCAGGCCGCGGTGCGGGCCGCGCGGCGGGCGGTCACGGCGAACACCGCCGCGGCCGCCACCGCGATCCCCGACATCACCACCGCCATGCTCGCCAGGCTCGCCTGCCCGGTCGCGGTCATGCCCGCCAGCGACGACAGGCCCCCGCCCAGCGCGAACTGCATCGACCCCATCAGCGCCGAGGCCGTCCCCGCCACCGACGGCGACTGGCTGGAGATCGCCAGCGTCGTGGCGTTGGGGAAGACAAAGCCCACGCTGAACATCAGCGTCCAGAACACCGCGGTGAGCACCGGCAGCGCCCAGGCCCCCGACACGCCGGCCGCCGCCAGCACGCCCAGCACGGCCACCGCCGCCAGCATCCCGGTCAGGCCCCCCGCCAGCCGCCGGGGCGTCTCCACCCTGCCGATCAGGTAGGCGTTGACCTGGGTGCCCAGCAGCAGCCCCACCGTGTTCACCGCGAACATCAGGCTGAACTGCTGGGCCGAGGCGCCGAACTCGTTCTGCGAGACGAACGAGAAGGAGCTGATGTAGGTGAACATCGCCCCGAAGGACAGCCCCAGCGTCAGCGCCGGCCCGATGAACCGCACATCGCGCAGCAGCCCGCCCACGGTCTGCGCCAGCGACCGGGCCCGCAGCGGGCGCCGCCGCCCGCTCGGCAGGCTCTCGGGCAGCCCGAAGAAGACCACCACCCAGCTGGTCACGGCCACCGCCGCCAGCACCGCGAAGCTCAGCTGCCAGGGCCCCACCCGCAGCAGCTGGCCGCCCAGCACCGGGCCCAGCAGCGGAGCCAGGCCGGTCACCAGCATCAGCCGGGAGAAGAACCGGGCCGCGTCGTCGCCCTCGAACATGTCCCGCACCACCGCGCGGGAGATCACCGCGCCGGCGGCCCCGGCCACCCCCTGCACGAACCGCAGCCCGGTGAACACCCCCGCCGAGGGCACCACCATGCACGCCAGCGAGGCCAGGGCGAACACCGCCACGCCCACCAGCAGCGGGCGCCGCCGCCCCAGGGCGTCGCTCAGCGGGCCGATCACCAGCTGGCCCACCGCCATGCCCAGCATGATCGCGGTCAGCGTCAGCTGGATCTGCGCCTCGGTGGAGCCCAGGTCCTCGGCGATCACCGGGAAGGCCGGCAGGTACAGGTCGGTGGCCAGCGGGCCGGTCGCCGTCAGTGTGGCCAGGACCAGGACCAGGACCGCCGTACGGCGGCGGCGCCCCGCACCGCGCCCGGGGTCCGCGCCGGGGGCGGGCGGCGGGGCTGCGGGCACGGAGGGCGAGGACGCTGAGGACACGCCGGGGGCTCCCTTCGACGGCGGCGGAAGAACGGGCGGACGGCTCCCCGAGGGGGCGCCGTCCTCCCCAACACATTCACCCATAGATCCCATCCCCCGACGAAGTGATTTTCGCCCCACGGCCGCCGGGGAGCACGGACGCCGGGAGCGGGGTGTGCGGGCACCGGGAGAACACACCGCGGGGGTCCGGGCCGGTCGGTCCGGGCCCCCGCGCAGGAACACCTCAGCCCTTGAGCGCCCCCAGGTGGTGCCGGCGCGCCACCAGCACCCCCATGGCCACCAGGCAGCACACCGCGCCCACCGCGTACGGCAGCACCGGGCTGACCTCCTCGCCCAGCTTCGTGGCCACGAACGGCGCCAGCGCACCGCCCATCCACCGGACGAAGTTGTAGCCCGCCGAGGCCACCGGCCGCGGAGCGTCCGAGACCTCCATCGCCGCCTCGGTGAACACCGTGTTGTTCATCCCGATCGGCACACCGGTCAGCACCACGGCCGCCACCACGCCCGCGTGCACGTCCAGCCCCGCCGACACCGCGATCGCCGCCTGAAGCACCAGCAGCGCGCCCAGCGCCACGTGCAGCGTGCGCACCGACCCCAGCCGGTGCTGCAGCCGCGGCGCCACCACCACCGACGACACCGCCACCAGCACCCCCCAGGAGAAGAACACCGCCCCGATCCCGTAGGGCGACATCCCCAGCACGAACGGCGTGAACGCCAGCACCGTGAAGAAGGCGAAGTTGTAGAACAAGGCCGTGAACGCGGTGGTGGACAGGCCCCCGTGCGCCAGCGCGCGCAGCGGGTCGGCCAACCGCGTCTTGGCGGCCGGCTTGGGCGGCGCCTTCAACAGCACCGTGATCAGCAGGAAGCCGACCGCCATCAGCACCGCGGTGCCGAAGAACGGCGCCCGCCAGTGCCAGTCGCCCAGCAGCGCACCGAGCAGCGGCCCCGAGGCGATGCCCACGCCCAGCGCCGCCTCGTACAGCACGATCGCCGACTCCATGCCGCCCACCGCGGCCCCGACGATCACCGCGAGCGCGGTCGCCACGAACAGCGCGTTGCCCAGGCCCCAGCCCGCCCGGAACCCGATCAGCTCACCGACCGAGCCCGACGCGCCCGACAGCGCGGCGAACACCACCACCAGGGCCAGCCCCAGCAGCAGCGTCGCCTTGCCCCCGATACGGCTGGAGATGAACCCCGTCACCAGCATCGCCACCGCCGTCACCAGGAAGTAGCTGGTGAACAGCAGCGACACCTGGCTGGGCGAGGCGTGCAGCCCCTCGGCGATCGACGGCAGGATCGGGTCGACCAGGCCGATGCCCATGAAGGCGACGACGGCGGCGAAGGCGGTCGCCCAGACGGAGAGCGGCTGACGCCACGGGCTCGCCCCCTTCCTCCCGGTCTGGTCACCGGTCGCGGGGGCCGACCCGGCGGGCGGTAAATCAGTCGTGGACATAGGCGTCCCTTGACCTCCCAATTCGCTCGTCCGCACCGCGCGGACGGGGGACATTGCAACGATCCGGACGGGCGGCGGCCGGCGCGGCCTACTCCCCGTCCCTGCGAGCAGCGATCTTCCGCAGCGCCGGGAGCGCCGCCGCCACGGCCGCGCGCTCGGCGTCACTGAGCTCGCCCAGCCGGGCCCCCAGGAAGGCCGCACGCGCGGCGCGCCCCTCCCGCAGCAGCTCGCGCCCGTGGTCGGTGAGCGCCACGGCCACCGCCCGGGCGTCCTCGGCGTCGGGGCCGCGCTCCACGGCCCCCAGCGCCTCCAGCCGCGACACGTGCGCGGTCATGGTCGGCGTGCGCACGCCGTGCTCGTGGGCCAGGGCGGTCATCCGCCGCGGCCCGCCGACCAGCGACCCGAGCACGCCGAGATGCTGGCCGGAGACCTGTTGGTGGGCGGTCGCCTGCCGGGTGAGCAGGACCAGCTCGCGCAGCGTGGAGGCGAGCTCGTGGGCGAGGTCGGGATGCTGTCGCACCCGGGCAGGATATGATTAGGTAGGCTAACTAATCAAATCGGCGCGCGGCTCTCTGCGCACCTGTGCACGATGGCCCCGTCCGTGCGCAGGGGCACCCTGCACGACGAAGGGGCGGCCCGGGACGGCGGGCTCTGCCCNACCTGTCCCGGCGCCCGTCTCCCACGCCCGTCCTGACGCGGAGCCGGCGCTCAGCCGACCAGCGCGTCCGCCAGCCTCCCCAGCTCCGCCGCCGGATCGCGGGTCAGCCCCGAGTGGATCGGCCCCGGCTGCACGATCGTGCTGCGCGGAGCGGTCAGCCAGCGGAAACGCGCCCCCTGCGCCTCGGAGCGGGCCGGCCCGGCCTCGGCACCGCCGCGGCACACCCGCCGCACCGCCTCCAGGGCACGGCCGACCCCGTCCACGTCGACCTGCGGGTCGATCGCCCGCAACCGCTCGGCGTCCAGGGCGCAGTGCGCCTCCAGGTAGCCCGCCGACTTGCAGTAGACGATCACGCCCGCGTTGACCTGCTCCCCGCGCTCCAGACGCGGGATCACCCGCACCAGCGCGTACTCGAACACCATCGGCCCGCCGCTCACCGGCCCACCTCCGGCAGCCAGACGCGGTCGGAGGCCCGGGCGGCCAGGTGCTCCACATAGGCCTCGCGCACCTCCTGCGCCGAGGCGAACCCGGGCTCGTCGACCAGCCACTCGTCGGGGACCAGACCCGCCACCTCGCGCAGCAGGTCCTCGGTGACGCGCGGGGCCAGGTCGGCGTCGGCGGCGGCCAGGTCCGGCGCGGCGCCGGCCAGTACGTGGTCGGAGGCGTCGTAGGGGCGCCGGACGGCCGTGGCGGCGCCCTTCCAGTTGTGGTGGAAGATCAGGGTGGCTCCGTGGTCGATCAGGTAGGGCTCGCCGTGCCAGACGAGCATGTTGGGGTTGCGCCAGGAGCGGTCGACGTTGCCGGTGAAGGCGTCGAACCACAGGACGCGCCCGGCGAAGTCCGGTCCGGTCTCATAGACCAGGGGGTCGAAGCCCAGGGCACCGGGCAGGAAGTCCATGCCCAGGTTGAGTCCGCCGCTGGCCTTGAGGAGCTCCTGGACCTCCTCGTCCGGCTCGCCGCGTCCGATCACCGCGTCGAACTCCAGGCGGACCAGCTCGGGCACGGGAAGCCCCAGGCGCCTCGCCAGCTCCCCCGCCACGACCTCGGCCACCAGCGCTTTGCGGCCCTGCCCCGCACCGATGAACTTCACGACGTACATACCGAAGTCATCGGCTTCCACCAACCCTGGGAGCGAGCCGCCCTCCCTCAGCGGGAGGACGTAGCGCGTCCCCGCAACTTCTCTCAGCACGCGCGCCAGGATATGCGCAGGACCGAGGGGAGGCCCCGAGCCCACCCCGCACGGCGGCGCGTTGTGGTGGTGAGCGCGGCGTAGCCGCGTCGATTACTTCTCTCCTTAGAGTGTGAGCATCGGAAAACCCGCCTTGACGGCGTAGATCATGGCCAGACCCGCAGGAACGCCCCTGGAACGGCACAGGTTTTACCGCTCACCGGTTTTCCATCGGCCCGACTCTGGCGAATTCCCCACCATGACCGAACTCGATTACGGAGACCGGACCGACTTCGACGACGCCGACCGTGGACACATCGCCTCCCTCACCCCCGGAATCGTCAAGGACGAGCAAGGAAAGGTCGTCTGGGACAACGACGTCTTCTCCTCCTTCCTCCGAGGGGACTGTCCCCCGACCGCAGACCCTTCGCTGTGGCGGCAGTCGCAGCTGTGCTCCCGACAGGGCCTCTATGAGGTGACCGAGGGCATCTACCAGGTCCGCGGGCTGGACCTGTCGAACATGACCCTCGTCGAAGGCGACACCGGCGTAATCGTCATCGACCCCCTCGTCTCCAACGAGCCTGCCGCCGCCGCGCTCGCGCTCTACCGGGCGCACCGGGGCGACCGCCCCGTCACCGGGATGATCTACACGCACTCGCACGTGGACCACTTCGGCGGCGCCGAGGGGATCGTCCCGCCGGGCAACCCCGACGGCGTCCCGGTCCTCGCGCCCGAAGGGTTCACCGAGCACGCGGTCGCCGAGAACGTCTACGCGGGCATCGCCATGGCACGGCGCGGCATGTACCACACCGGCGCCACGCTGGACCGCGGCCCTGAGGGGATGATCGGTACCGGCCTGGGGCAGACCGCCTCGGCCGGCACCGTGTCCCTGGTACCGCCGAACGTCGACATCACCCGTACCGGCCAAGAGGAGACGGTCGACGGCGTCCGCATCGTCTTCCAGGTCACCCCGGGCACCGAGGCACCGGCGGAGATGAACTTCCACTTCCCCGACCGGCGCGCCCTGTGCATGGCCGAGAACGCCTCCCACACGCTGCACAACATCCTCACCCTGCGGGGCGCACTGGTACGCGACGCCCGGGTGTGGGCGCGCTACCTGGACGAGGCGGTCACCCTCTTCGCCGACGCCTCCGACGTGTCCTTCGCCTCCCACCACTGGCCCACCTGGGGCACCGAGCGCATCACCCGCTACCTCACCCAGCAGCGCGAAATCTACGCCTACCTGCACGACCAGACACTGCGCATGCTCAACCAGGGCATGACGGGCCCCGAGATCGCCGAACGGATCGAACTGCCCCCGGCGCTGGCCGGGGCCTGGCACGCGCGCGGGTACTACGGATCGGTCTCCCACAACGTGAAGGCCATCTACCAGCGCTATATGGGGTGGTTCGACGGCAACCCCGCGCACCTGTGGGAGCACCCTCCGACCGAACTCGCCGAGCGCTATGTGGAGTGCATGGGCGGCACCGACAGGGTCATGGCCCTGGCCGCGGACTATGCCGACAAGGGCGACCTGCGGTTCGCCGCCACCCTGCTCAACCACGCCGTGTTCGCCGACCCGGAGAATTCGGCCGCCCAGAGCGCTCTGTCCGGTGTCTACCAGCGTCTCGGCGAGGGCTCGGAGTGCGGCACCTGGCGCAACTTCTACCTGACGGGCGCCAAGGAGCTGCGCGACGGCATCACCCCCAACCCGTTCGGCATCTCCGGCGGGATGGCGGCGGGGCTGAGCACGGTGCAGCTCTTCGACTCGGTGGCGATCCGGGTGAACGGCCCCAAGGCCTGGGACGAGGCGCTGAGCATCTCCTGGACGGTCACCGACACCGGTGAACGCCACCGCATGACGCTGACCAACGGCGTGCTGACGCACCGTCCCGAACCGGAGGGCGCACCGCCCGCGGATCTGGCAGTCTCCCTCACCAAGCCGCAGTTGTTCGTTCTGCTCTCCGGCGGCGACGCCGAGGGCGCCGTATTCGAGGGCGACCGATCGGTCCTCCAGCGCCTGGTGGGGGTCCTGGACGCCCCCGACCCGGACTTCCCGATCGTCACCCCCTGAGCACGACCCGATCCGGCGCTGAAGCCGGGGCCGACCGGAACCGACCGCCCGGCCTCGGTGCAGGTGTGCCGCCGCCTTTCCAGGTGAGCACCACCGGCACCGGAACCGCATCCGGGCGCCCCTGCGGCGCGCCCGGACCACGCCTGCCGCAGGGGTCCCGGAGGCCGCCCTCTGCACTAGGGTGTGCGCCGTGAACGCCACCCCTCACCCTGACGACGACCCCGCGACCACCCCCGGCCCCGCGCCGTCCGGCGAACGGGCGCGTGTCGACCCGACGGTCGCGCACAACGCCCGCGTCTGGAACCACTGGCTCGGCGGCAAGGACTGCTACGCCTCGGACCGGGCGGTCGGCGACCACGTCGCCTCCCTGTTCCCCAGCATCGTGCAGGTCGCCCGCGCCGACCGCGGATTCCTGCGCAGGGCCGTGCGCCACCTGACCGCCGAGGCGGGCATGCGCCAGTTCCTCGACATCGGCACCGGCCTGCCCACCAGCGACAACACCCACGAGGTCGCCCAGGCCGCCGCCCCCGGCAGCCGCATCGTCTACGTCGACAACGACCCGATGGTGCTGGTGCACGCCGAGGCGCTGCTCACCTCCACCCCCGAAGGCGCGACCGACTACATCGAGGCCGACGCCCGCGACACCCGGCGCGTGCTGGCCGAGGCCTCCCGCACGCTGGACTTCGACCGGCCCGTCGCCCTGATGATGCTGGGCGTGCTCAACTTCATCGAGGATGACGACGAGGTGGCCGCCCTGGTCCGGCGGCTCGTGGACGCCCTGGCCCCGGGCAGCCATGTCGCCCTGAGCCACCCCATCGTGCACACGGGAGAGGGCGGGAACGCCGAGGCGATGGCGTACTGGAACGAGAACGCCACCCCGCCCATCACCGGCCGCACCCCCGAGCAGGTCGCCGCGCTCCTGGAGGGCCTCACCGTCCTCGAACCCGGCGTGGTCTCCTGCTCCCGCTGGCGCCCCGACGTGGGCGACGACGGTGCGCAGCCCGCCTGGGTCGCCCAAGTGGCCGCGGTCGCGCGCAAGGACTGAAGGACCGGCGGCAGGGGCCGGCCGAGAGACCGGGTCAGGCCGGGGCGGTCGCCCGCCCGCCCCGGCCTCTGTCGCCGACGGGGGGGCACCGGGCCGCCCCGGCCGGGCCCGTCACTTCCCTGGCGCCGGGCCCGCCCCTTCCGCGCTCTCCCCGGCGCCCTAAGGGACGACGACCGCGCGCCCCTGGATCCGGCCCTCCTCCATGCGCTCGTAGACCTCCGGCCCCTGTTCGATGCCGTAGCGCTCCACGTGCACGCCCACCGCGCCCTGGCGGGCGAGGTCGATCAGCTCGATCAGCTCCGAGCGCCCGCCCCAGTAGGTCGTCTCGACGGCGGTCCCGTAGGGCACCGCACCGAAGCCGACGGGCAGCGCCCCTCCCCCGATCCCCACGATGTTCACCGAGGAGTCCTTGGCCGCCGCCTTCGCGGCCAGCTCGACGGTGGCCTGCGCCCCCACGAAGTCGAACACCGCGTTCGCGCCGGCCCCGCCGGTGAGGTCGCGGACGGCGCCGGGAGCCTGCGTGTCGGAGCGCAGCGCGTGGTGCGCCCCGATCTGCTCGGCCAGCTTCAGGCTCTCCTCGCGCACGTCGAGGGCGACCACGGTCGCGCCGGTCATCGCACGCAGGAGCTGGACGGCGACGTGCCCGAGCCCGCCCACGCCGATGACGACGGCCGTCGCCCCCGGGTACAGGTTGTGCTGGGCGCGCTTGATCGCGTGGTAGGGCGTGAGTCCGGCGTCGGTGAGGGGCACGGTCCGCACCGGGTCCAGGTCCCCGATGGGGACGAGGTGGCGCTGGTCGTCGATGAGCACGTACTCGGCCAGCGCCCCGGGCGCGCCCAGCCCCGGCGGGTGGATGCCCAGCTCCTCGGCGCGCGCGCAATAGTTCTCCATCCCGCGCGAGCACTCCCGGCAGGCACCGCACCCCCACGGGCCGTAGACGACGACGGATTCGCCGACCGCGACCGCGGACACGTTCTCCCCGACCGCCTCGACCACGCCGGCGGCCTCATGGCCGAGCGTGAGGGGCAGCCGGAACGGGAACGCGTCGGCCGGCCAGCTCATGACCGCGACGTCGGAGTGGCACACCCCCGCGGCCGTGACCTTCAGGAGAACCTGGCCGGGCCCGGGCTCGGGCACCGGCACGTCGTTGACCACGGGCGCCTGGCCCACCTGCACGTACTGGACCGCACGCATACGTCGCTCCCCCGTTGCGAATGACCTCCGGACCCGTCACCGGGCCCCTCATCCGTCCTACACCCCGGCGGGTCATCGCCTCCTCAAGACATCCCCGCGCCGCCTTAGAGCATCCGGAAAGGAGGCTCTGGCGCCCCGTCCGGCGCCGGGGTCGTGTCCCCTGCCGGGCGCCGACCGGAGACAGCACCGAAACGGGTCGGTGATGGGGGGTGTGCGTCGAGGTCGGTACACGTCGGCGACCGGAGGCCGCTCGGCCGGTCTTGCCGGGTCCCGGCGCTGGAGAGGCGGGCTCGGACGGGTCGTGTCCGCTGGCGTGGTGGAGCTCTCCGGGCCCCGGCCGCCCGCATCGACACCCTTGTTGATCTCGGGGAAGTCGGGGTAATACCGGCGAGTATTACCCCGACTTCCCCGAGATCAACGGCGAGGAGGGGGTGCGCACCCGGGGCGGGGTCCCCGATCGCGCTGCAGCGGTCGCACCGCTCACAAGGACGCGGCCGAAAGTTCCACCGCTCCAGCGGACACGACCGTCGGACGCCGCAGGCCAGCATGGGCGCCCATCACCGATCCAGGAGGACGGCGGTGCCGCCTCTGACCGTGACACCGCTCCACCGGCCACGGCCAGGCACCGAACCGGGGGCGTACCCGTCGCGGAGTACGGGGCCGCTCTAGGCGGGCAAGAGCGGCCTGCCCATCACCGCTCACCGGTCGGGCGCGAGGCACGACGGCCCTCCCCCACGCCTCACCGCCCCGAGGCCGGTGCCGGGAAATCCCTTTGCCCGCCATGCCCGCCGACGCGTAGTGTCGGGGCATCATGGGAGCCTTCCAAGCGATCTTCGACACCCGGACCGCGGCACGGTCCGGGATTCAGCTGTTCCGCGACCGCGCCGCCGCCCCGGACCGGGTTCCGGGAGCCGGCCGCTGACGCGTACCGCCACTCCGTGCCGAGCACCGACGATCGGGCTCGGCTGAGCCTCTGAGCTCCTGAAGGGGCGTCAGCCCTGCGGGCCCGAGTGTCACCACCACCGGCCCGTCTTCCGCCGTCCCCTCGGTCGGCGCGCATGCGCCGCCCCGCTCCCCTGCGGACCCCTGCACACCGCTCGCCCCCGGTCCGGGGCCTGTTCCGTCATGCCCGACGTACATCAGGGCGGGCGGTCCGGTCCGCGCAGGAGGCCCCATGCCGCCCGTCCCGGTCGGCCGCCGCACCGTGCGGCGGCAGGAACGGACCCCACGTGGCGCAGAACCATGGATCCGGTCGGAACGCCCGTTCCGCGAAGAGCACCATCGGCCGCTCCCGGGAGCACACACCGGGACGGCGCATGGGGGCGGGGACGCGTCGGCGCTCACTCTCGCAGAACTTCCTCGCCGATGCGTCGGTCGCACGGCGTCTGGCGCGCGGCGCCGGCCTGCCCCCGGACGGGCTGGTGCTCGAACCCGGCGCGGGCGACGGGATGATCACCGCACAGCTGGCGCGCACCCGCGCCAGGGTCGTCGCCTATGAACTGGACCCCCGCTTCGCCAGGCGCCTGGCCGAGCGCTTCGCCGATTCCCCGCGGGTGCGGGTGCGCACCGCCGACTTCACCAAGGCCGCCGCGCCCCGCGAACCGTTCTCGGTCATGGGGAACATCCCCTACTCGCGCACCTCCGCCATCGTCGACTGGTGCCTGCGCGCCCGCGCGCTGGAGTCGGCGACGCTGCTGACCCAGTGGGAGTACGCCCGCAAGCGCACGGGCGACCTGGGCCGGTGGAGCAGGCTGACCGTTCTGACCTGGCCCTTGTTCGAGTGGAGCCGGGGAGAGCGTGTGCGCCGCGACCGCTTCCGCCCGGTTCCCCGGGTCGACTCCGGGGTACTGCGCATCGTCCGGCGCCCCGAGCCGCTTCTCCCGGTGGCGGCCCTGGCCGACTACCGCGCCCTGGTGGACACGGGCTTCTCCGGGGTCGGAGGGTCCCTGCACGCCTCACTCCGGCGCCGCTACGGCAGGCGGCGCGTGGACACGGCTCTACGGGCGGCCGGCGTGGAGCGCGGGACCGTGGTGGCCTACGTCACACCCGGCCAGTGGGCGGCCCTGTCCTGTCACCTGCTCGGGATAGAAGGGGAAGGGATCGCCGGGCAGGCCCGGTGACCGCAGGCCGGGCGCGCGGGCCGAGGACGGCGGCCTCCGCGCCCGGCCGTCTCCACTCGGGGCGGGCTCAGTGCNCCCTCCCGGGCGGTCGGGGCCCTCGGACGCCGGGGCGCTCCTGCGGTAGGCGGCGGCGCCGATCGCACCGGCCCCCACCCCAGCAGGACGCCGGCGGTGGTCGCACCCCAGTCCGGCGAGGAGGGCAGGCCCGCACCGGAGACCACTCTCATCCCCGGGCCTGTCCCCGGCGTCGGGGCCCGCCCATAGGACGGCCCGGTCAGCGGGGAGTACGCGAACCACCCGAAGGACTCGTGGGCGCCGCCCGGCGCGGTCCCCGTCTTCATCATCTCCACCGAGACCACGGTGGTGGTGGCGTCGGCGGCGGCGCCCGCGAGCACGCAGGCGCCCCAGGCCAGGGGGAGGACCGCGGGGCCGCCGCGCGTCTCGCGCACCGAGGGCAGGGGCCACCGCAGCAACGCGGTGGCCGCCGCCCCGGCGGCCAGCGCCCCGGCCGAGACGAGCAGCAGGGAGAAGGAGCGGGACCCGGCGAGGATCCCGCTGCCGGTGAGCAGGATCGCCGGCACCGCGGCCGCACCGGCGATGACCGAGCGTCGTCCGGCGTCCATCCGCCCCGCCCTATTGAGCTTTTCGGGACGGCCGGCGGGGCAGGGGACCCCGCCGGGCCGGGCACGGCGGGCCGGCGGGGATTCCGGGGCGCCAGGGGGTGTTGACGGCCCCGGGGGCGGGGGTTACCTTCACCACATCTATTAGGAAAGTTTCCTTTAGATTCAGGCCCCCGCCCGCTCCCACCCCGCGAGGAGCCCTCCGTGAAGCCCCTGACCCGCACCGTCGCCGCCACGGCCGCCCTGGTCTGCGCCACCACGGGCGCCGCGGCCGCCGCACCCGCCGCCTCGGCCGCGCCCGCCTCCGCCGCCGTCCTTCCCGACCGCGTCCTCGCCGGCTACCTGCACACCAGCTTCGCCAACGGGTCCGGCTGGGTGGACCTGGCCGACGTGCCCCGGGAGTGGGACATCATCCACCTCGCCTTCGCCGAACCCACCACGCCCACCTCGGGCCGGCTGGAGTTCTCCCTGTGCCCCGAGCAGGAGTGCCCCGGCGTGCCCTCCAAGGCGGAGTTCATCTCCCAGATCCGCGACGCCCAGGCGCGCGGCAAGAAGGTCGTGCTCTCGGTCGGCGGGGCGCGCGGCCAGGTGTCCCTGGAGACCGCCGCCGCCCGCGACGCCTTCGTCGAGTCCGCCACCGGCATCATCGCCGAGTACGGCCTGGACGGCCTCGACGTCGACTTCGAGGGCCACTCGCTCTACCTGGACGACGGCGACACCGACTTCCGCTCCCCCACCACGCCGGTCATCGTCAACCTCATCGACGCCCTGCGGACGCTCAGCGACCGCCACGGCCCCGACTTCGTCCTGACCATGGCCCCCGAGACGTTCTTCGTCCAGATGGGCTACTCCCACTACGGCAGCGGCCCCTGGGGCGGCGCCGACCCGCGCGCCGGGGCCTACCTCCCGGTGATCCACGCCCTGCGCGACCGGCTGACGCTGCTGCACGTCCAGCACTACAACTCCGGCCCGATCATGGGGCTCGACGACCGGTACCACACCATGGGGTCGGCCGGCTTCCACGTGGCCATGGCCGACATGGTCCTGCAGGGCTTCCCCGTGGCGGGCGACGACTCGCAGGTGTTCCCGCCCCTGGAGCCCGAACAGGTCGCCATCGGCCTGCCCTCCAGCCCCTACGCGGGCAACGGCCACACGCCGGTGACCGAGGTGCAGGCCGCCTGGGACTGCCTGACCACCGGCGAGCGCTGCCCCGAGTACGCCCCGCGCGGCTCCTACCCCGGGCTGCGCGGCCTGATGTCCTGGTCCATCAACTGGGACCGCTACAACGGCGACGAGTTCGCCACCGAGCACGGTGCCCACATCGGTACCTGACCGGCGCCCCGCCCTCCGGGACGGCGCCCGCGGCCGAACGCCCCCGCCGGCGCCCCGCCCCCGGCCCACCCGGGCCGGGGGCGCGACCGGCGCGCCCCGCCCGTCCGCGATGCGTGGCGGAAAAGGTCCCCGGGGGTCGCGATACTGGGAGGCGTCATGGTGGAAGGCGCGACCGATGGGGGCGGAGCGTGCGGGTACTGCACGGGGCCTGGGAGGGGGCCGACGGCCTGGTCCTGTGGGCGGAGGACGCCGCGCTGCCTCCGTGCGCCGAGGATTCCGGCGCGCGCGGCAGGGACGGCGGGACGACTCCGCTCCACCCCTACGCCGTTCCCGCGGCAGACCTGGGCGCCCTGCTGTCCGAGGCCGGAGCGCGCGCCGGTGAGCGGTCCGAGCGCCGGGTGCCGCTGCCCGGCTCGGCTTCCCACCCGCTGCCCTCCCCCGCCCTGGGAGCGCTGCCCGGAGCGCCCGAGGTGGACGGGCCCCGCCTGCACACCTGGCGCGTGCCCGCCGTCGTGCTGCACGGAGCCGAGGCCGACCGCGCCCTGGAGGTGCTGAACCAGGGGCCGCTCGGGGACGTGGCCCTCGGTCCGGCGCTGCGCCACCTGCAATCGGTGCGCGCCTTCGCCCGGAGGCTGGCCTCGGCCGGCCGCGTCCTTCCCCGCCTGGTGGGCGAGCCGCCCAAGGCGCTCTGGCGTCCCGTCCTCCAGGGCGCCGACGCCGAACACTTCCGCGCGCTGCGCACATCGCTCCCGCCGTCGGCCCGCGCGCTGGGCGCCGACGGCGTCGAAGGCACAGAGGACGCCGACGGTACCGACGGCACCGCGCCTGAGGCCGCCGATCCCGTCTACGCCGCGCTGTGCGCCCTGACCGACGCCGCCGGACGGTCCCTGTCCCGGGGCGCCCGCCCCGCCGGCGGCCGCACCGGACGCGCGGGTCACACGGGCCGGTCGCTCGCCTCGGCGCTCGCCCGGCCCGAGCCGCGCCCCCTGTCGGCCCCGGCCGAGGAGTCCGCCGCCCTGGCCGCCCGGCTGCGCGGCTGTCACGCCGCGGCCGAGCGGCCCGGCGGGGCCCGCCTGGTCCTTCGCCTGGTGGAGCCGGACCCGCAGGAGCGCGAGGCCGGTGAGCCCGAGCGGTGGCGGGTGGAGTTCTGGGTGCGCTCCTCGGCCGACCCCAGCCTGCAGCTGCCGCTGTCGGAGGTGTGGCTGGGCGAGGGCGGCGCCTGGCTCCCCGACGACGTGGAGAGCACCCTGCTGCGCGACCTGCGGCGCGCTGCCCGCCACTTCCCGCCGATCCGCGACGCCCTGGAGGAGCTGGCCCCCTCCGCGGTGGAGACCGGCACCGGCGGCGCCTACGCCTTCATCCGCGACGCCGCCCCCCGCCTGGACGCGGCCGGCTTCGCCGTGGTCCTGCCCGAGGGCATGGACGGCGCCCGGCTGGGACTGCGCCTGACCGTGCGCGAGGCCGAGCCGTCCGGGTCCGGGGGCGGCATCGGCCCGACCGACCTGGTCGACTTCTCCTTCGAGGCGGTGCTCGGCGGCGCGGCGGTCGACCTGGCCGAGCTGGAGGAGCTCGCCCGCCTCAAGCAGCCGCTGGTGCGGCTGCGCGGCCGGTGGGTCGAGGTGGACCCGGCGCACCTGCGCTCGGCACTGGAGTTCCTGCGCCGCCGCGGCTCCGGCCGGATGCGCCGGGACGAGGCGCTGCGCGCGGCCGCCTCCCCCGACGGAGGCGGCGCGCCGCTGCCGGTGGACGAGGTCGAGGCCGACGGCGCCCTGCGCGACCTGCTCGGCGGCGCGGAGGCGCGCCTGGAGCCGATGGACACCCCCGCCGACTTCGACGGGGCGCTCCGCCCCTACCAGCGCCGGGGCGCCGCCTGGCTGCGCTTCCTGGGGCGCCTGGGCCTGGGCGCGGTGCTCGCCGACGACATGGGGCTGGGCAAGACCGTGCAGCTGCTGGCGGTGCTCGCCGACGAGCGGCGGGACGGTGCGGTGCCCGGGCCCACCCTGATGGTCTGCCCGGTCTCGCTGGTGGGCAACTGGGTACGCGAGGCCGCCCGGTTCGCCCCGGGCCTGCGGGTGCACGCCCACCACGGCCCCGGCCGCCCGCACGGCAACGCCCTGGCCCGCACGGCGGGCGGGTGCGACCTGGTGGTGACCACCTACGGGGTGGTGGCGCGGGACGCCGAGGAGCTGGCGGCCCTGCCCTGGCACCGGGTCGTCTGCGACGAGGCGCAGGCGGTCAAGAACCCCTCCACCCGCCAGGCGCGGGCGGTGCGCGGGCTGGAGGCCGACACCCGTATCGCGCTGACCGGCACACCGGTCGAGAACGACCTGGGCGAGCTCTGGTCGATCATGGAGTTCGCCAACCCCGGGCTGCTGGGGCCGCGCGCGCCCTTCCTGCGGGGCGCCGCGCGCATCGAGCGCGGCGAGGGCGCGGAGGCCGAGCGCGCCGCCGACGCCCTCAAACGCGCCACGGGCCCTTTCATCCTGCGCCGCCTGAAGACCGACCGCTCCATCATCGAGGACCTGCCGGAGAAGAACGAGTTCCGCACCTGGTGCACGCTCACACCCGAGCAGGCCTCGCTCTACAAGGCCGCGGTGGAGGAGATGACCCGCCGCCTCGACGAGGCCGACGGCATCCAGCGCAAGGGGCTGGTGCTGTCGACCATGGCCCGGCTGAAGCAGATCTGCAACCATCCCGCCCAGTTCCTGGGGGACGGCTCTGCGCTGGCCGGCCGATCGGGCAAGCTGGAGCGGCTGGAGGCGGTGCTGGAGGAGGCTCTCGCCGAGGGCGACAGCGCCCTGTGCTTCACCCAGTACGCCGCGCTGGGCGACCGCCTGGCCCCCTACCTTGCGGCGCGCCTGGGGGCGCCCGTGCTGTGGCTGCACGGCGGCACCCCGCGGCCCCGGCGCGAGGAGATGGTGCGGCGCTTCCAGGAGGCGGCCGAGCCCATGGTGTTCCTGCTCTCGCTCAAGGCGGCGGGCACCGGGCTGACGCTGACCGCGGCCAACCACGTCGTGCACATCGACCGGTGGTGGAACCCGGCGGTGGAGGAGCAGGCCACCGACCGTGCCTTCCGCATCGGGCAGCGGCGCGACGTCCAGGTGCGCAAGCTGGTGTGCACGGGGACCCTGGAGGAGCGGGTCGACGAGATGATCGAGCGAAAGAAGGCCCTGGCCGAGCGGGTCGTGGGCACCGGCGAGGACTGGCTGACCGAACTGTCCAC
The DNA here is from genome assembly GCF_000341245.1 of Nocardiopsis halophila DSM 44494. Lineage (GTDB taxonomy): Bacteria > Actinomycetota > Actinomycetes > Streptosporangiales > Streptosporangiaceae > Nocardiopsis_A > Nocardiopsis_A halophila. The sequence continues at coordinate 19,091 of NZ_ANAD01000051.1, forward strand.
CGATGAGCTGCGCGAGGTGGTGCGCCTGGCGCCCGAGGCGGTGGCCCGGTGAGCCGACGCGGTACGGAGGAGTCGTCCTGGTGGGCGGAGAGCTTCACACAGGCCCTTGAGGCGGGGACCGAACCCGGACGGCTGGCGCGCGGGCGGGCCTACGCGGCCGACGGTGCGGTGCAGGATCTGAAGGTGGTCCCGGGCGAGGTGCGCGCGCGGGTCGCGGGATCCGGGAGGTCTCCGTACCGGGTCAGCCTCATCCGCGTGTGCCTGGCCGAAGAGGACTGGGAGCGCGTACTGGGCGCCCTGGCGGGGCAGCCGCTCTTCCGCGCGCGCCTGTTCGAGGGCGCGCTGCCGCCCGAGGTCGAGCGCGTCTTCGGCGTGCTGGGGCTGGACCTGTTCCCCCGGGGCCTGGACGACCTGGTGCTCACCTGCTCCTGTCCCGACTGGGGCGGGACGTGCAAGCACGTGGCGGCGACGCTGACGGCCCTGTCCGAGGCGGTGGGGCGGGACCCGTTCCTGCTGACGACCTGGCTGGGCATGGCGCGCGGGGACTTCCTCGCGGGGCTGCGCCGCCATGCGCACGGGGCGGCGGACGCCGACGACGCTGGGAGCGGCACGGAAGGGGCCGGCGGGTCGCCCTTCCCGGACACTCCGCGTCCCCGAGCCGAGCCGTTTCCGGACCTTCCTGTGGACCCCGCACGCTTCTGGGCCGACACCGTTCCCCCGGAGCCGGCACCGCCGCGCCCTCAGCCCGCGATCTACGCGGCCGACCCCGCGGACGACGACGGTGGCGACGACGCCACCGCCCTGCTGGACGCCCTGGAACCGCTCTACACGCGCATGACCGAGGCCTCCCCTGACGACGTCTGACCCGGCGCTTCCCCTGGTTCCGGGGACGGCCGCTGGGAAGGCGACCTGATCCCGGGTGCGAACAACGCCTCGGCCATCGCGTCCCGGGGCGAGCGCTCCACCCGCTGCGTCCTGCTCGCGGCCCTGCCCGAGGGCCAGGTCGCCGAGATGGCCCGCCACCACCGGTTCACCCTGGAAACAGGCATCCGCGTCCACTTCTGCGATCCGCACCCGCCCTGGCGGCGCGGCTCCAAGGAGGACTCCTACCGGTGCACTCTTGAACACGCCAACGGGCTGCTGCGCCAGTACGTCCCCAAGGGCACCGCCTGTCGGCGCACTCGCCCGAGTACGTGAACATGGTGACCGTCCAGCTCAACGGCCGACCCGAAAGACCCTGGTCTGGGACACCTCTTCAACGACAGCAACCGGCCACCGGTGTTGGGACGGCCCCAAGAAACCCCCCTCGACGCAGGGGAGATACACCACTCCCCGGGGAGAGCCGACGGTCCCCGGGGCCGAGATGGGACCACGAGCACGGGCCGGCCTGCCCCTCACCGCCGACTGCTGCGCACGGCCGATCTCAGCGACGCGGGGCACGAACGGCACAGGCGCGGCTCGACTGCGGAGCGGGTCGACGGTGCGGGGCGACAGGCTTGGCGATCGGGGTCGCCCACGGCCGGTCACCCGGCCCCTGAGGGCGGGCGGCGAAGCCGGGCCCGGCCGGCGCGGGCTCTTCCGTCCCGCCGTTCAGCCGTGTGCGGACGGTGTTTCGCCGCCTCGCGCGGACAGCTCTTCCAGGACGGAGAGCGCGCGCTCACGCTCGTCGTAGGGAACGAACAGGTGGTCGTGGAAGAAGCCCGCGACGACGTTGCAGGACAGGCCCTCCTCCCCCAGCGCCCCGGCGACGGCGGCGGTCAGGCCGACGGCCTCCAGCGCCGAGTGCACCTTGAGCTCGATCCACCCCGCCACGTAGTCGTAGGACAGGCCTGCGGCATCGGCCTCGGCGCGCGGGCAGACGATGGTGATGGCCTCGTCCTCGGCGACCGTGGCGACCGGACGCACCCCGGCGGGCACCTCGGGGGCGTGGGTGAAGACGTACTCGCCCTCCCGCAGCTCCGGTCGCATCCCGGAGACGAGCCGGGCCAGGTCGCGCTCTCCCGTGACGACGCTCATCGGGCCTCCTTCGCTCGCTCACTTCCCTCTGAGCCCAGAATGCCCGCCCGTCCCGTGCGGCGCACGCCCATCACCCCACGCGCCGCCCTTCGGTGCCCCGGTCAGTCCAGAGTGCGCTGCATGAGCACGGTGTCGAGCCAGGCGCCGTGCTTGTAGCCGACCCCTGTGAGGCGGCCGGTGCGGGAGAACCCCAGGCGCTCGTGGAGGGCGACCGACGCGGCGGCCCGGCCCCGGTCGGGGGTGTCGGCGATGACGGCGACCATGCTCTTCAGCCCGGCCGCACCGCACGCCGCGATCAGGGCGCGCAGGAGTTCGGTGCCCAGGCCGCCGCCGGTGCGCCCGGGCGCCAGGTAGACCGAGTCCTCGACGGTGAACCGGTAGGCGGACTTGGGCTTCCAGGGGGCCGCGAGCGCATAGCCGGCGATCCCGCCCCCGCTCTCCGCGCTCTCTCCGCTGTTCGCGCCGTTCCCGGCGTCGGCGACCAGGAACGGCAGCCCGCGCTCCTGCAGGTCCAGGAACCGGGCCCGCCACACGGCGGCGTCCGGCGCCTGCTCGTCGAACGTGGCGACGGTCTCGGCGACGTAGTGGGCGTAGACGGCCGCCACGGCCTCCATGTCGCCCTCGTGCGCCGGGCGGACGCGCGCTGCCATCCCTCTCCTCGGTGGGTCCCGGCCGGTGGTCCGGCGCCGGTGTACGGCCGGATCCTACGCGCCCGGGGCGCTCGGCCCCGGAGCGGCCCCCTGTGCCCTCGCCTACTCGCCGGTGCCGAAGCCCGCCGGGACGGCGCCCTCCAGGTCCGACGGGCGCATGCGGAAGACCTGCAGAGTGGTGTCGTAGTACTTGTCGGTCTCGCCGACCCACTCCATCCCGATGCGGCGGGCGGTGGCGGCGGCGCGCTCGTTGTCCGGGCGTGCGACGGCGAAGAGCTCCTCCAGCCCCTGTTCGAACGCCCACCCGGCCAGGCCCCTGGCCGCCTCGGTGGCGTAACCGCTCCCCCAGGCATCCGGGCGCAGGTGCCAGCTCAACTCGAAGTCCTCCTCGTAAGGGGGAAGCTGGCGCAGGGTGAGGCCGCCGATCACCTCGTCATCGGTCCGGCGGACCACCGCCCACCGGCCCGCCGGCGGCACCAGGTCGGGCTGGGCCTCGATCCAGGCCTGAAGGACCGAGCGCATGGCCTCTTCGTCGCCGACCGTGCTCATTTCCGGGGTGAGGCGGGCGGCCACTTTCTCGACCCCGTAGATCCGTAGTGCGGCGGACGCGTCTTCGGGCGCCCAACCGCGGATGAGGAGCCGTTCGGTGCGCAACTCGGACGTCATGCAGAAATGCTAGACGAACCCATTTCACGTGAAGGTAAAGGACTCTTGGGACTCGTCCGCGCGAGTCCGGCTCCCCCGCCCGGTCCGGTAGGGCCCCGAACCCGCGGAACGGCGGGGCCTCAGCGCGCCTGCCCGAGCGCGGCCCGGCGGCGGGCGCCCGGGGCCCACCGACGATCGGCCACCGCGGCACGGCCGACCCCCGACTTCTGGCGGCCCCCGGAGTTGGTCCTCCAGAGGGACGCGCAGGTCGGGGGCGGGATCCTAGCGTTATGGCGACAGATCGAAGAACCTGAGGATTGGACCCCGCACCATGGTCACCCACAGCGCCTCCCTGCTCGCCGACGCCGGCCAGGTCGGGAGCGCGGCCCTTCTCGTCCTGGTCGGCCTGGCCCTGGTGGCCTACGCCGCGTTCATCGTCGCCGCGTTCATCGGCAGCCTCGCCTCGCGGCTGGAGGCCGGGATGAAGGTCGTGTGGGCCCTGTTCATCATCTGCGCCCCGTTCCTGGGGGCGCTGTGCTGGTTCGTGATCGGCAGGAGGAGCGCGGCCGCCGCGGCGCACTGACGGCACGGCGGCCGGACCGCGCCCGGTGCGGTCATTCGCCCGCGCGCATCAGCAGGTGCCCGCGCCGGAACCGCTCCTGCGGGCCCGGCTCGCGCAGCATCCGGCCGACCTCGGTGAACCCGGCCGCGCCCGCCGCCGCGGCCAGGTCGTCGGCCGGCCACCGGTAGGCCGTGGCCACCTTGTGGTCGAACGCGGCGACCGGCCCGCCCTCGGCCTCGAAGAAGGCGAGCAGGAGGTGCCCGCCGGGCGCGAGCACCCGGCGGAACTCGGCGAGGTAGGAGGGGATCTCCGGCGGCGGCAGGTGGATGACCGAGTACCAGGAGAGGACGCCGCCCAGGGCCCCGTCCTCCACGGCCAGGGCGTCCATGGAGCCGACGTCGAAGCGGAGGTCCGGGTACTCCCTGCGCGCGATCGCGACCAGGGCCGCCGACAGGTCCACGCCGAAGGCGTCCAGGCCGAGGTCCCTGAGGTGCGCGGTCACCGCTCCGGGGCCGCATCCGAGCTCGGCGACGGGCCCCGCGCCGCGGACCAGGTCGGCGAAGGCGGCGATCACCGCGCGGTCCAGGGGCAGGGTGGCGAGCGCGTCGCGGGCGAAGTCGGCGTAGAGGTCGGCGACGGCATCGTAGGCGTCCGCCGTCGCCCGGAGGTGGGCGGTGGACTCGTCGGTGGATTCGTTCACGGCGGCGCAGCCTATCCCGCCCGGCCTTCGGCCGGGGCCCGGCGGGCCTTTCGGACGTGGTGCACCACCACGCTGAGGGCGGCGGCCAGGAAGACGAGCTGGAGCAGGGTCCTCGGCACCAGGCGGTCGTCCCACGGCAGACCGGCCCCGCTGAGCGCGCGGTGGACGTTGGCCGGGAACATCGCCACCAGCATCAGGGCGAGCCCGCCCGCGGCCCACGGCGCGGTGGCGGACCACAGCAGCGCCGCGGCGCCCGCCAGCTCCAGCACCCCGGTGACGGTGACCAGCAGTTCCGGTGCGGGCAGCGCGGGCGGCACCATGGCGACCAGCTCCTGGCGCATGCCCACGAAGTGCGCGAGCCCGGTCACCGTGAACATCAGGGCCAGCCCGCAGCGCACGGCCACCGGCCAGGAGCGCAGCCGCCGCACCCCCGCCAGGCCCGCCACGAGCACCGCCGAGGTGCCCACCAGTAGGAAGACCAGCGGCGCCATGGCGCCTCCCCTCCATCGGCGAGATCGATCTTTTCACTGCCAAGATTGCGCACCGCCACGGTCTTGTCAATGAAAAGATCGGGGCTAGGCTGGGGCCATGGCCTACCACCACGGCGATCTCCGCCGGGCCCTGCTCGCCGCCGCGGCCGCCGCCATAGCCGAGTCCGGGGCCTACGCGGTCAGCCTGCGCGGGCTGGCCCGCCAGGCCGGCGTCTCCAACGCGGCACCGGCCCACCACTTCGGCGACAAGCCCGGCCTGCTCACCGCGCTGGCCGCCGAGGGGTACGGCATGCTCGCCGACACCGTCGCCGAGGCGCGGCTCGCGGGCGGCGGGATCGTCGGGATGGGGGCGGCCTACGTGCGCTTCGCCCTGGAGCACCCGGCGCACTTCGAGGTGATGTTCCAGCCCGGCCTGCTCCGGACGGACGACGAGGAGCTGGCGGCCGCCCAGGCGCGGGCGAGCGACGCGCTCGCGGCCGGGATCGCCGAACGGCGGGCCGAAGGCGGGGACGCCGGTCTCACCGGTGTGGCCGCGTGGTCCCTGGTCCACGGCTACGCGACACTCGTGCTCTCAGGCTCGCTGCGCCCGGAGGACCCCCGGGGCCAGGCCCGCGCGATCGCCCGCCTCCTGTTCCCTGAGGACGCCACCGGACACTGAGGTGTGCCGTCCCTTCGGGGGCGCCCCGGGCAGGGGCACGGAGGCACCGCCGTACACCGGAGTCGGCCGTACCCGGGAGGCCGGAGCCCTGCCCCTCACCCCAGGGCGCCGTGGTGGCGGCCGATCGGCGGCATCGGCGGCATCGGCGGCATCGGCGAACGCCCGGACACCGGGTCGGTGATGATCCGGCTGCGCAGGACGGACACCGCCTCCACGGCCTCGGGCGTGAGCACCGCCTGCGGCGGCCCCTGCGCGTGCACGCGGCCGCCGGCCAGGGCGATGAGGTGGTCGGCGCAGCGGGCGGCCGGGGTCAGATCGGTGAGCAGGTCCGGCTGCCGCCGGAGCAGCGCTCCGACCTCGACCGCGACCGGCCGGTCGGCGATGGCGGGCGCCGCGTGCGTGCCGGACTGCGCCGCGCGGTGCCGGGTCCCGGCCGGGGCCCACAGGTTCAGGGCGGGGGTGATGGTCCGCACCCGCGCACCGACGGTGGCCGCGGAGGCCCCGCGCTCGTTCCAGAGCAGCTCGTGGGTGGGGTGGGCGTGCTCCTCCCAGTGGGTGTCGCGGTCGACGGCCTCCCGCTCGGCAGCACGACGAAGGGCACGTCGACCTCGCCGGCCTCGGATACGGGCGGCCGGCGGTTCACGGGCGCGGGGCCTGCGCCCGGGCGGGGACCGTGGACGGACACGCCGTCGAGGGGAGGCGCAGGCGGGCCCCGGCACGGGCGCGGAACGCCGCCCCCGCTCCCCTCGCCGGGACCCCGGGCCGTTCGGGCACCGTCAGCCCGCCCGCACGGGCGCTTCAGCGTCCGCCGTGCCGGCCTCGGGCGCGGGCCCGTCCGCCGGGGTGCCGCCGTGGTCGGCGGGGGGCTTGACGAGCCAGGCCATGGCCACGGCGAACAGGGAGATCACGGCCCCGCACACGAACGCGGTCCGCAGGCCCTGCGCCTGTGCGGCCACGGCGCCCTCGCCGGCCGCGACGGCGGCGGCCGCCCCCGTGGACATGACCGTGATGAACAGCGCGGTGCCCGCAGCGGCGGCGACCTGCTGCAGTGTGTTCAGGATGGCGCTGCCGTGGGTGTACAGGTGCGCCGGGAGCGAGCCGAGCGCCGAGGTCAGCAGCGGGGTGAGCATGAAGCCCAGCCCGACGTTGAGCACGAGGTGGACGCCGATGATCAGCGCCGGGGTCGCGTCCTGGTCGAGCGCCGTCATCCCCCACAGCGCGGCGCTGACCGCCACGGCCCCGGGCGTGACCAGCGGGCGCGGGCCGACCCGGTCGAAGACGCGGCCGATCACCGCGCCCACCAGGCCCATCACCAGGCCGCCGGGCAGCAGCATCAGGCCGGTCTCCAGGGTGCCGTAGCCGAGGACGTTCTGCAGCAGCAGGGGCAGCGTGATCAGGGCGCCGAACAGCGCGGCCATGCTGATCAGCACCAGGACCAGCGCCACGGTGAAGTTGCGGGTGCGAAACGCCCGCAGGTCCATCAGCGGCCGGTCCTGCCGCTGCAGCGCCACCTGCCGGACCACGAACACCGCCAGGACGACGGCGCCGACGGCGATCGGCAGGAGCGGGGACACCGCGGCGTGCCCCTCGGCCGCCTCGCCGATGCTGTTGAGGCCGTAGATCAGGCCGCCGAAGGCCACGGCGGACAGCGCGACGGAGAGCAGGTCGAAGCGGACCGGGCGCGGCCGGGAGACGTTGCGCACCAGCACCGCCCCCGCCCCCAGGGCCAGCAGCGCGAAGGGCAGGACGACGATGAACATCCACCGCCAGCCGAGCACGGACAGCACGAGCCCGGAGACGGTCGGGCCGATCGCCGGGGCGACCGCCATGACGATGGAGATCAGGCCCATCGTGCGCCCGCGCCGCTCGGCGGGGACGAAGGTCAGGACCGTGGTCATGAGCAGCGGCATCATCACGGCCGTACCGGAGGCCTGGACGACGCGGCCGGCCAGCAGGGCGCCGAAACCGGGCGCGGCCGCGGCCAGCAGCGTCCCCGCCGAGAACAGCGACATGGCGGCGATGAAGAGCGTGCGCGTGGTGTAGCGCTCGAGCAGGCGGCCCGTCATCGGGATGACCGCGGCCATGGTCAGCATGAACGCGGTGGTCAGCCACTGCGCCGTCGCCGCCGTGATGTCCAGGTCGACCATCAGGCGCGGCATCGCCACGCTCATGATCGTCTCGTTCAGGATCACCACGAAGGCCGAGGCGACCAATAGGCCGATGACCGGCCCCGTGCGGGGCGCGGTGCTCTCCGCGGAGGTCGCGGCGGCGGCGCCCTCCGAGGCGGCCGGCGGCGGGGATGGCGACACGGGTGGCCCTTCCGTTGACGGGTACGGACGAAGAGTTCGCAGTGACCGCCAAGTTGGCAGTCACTGCCAGAAGCGTATCCTGGTGCGGAAACCGGGCACGAGGTGCGGCGAGGAGAGGATCGACACATGCCGAGCACCGGCCCCCTCCGGGAGGAGGGGGAGGACCTGCGGGCGCGCAGGCGGCGCCAGACGGCCGAGCACGTCGGCCAGGCGGCCCTGCGATTGTTCGAGGAGCGCGGCGTCGCGGCCACGACCGTCGACGACATCGCGGCGGCGTCGGGCATCTCCCCGCGCACGTTCTTCCGCTACTTCCCCACCAAGGAGGACGCGGCGCTCCAGGACTTCTCCGCGATGGAGGAGGCGATCGAGGCCCTCGACCTCGCCGGCGCCGACGCGGCCGGAGCGCGCGAGCGGATCGAGGAGATGTACGCCGTGCTCATCGCCCGCCTGACCGCCGAGCCGCAGGCCCGGCGCTACGCGGCCGTCCAGCGCCTCACCGCGCGCGAGCCCGCCCTCAAGCAGGCGGCCGAGGCGCGCCTTCAGGCCTACTCCGACCGCCTGTGCGCCCGTCTCACCGAAGCGCTGGGGCCGGGCAGCCGCCTCAAGGCGCGGGTGATCGCGGCGCTGACCGGAGCGGTCCTGCACGCGGCCCTCACCGAGTGGGGGCAGGAGGCGGAGGGAGGCGGCCCGCAGGACCTGGCCGCGCTCTACCGCGAGGCGCGGGAGTCCCTGGCCGGCGTCCTCCCTGAGCGGCCCTCGCGGGCCTGACCTTCCGACGGGCGCCGGGCGCGCGTCGGCGGCGGCGGTCGGCGGCCGCGCTCCCCCGGCCCCGTGCGGAGCGGCGCAGATGAGGAGGACGAGAAAGCGCCCGCGCGCGGTCCGTCCTCCGCGCGATGGTGTCCTGCCGGGTGGTGCAACTCCGCCCGGTCGTCCTGTCCTGGAAGCGTCGGGAACGCGGTGAGCCGTCGTGTGACGGTCGACGGGCCCGCCGCCTCCGTGGCCGGGCCCTTCGCCGGGAAGGGCGGGCTTCGACGCCTGACAGCCGGGGCGGGTGGCCCGCAGCGGCGGCGTGTCCCGGCGCGCTCGAACGAGCCGTCGACCACGACCAGCACCCGGCCGGGCACCTGGGCCCGCCCGAGCTGAACGGTCGGCCCCGGCCACGGGGGGCGGCGGTATGCCGTCCAGGAACAGCTCGGAGCCCGGGTCGCCATGGCCGGGCCGCTCACCCCATCGCCTCCAGGAGTTTCTCGAAGGCCTCCTCCGTGATGACCGGGATACCGCGTTCCCGCGCCTTCTTCGCCTTTCCGGAGAGGGAATCGGGATCGGCCGCCACAAGGATCCGCGTCTGCCGGGTGACCCCGTTCTTCGGCACGAGCCCGGCTTCCACCGCCATTCCGTGCCAGTCGTCCCTGCTCCGCCGACTGGTGCCGGTGAACACGACCTGGTCGCCAGGGTCGAGGACGAACGCCGAGGCCGGCGGCGCGGCCGACCGCCCGCCGGCGGCACTGCCGCCGCACGTCCGTTCCGCCTCCGCGCGCCTCAGCTCCTTTCCCACGCTGTCCGGCGGCATTCCGAGAAGTGCGGCCACGTTCTGAAGGTCCGCCCGTTCAAGGCCGGTGACGACGCCGTCCTCCCAGGCCGCATCGGCCAGCGCCGCGAGATAGCGGTGGTGCGCCGCCGCCACCGTCTCGCGCGAGATCCCGAGGTAGCGGGCCGTGTCGACGAGCTCGTCGGCCTCGGCCGCCGACAGGTGACGGTCCACGAGCGCCCGGTCGAGTACCGCCAGGTACGGGTCGGCCGCGTCGGTGGCGGTGTCGCCGGGCAGCCTCTCGACGATCCGTTCCAGGAAGTGCGCCTCCCCCTCACCTGCTTGTGAACGCGTGACCGTGGCACGGCCGGACCGCTGCACGTGCGGCCAATCGAGGGCGGCGCATGCTGCCAGGAGTTCCGCCCAAGGCCGCGGCGTGGGGGCCGCCGCGAGATAGTGGCGGAGAAGCCCGGCCGCCGCATGCGCGTCCCCCAGAGCCGAGTGCGCGTCCACGAGCCTGAGTCCGGCACTGCGACAACAGCCTTCGAGAGAGCGCTTGCCGGTGCCCCGCAGGTAGCGACGGGAAAGACCCATCGTGCAGAGCCCCTGGGAAGGCGACAACGGGACCTCGACTCCCATCCGCGCGTATTCAGCGGCAAGGAAGCGGACATCGAAAGGGAGGTTGTGGGCCACCACCACACGTCCGCGGAGCAACTCCGCCAGGTCACCGGCGACCTCTTCGAACAACGGCGCTTTGCGCACCTCCCGGGCCCGGATGCGGTGCACGTGGCCGGCGCCCAGATCCCGCCCGGGATTGAGCAGCGTCGACCACTCGCTGCCGACCTCCCCGGAATCGTCCACGTGCACCACGGCGACCTCGACGACGCGATGGTGGCTCGCCGGCGTGATCCCGGTCGTCTCAACGTCCACGACGGCGTATCCGCTCATCGTCGGCGTCCCTTCTGTGCGGGGGGCAGGAAGAAAGGCTCGCCAGCGGGCCGCGAGGTCAGGACAGATTAGCGGATGGGTCTCCACCCGGGGGCGATACGGGAAAAACGGGCCCTCTTCCTTCTCCGTGGGCGACACGCCGGCATGCGGCGGCCCGCACAGCCGCACTCCCGGCGTCCCGCCACGCCCACCGCCCCGGGGAACTCGACCACCTTCATGCGGATCACGCCGCAGGACCGGTCACCCCAAGGGCCGGGAGACGGCGTCCCCGCCCGGCGGTCCCTGCGGCCGGAGCCGGGGCCGTACGAGGTCGATGCCGGTCGGCATAAAAGGGGACGGCCCCCGCAGCAGTGCTGCGGGGGCCGTCCCATCGGGCCGTCATCGGGCCCGGAAGGCCTGTGGGTCCTGCTTAGAGCGCCTGGACGTCCTGGGCCTGCGGGCCCTTGGGGCCCTGAGCGATGTCGAACTCGACGCGCTGGTTCTCCTCGAGGTTGCGGAACCCGCTGCCCGCGATGGAGGAGTAGTGCACGAAGACGTCCGGGCCGCCCTCGTCCTGGCTGATGAAGCCGTAGCCCTTTTCGCTGTTGAACCACTTCACGGTTCCGGTGGCCATGGCGGCCTCCTCGTTCCTTCTGCAATGAAACCGACGCCGCGGGCTGCGGCGCCCGGGGCTGCCGCGAACCTTCTTCCGGAACGAAAAAACGCCCGCTGACCGAAACTCCGCGGGCGATCGTGCGATCAAGCGAAATCCAGACTGCAACCCATCCGTGATGTTAGCACAACCGGGGGCACACGTCTCCCTCCCCGCGGCCCCGGACCGGCCGTGCCCGGTGCGGCCCGCCGCCGGGCACGGCCGGGAGCGGGCGCCCTTCCTCCGCCGCCCCCGCACCGCGCCGGCCGTCCGTTCGGCTCAGTGGCCGCGGGCGATCCACTCCGCCAGGTGCGGCGCCTCCGTACCGATGGTGGTGCCGTCGCCGTGGCCCGTATGGACGCGGGTCTCCTCCGGGAGCCGGAACAGGCGGTCGCGGATGGAGCCGATGATCGTCGGGAAGTCCGAGTACGACCGGCCCGTCGCCCCCGGTCCCCCTGAGAAGAGGGTGTCCCCGGAGAACAGCGCCCCCGCCTCGGGCATGTGCAGGCAGACCGAGCCGGGCGAGTGCCCCGGCGTGTGGATCGCGCGCATCTCGGTGCCCGCGACCGGGATGCGCCGGTCGTCGTCCAGGTGCCGGTAGGCGGTGCCGTCGTGGCTCATCCGCCACAGCGCGTCGTCACCGGAATGCAGCAGCACCGGGGCCTGCAGCGTCCGGCCCAGCTCCGGGGCGTAGGTCACGTGGTCGTTGTGCCCGTGCGTGCACACGACCGCCACCACGTGCCGCCCGCCCACGGCCTCGACGATCGGCTCGGCGTCGTGCGCGGCGTCGATCACCACCGCCTCGTCGTCGTCGCCGACCACCCAGACGTTGTTGTCGACCTTCCACGCCCCGCCGTCGAGTTCGAACAGGCCGGAGGTGACCACGCGGTCGATGCGCAGCGCGCCGCTCACAGGACCACCACCGAACGCAGCACCTCGCCCCGGTGCATGGTGTGGAAGGCCTCCTCGACCTGGTCGATCCCGATGCGCTCGGTGACGAACCGCTCCAGCGGCAGGCGCCCCCGCCGGGNGATCAGCACGGGGAAGTCGCGCTCGGGCAGGCAGTCGCCGTACCAGGAGGACTTCAGCGCCCCGCCGCGGGCGAAGACGTCGATGAGCGGCAGTTCGAGCCGCATGTCGGGGGTGGGCACGCCGACCAGCACCACGGTCCCGGCCAGGTCGCGGGCGTAGAAGGCCTGCGTCCAGGTCTCGGGGCGGCCGACCGCGTCGATGACCACGTCGGCGCCGAAGCCGCCGGTGGCCGCACGGATCCCCTCGACCGCGTCGTCCCGCGCCGCGTCGACGGTGTGGGTGGCGCCGAGCGCCCGGGCCCATTCCAGCTTCCCGGGGTCGCGGTCCACCGCGATGATGGTCCCGGCGCCGGCCAGCCGGGCCCCCGCCACCGCGGCGTCGCCGACGCCGCCGCAGCCGATCACCGCCACCGAGTCGCCCCGGCCCACTCCCCCGGTGTTCACCGCGGCGCCCAGTCCGGCCATGACCCCGCAGCCGAGCAGACCGGCCACGGCCGGGTCCGCCGACGCGTCGACCTTGGTGCACTGCCCGGCGTGCACGAGCGTCTTCTCCGCGAACGCGCCGATCCCCAGCGCCGGGGACAGCTCCGTCCCGTCCGCCAGGGTCATCTTCCGCTCGGCGTTGAAGGTGTCGAAGCAGTACTCGGCGCGGCCGCGGCTGCAGGCGCGGCACCGGCCGCAGACCGCGCGCCAGTTCAGCACGACGAAGTCCCCGGGCGCCAGGCCGTCGACGCCCTCGCCCACGCTCTCCACCGTGCCGGCCGCCTCGTGGCCGAGGAGGAAGGGGAACTCGTCGTTGACCCCGCCCTCGCGGTAGGTCAGATCCGTGTGGCACACCCCGCACGCCGCGACGGCGACCACGGCCTCGCCGGGACCGGGGTCGGGGACGACGATGTCGGTGACTTCGACGGGGGCGCCCTTCTTCATGGCGACGACGCCGCGTACCTGCTGTGCCATGCCTGGTGTTCCTCCGATGGTGCGGTCGGCCGCGCGCTGGAGCACACGGCGCTCACCGCGACGGTAGGGCCGGCCGCACCGGACGCGGAGCCCCCCGGAAGAAGGGGAGAATCCCGCCGTTCGACGGGGCCGCTCCGTTCCCCCTGCGCGGAGGCGGAGCCTAGACTCCCCCGTCATGACGGATGAGGCTCACACCCCGGCCCAGGCGCCGGCCGGGGACGCGGCGGACCCGGTCGCCGACCTGCACGCGCTGCGCGAGGCGGTGTCGGGCCCGCTGGCCGAGATCGCCCGCCGGTTCTCCCGCCTGCTGTCCGCCCGGTGGCCCCACCGGGCGCTGGTGATCTTCACCCTCGAGTGCACCGGGCGCCCCCGCAAGGTGGCCGGTGAGCGCGCCATCGTCGACCGGGTCACCATCGAGGAGCTCGCGGCGCTGAAGGCGTCCATCGCGCTCGGGGAGCGGATGAGCGGCCACGCCCGGCTGGCCGGCGCGCAGCGGTGGGTGTGGGCGCTGCGGGACCGCTCGGACACGCTCCTGGTGCTGCTCCCCCGCCGCCGGGCCGAGCCGGCGCATCCCTCGGCGCTGGCGGCGGCGTTCGGGATCGTCGCGACCTCCATCCGGCAGCAGGTCGCCCAGGCCAGCCCGGACTACCTGGCCGAGTCCAGGGCCGCCTCGAGCGAGCGCGCGCGGGCCACCGCCGAGCTGACGGCGGCGCACGAGGCCGCGCTCACCGGCATCCTCACCACTCTGCGCTCGTCCCGGCTGGACGACCGCAGCGCGCGCGGCGCGGCCGCCGACGCCGCCTCCAAGGCGCTCATCGCCCTCCGTGCACGGCGGGAGGCCGATCGGAACCATTCGGAGGAGGCGCCGGACGCGGCGTTCCAGCGCCTGCTCAAGGAGGTCGACCCCTTGCTGCGCCACCGGGAGGTCGCCGCCGAGTTCGTCCCGCCCTCCGCCGACGGCGGCCCCCTGCCCGGCGAGGTCGCCTACGGAGCGCGCGCGATCACGCACGACATCGCCCTGGCTCTGACGGCGCAGTCCGACGTGGCGCGGCTGCGCATCGCCTGGACCTGCGACGACGCCGCCCTGGCGGTCGATGTCCGGGACCAGAGCGAGGGGGTGCTGGACGCGGCCGGCCTGCGGCGCACGCTGGACGGCCGGGCCCACACGCTCGGCGCCGGGCTGGAGGTGGAGTCGGTCCCCGGGTGGGGCAACCGGGTGGCCGTCCGGCTGCCGCTCGCCCCGCCCGCTCCGCAGGCGGACCAGCGCCTGCCGGCCGACCTGAACCGCCGGGAGCGGGAGGTGCTCGCCCTGGTGGCGGCCGGCAGGCGCAACAGGGCCATCGCACAGGAGCTCGGCGTGGCCGAGAGCACCGTGAAGTTCCACATCTCCGCGGTGCTCAAGAAGTTGGGGGTGGCCACCCGGGGCGAGGCGGCCGTCATCGGGGTGCGGGCGGGGATCGCCGCGGACGCGCCCGGGGCCCGGGACGGCGCGGGATAGCCCGCCCCGGGGGTGCGCACGGCCGGGGTCGGGGCCCTCGCCAGCATCGCCCGCATCGCCCGGATGCGGCCGGACACGGTCGGCCCCGAGGGGCGCGGGGCCCTCCCCCGCGCCCCGGTCAGATCCGCTTGGCCAGCCGTCGGCGCCACCCGCCGAAGGAGCGCGGGAGGTCGACCGCCAGGACCCCGGTCACCTCGTCGCGGGGGTCGCAGTACAGGGCCAGGAACGGGCCCGTCGCCGGATCGCCCTCCTCGATCCGCACCGTGCAGTCGCCGGTGCGGTGGCCCGCGAACTGGATCTTGTGGCCGTACTGGTCGGACCAGAAGTAGGGGACCGCGTGGTGGGCCGGTGCGCTGTGCTCGCGGCCCAGCAGGGCCGCGGCGGCCGCCGTCGGCTGCTGCAGGGCGTTGGTCCAGTGCTCCAGCCGCATGGGGGCGGCGGTGTAGGCCCGGTAGGAGTTCGCGCAGTCCCCGACGGCCACGACGCCGGGCACGCCGGTGGCCCCCCGGGCGTCGGTGCGCACCCCGCGGTCGATGACCACGCCCGAGCCGTGCAGCCACTCGGTGTTGGGCTCGGCGCCGATGCCCACCACCACCGCGTCGGCCGCCAGCTCCCGCCCGTCCTCCAGGCGCACCGCCGTGACGCGGGAGGAGCCCACCAGCGCCGACACGCGGGCACCGGGGTGCAGGCGCACGCCGTGGCGGGCGGGG
>NZ_ANAD01000052.1 GCF_000341245.1 Nocardiopsis halophila DSM 44494
CCACCAGCGCCGACACGCGGGCACCGGGGTGCAGGCGCACGCCGTGGCGGGCGTGCATCCGGCCGCACACGGCCCCCATCTCGGGCCCCAGGACGCGCTGCAGGGGGACCGCCCCCGCTTCGACGACGCCCACCTCGCAGCCCAGGCCGACCGCGGTCGAGGCGACCTCGGCGCCGATGAACCCGGCCCCGATGACGACCAGCCGCGCTCCCGGCACGAGTTCGCGCCGCAGGGCCTGCGCGTCGTCGAGGGTGCGCAGGGTGTGCACCCCGGCGGGCACGGGGCCCGGCGGGGTGCGCGCCCGCGCCCCGGTGGCGAGCACGACGGCGTCGGAGGCGATGCGGGTGCCGTCGTCCAGCTCGACGGCGCCCTGCCGGGTGTCCAGGGCCCGGGCCGTGCGGCCCAGGACCCACTCGGCCCGCAGGTCCTCGTCGTCCCCGGTCAGGCGCAGGTCGTCCTCGGTCACCGCGCCGGCCAGGAACTCCTTGGACAGCGGGGGCCGGTCGTAGGGGGCGTGCTTCTCGTCGCCGACCACGGTGATCCGGCCTTCGAAGCCCTGCTCGCGCAGCGCGCGGGCGCTCGCCAGGCCGGCCAGCGAGGCCCCGACGACGGTGACGGCCTCCATCAGACCACCTCGTTCACGGGCGCGTCCGCGCCGACGGGGGCGGACTCGCGGACGTAGACCGTCCCGTCCTGGACGAGGACCTCGTGGGTCCGGACGGGCTTCTTGGCGGGCGGGCCGCTGGGGCGGCCGGTCCGCAGATCGAAGCAGGCGGCGTGCAGGGGGCACTCGACCGCGCACCCCTCCAGCCATCCGTCGGACAGCGACGCGTCCTGGTGGGTGCAGGTGTCGTCGATCGCGTAGAGCTCACCGTCCACGTTGAAGACCGCGATCGCCACCTCCCCCTGCACTCGGGCCGACTCTCCGGGCGGGAGGTCGGACAGCTCGCCCACGAAGATCATCTCGCCTCCAGTTGCATATGAAGAAAATAAATGCGTGATACGCAACGAACATTGGGCGGTCCGGTCCGCCGCTCGTCAACGGTGGATTTCTCTCGACGGCCGGTGGGGGTCACGGGTCCGACACGGCGACGCACACCGCAGGGTGATCCGCCGTCCGGTGGACGGACCCGGAGCCGACCGCTTCGACCGCGTTCGACCCTGTGAGGGGGGACCGGGACCGTCCGCGAGGATCCTCTCGCCTCTGTTGCGTACTGCGAGACCTACGGTGATATGTGCAACACACAGGATGCGTGTCCGCCCGCCGCCCGTCAACGGTCGATTTCCCGGAGGCCCGATCCCGGCCGCATTCCCGGCGCCGCCCCCGGTCCCGACCTGCACGCGGGGCCGACCCCGCGGCCCTTGACCCGTACCGAAGCGGTCCCGTAGGTTGCCGCTTGCCGGAATAGAGATATATCACTCGTCGATCCGTCGTCGTCCGAACCCCGCCGGAACGGCAGTCGCCTGCCGGGACGCGCCCCGTGCCGCAGCGGCGGCAGGCCGCATCGAGGGGACTCATGACCGATAAGCCGAAGCGGCCGTGGCGGGGCCTCACGCCGCCCGTCGTCCAGGAGGAGCGCACCGTCCGCCGTGCGGTCGCGGCGGCGGCGGTGGGCAACTTCGCCGCCTGGTACGACTTCGGGCTCTACTCCTATCTGGCCGTCGTGGTGCTGAACCGGGTGTTCTTCCCCGACGTCGGCCAGTGGACGACCGCGCTGGCCCTCGGCGCGTTCGCCTCGGCCTTCCTGATGCGCCCGCTCGGCGGCCTCGTCTTCGGCCGGCTCGGCGACCGGTTCGGCCGCACCCGGGTGCTGGCGGCCTCGATGCTGCTCATGGCGGCGGCGACGGGGCTGCTCGGGCTGGTTCCGGGCTACGGCGCGATCGGCCTCGCCGCACCGATGCTGGTGCTGCTGATGCGGATGCTGCAGGGCTTCGCCGCCGGCGGCGAGTACACCGGGGCGCTCACCCTGATCGCCGAGTACGCGCCCGACCGGCGGCGCGGGTTCTTCGGCAGCCGGCTGGAGCTGTCCACGCTGACCGGCTACGCCCTGGGCGCGGCGGTGTCCGGGGCGGTGATCGCCCTCCTGCCCGACGACGCCCTGGTCGCATGGGGCTGGCGTCTGCCGTTCATGCTCGCGCTCCCCCTGGGCCTGACCGGCCTCTACCTTCGGATCGCCCTGGAGGACACGCCCGCCTTCCGGCAGCTCATGGAGCGCTCACCCGCACTGTCCACGATGTCGGTCCGGCGCGCCGTCCAGATCATCGCGGCCCACTACCGCACCGCGGCGCTCGTGGCGGCCGGGGTGACCATCGCCTGGAACGTGACCAACTACGTGCTCACCAACTACGTGCCCGCCTACCTGACCGGAACGCTCCCGCGCTACGGCATGGGCGGCACCAGCGAGGCGGTGGTGACCGCCCTGCAGGTCGCCACCATGGTGCTGATGGTGTGCGTGATCGGGTCCGTGGGGCGGTTGAGCGACCGGATCGGGCGCCGGCCGGTCCTCATCATGGGCAGCGCGACCCTGGCCGTCTTGGGCCTGCCGGCGGTGTGGCTGCTGCGCGAGGGCCTGCCGGGCCAGATCGTCGGGCTGCTGATCATGGGGACCGCCCTGGTGTGCTTCGCCGCGGTCTCCCCCTCGACCCTGCCCGCCCTGTTCCCCACGATGGTCCGCTACAGCGGCCTCGCGGTCATCTTCAACGCCTCGGTCTCGCTGTTCGCCGGTACGGCGCCGACGGTCATCGAGGCCGCCACCGTGGCCACCGGCGATCTGGACTGGCCCGGCTACTACCTCATCGGCGCGGGCGTGATCGGCCTCGTCAGCACCTGCTTCCTGAAGGAGCACGCAGGGCGGCCCCTGGAAGGCGCGGCGCCGCTGACGTCGAGCTCGGAGCTGCCCCCTCCGCCGCTGTCCCCGGAGGGCGTTCCCCTGGAGTACCCGCACGACGAGGAGTCCTAGGGCCGCCCCGCTCCTTCCCACTCCTTCCCGGCGGACGTCGCCCCTCCCCCGCTCCGCCCCTTCGGATCCCCTTCCCTTCAGGCCTGCCTTCCCGTGCAGGCCCTGCCGGCGCCCCCGGCGCAGAGGCGGTAGGCCCCGCGCGCACGCGCGCGGGGCAGAGCAGGTGCTCGAACGGACCGCCCTCCTCCGTAGGCCCCGCGCGCACGCGCGCGGGGCTCTCGAGGGGTCCGCGTCAGCCGGTGCGCTGCCGGACCCAGTCGTGGAACTCCCCGATGTGGTGCTCGCTGGGCACCAGCACCCCGCCGTCCCGGTAGGACCGGGAGTCCATGGCGAGCTGGCACCGCTCGCAGGCGTCGAAGTCCTGCTGGTTGACCCGGTGGAACAGCTCCACCGAGCGGTCGAGGTCCGCGCCCGAGTCGACCACCTCGGGCAGGTAGAGCCAGTCGCAGCGGACGAGGGTCCGATCGGCCGACAGCGGGAACATGCGGTGGAAGATCACGTGGTCGGGGACGAGGTTGATGAAGACCTGCGGGCGGACGGTGATGGCGTAGTACCGCCGGTCCTGGTCCTGGCTCACCCCCGGGATCGGCTCCAGCCCGGCCGAGCCGTCGACGGTGAAGCCCTCCACGTCCTCGCCGAACTCGGCCCCGTGGCCCACGAAGTACTGGGCCGCCAGGCCGTCGGCGAACTCCGGGAGGACCTCGGTCAGCTCGGGGTGGATCGTCGCGCAGTGGTAGCACTCCATGAAGTTCTCGACGATCTGCTTCCAGTTCGCCTTCACGTCGTACTCGATCCGCCGGCCGAGCTTGAGGTCGGCGACCTGGTAGCCCACGATCGCGTCCGGGGTGCCCAGGCGGGCGGTGACATCGCCGATGACGGTGTCCTCGAACGAGGGCGGCTCCTCGGCCAGGCACAGCCACACGTAGCCGAGCCACTCGCGCACGTGCACCCGGTGCAGGCCGAAGCGGGCGCGGTCCACGTCCGGCATCGCCGTCAGGTTCGGGGCCGAGACCAGCTTGCCGTCGAGGGAGTAGGTCCAGGCGTGGTACGGGCACTGGAAGGCGCGCCGCACCTCGCCGCGCTCCTGTGTGCACAGCCGGGCCCCCCGGTGGCGGCACACGTTGAGATAGGCGTGGACGGCGCCGTCCCGGCCCCGGGTCACCAGGACGCTCTCGCGGCCGATCTGCACGGTCTCGAACTGGCCGGGGCGGGCCAGGTCGTCGCCGTAGGCCGCGCAGAACCACTGGGCCTCGAAGATCGCGGCCTGTTCGGCGCGGAAGATCCCGGGGTCGGTGTAGTAGTGGCCGGGAAGGGTCTCGCGCAGGCTCTCAGGGAGGTTCTCGCCTTCGGTGGATGCGGCGATTTCACCGGTCGTCATGGACGCGCTCCTCACGCGGGGAGGGGAAGGGGACGGAAGGTGGGCGACCTCGCCGCCGGCGCCGGGGCATGCGCGGCCGCGTTCCCCGAAGGCCGGTGGCGGAGATGTCGATGGGAGCACCCGGGGCCGCGGCCGTTCGCGGGGCACGGCGACCCCGCGCGCGGTCCCCGAGGGGCTGCTCGAATCGGCTGCTCGAAAGGCCGTGCGCCGGAGACGGCAACGCGGGAATGAGGCCTTCGCACCTTATCGCGGACAGATATATGAGTCGAGGGTTCAGAGGGGGCGCCGGCCCGCGGCGCGGGATCCGGACGCGTTCTACGGGCGTTCTGCGGGCGTTCCTCGTTCAGCGGAAGACGACGGTGCTGTCCCCGTTGAGCAGCACCCGCCGCTCGCAGTGCCAGCGCACCGCCCGCGACAGGGCCAGGGCCTCGGCGTCCCGCCCCACCGTCTGCAGCGCCTGCGGGTCGTAGGTGTGGTCGATGCGGATGACCTCCTGCTCGATGATCGGCCCCTCGTCCAGGTCGGGGGTGACGTAGTGCGCGGTGGCGCCGACCAGCTTGACCCCGCGCCGGTAGGCCTGGTGGTAGGGCTTGGCGCCCTTGAACCCCGGGAGGAAGGAGTGGTGGATGTTGATGGCCCGCCCGTAAAGGGCCTTGCAGGTCTCGTCGGAGAGGATCTGCATGTAACGGGCGAGGACGACCAGGTCGGCCCGGTATTCGTCGACCAGTTTCAGCAGCCGGGCCTCGGCCTCCGCCTTGTCGTCGGGGGTGACGGGGATGTGCACGAAGGGCAGTCCGGCCGCCTCGGCCATCGGCCGCAGGTCCCGGTGGTTGGACACCACGGCCAGGATGTCGGCCCCCAGGCTCCCGGCGCGCCAGCGGTAGATCAGGTCGTTGAGGCAGTGGCCGGCCTTGGAGACCATCACCAGCACGCGCGCATCGCGGTCGTCGAAGAAGGCGAAGTCCATCCCGAAGTCCGCGGCGACCGGCTCGAAGCCTGCGGAGACCTCATCGAGGTCGACCTCGTGGCCGGCCGCGACCTGCGTGCGCAGGAAGACGCGTCCGCGGACGGAATCGTCGAACTGCCGGTATTCGCGGATATCGCAGCCGCGCCGGAGCAGATAGGAGCTGACAGCCTGGACGATTCCGGTCCGGTCGGGACAGCTCAGGGTGAGGACGAACGAACGGGCCACCGGATTACTCCTCAGCATTCCACGACGTTGAGGGCGAGTCCGCCGCGGGCGGTCTCCTTGTACTTGTCCTTCATGTCGGCCCCCGTCTGGCGCATGGTCGTGATCGCCTTGTCGAGGGGGACGTGGTGCCGGCCGTCGCCCCGGACGGCCATCCGGGCGGCGGTGATCGCCTTGACCGCGGCCACCGCGTTGCGCTCGATGCAGGGGATCTGCACGAGCCCTCCCACGGGGTCGCAGGTCAGCCCGAGGTTGTGCTCCAGACCGATCTCGGCCGCGTTCTCCACCTGCTCGGGCATGCCCCCGATGACCTCGGCGAGCCCCGCCGCCGCCATCGAGCAGGCCGACCCGACCTCGCCCTGGCAGCCGACCTCGGCCCCCGAGATCGACGCGTTCTCCTTGAACAGGATCCCGATCGCCCCTGCGGTGAGCAGGAACCGCACCACCGCCTCTGAGCCGAACGAGGGGAGGAAGTCCCTGGCGTAGTGGAGGACGGCCGGGACGATCCCGGCGGCGCCGTTCGTCGGCGCGGTCACCACCCGTCCGCCCGCGGCGTTCTCCTCGTTCACGGCGAGGGCGAAGAGGGTGACCCATTCCAGCGCGGCCAGGGCGTCGTCGTCCCCTCCGCCGGCCTCCAGGCGCGCCCGGAGCCCGCCGGCCCGGCGGCGGACCCGCAGCCCTCCGGGCAGGACCCCGGAGGTGCTCATCCCGCGGTCGACGCACTCCCCCATCACCGACCAGATGTGCAGCAGGCCCTCGCGGACCTCGTCCCCGGTGCGCCGGACGCGCTCGTTGGCCAGCATGACCCCGCTGACCGGCAGGCCCGTGCGGCGCGTGTGGGCGAGCAGCTCCTCACCCGTGCGGAAGGGGTAGGGGGTGGCGGTCCCGTCCTCGACGAGGACGGGGCGGCCCGCCTCGTCCTCGTCGAGGACGAACCCTCCCCCCACCGAGTAGTACTCCCGGCGGTCGACCGTGCGGCCCCGGTCGTCGAAGGCCTCGAAGACCATTCCGTTGCTGTGGAACGGCAACCGCTCGTTGCGGTGCAGGACGACGTCGTCCAGGGAGAAGGCGATCTTGTGCTCCCCGAGGAGCGCGAGGACCCCTTCCTCTTGGACCGCCCGGACCCCCGGTCCGGCGGAGACGGGGTCCACGATGTGGGGCTGCTCCCCCTGGAGGCCGAGGACCACGGCCGTGACGCTGCCGTGGCCGTGCCCGGTCGCGCCGAGCGACCCGAACAGCCCGCAGCGGACGCTCGCGACGCGCGGGAGGCCCCCGGAGGAGCGCAGCCGGGTGGTGAACAGGTACGCCGCGCGCATCGGGCCGACCGTGTGCGAACTGGACGGTCCGATGCCCACTTTGAACAGATCGAATACGGACAGGCTCATGCGCGCTCCCCTGGCGGTTCGGGGCGGGTGCGGCGGCGGGGCCGCCGACGGCGGTGCGGGCGGGGCGGTCGGGCAGGGTGATCAGGCGGTGTGGGCCGGGCGGGATGGCCGGGCGGGCGCCTCGGCGCGCCCGCGTGGACCGCACCGCCCCGGCGGTGAGGGGGGACCGGAACCGGGGCGGTGCGGGGTCCGGTTCAGCGGCGGATGCGCTTCATCTCGGGGTCGACCAGGGGTTCTGCGGCGACGGTGGCACGGACCATGCGGTCGAAGTACTTGATCTCGACCGGGGTGCCGGGCGTGGCCGAGGCGGGCAGCCACGCGTAGGCGATGGGCGTGCCCAGGGTGTGGGAGAAGGCCGCGGAGGTGACGTATCCGGCGGGGTCCCCGTCGAGGAACACCGGCTCGGACCCGAGCACCACGCTGCGCCCGTCGTCGACGGTCAGGCACGTCAGGCGGCGCGTCACCGTGCTCTCGTCGCGTCCGGCGAGGGCGTCGCGCCCGACGAAGGGGCCCTTGTCGGGGCGGACGGCGAAGCCGACGCCCGCCTCGTAGGGGTCGTGCTCGGTGGTCATGTCGGTCCCCCAGGCGCGGTACCCCTTCTCCAGCCGGAGGCTGTTGAAGGCGGCCCGGCCGGCGGCCACGACGCCGAGGCCGCGTCCGGCCTCGTACAGCACGTCCCAGAGCCGTCGGCCGTACTCGGCGCTGGTGTAGACCTCCCAGCCCAGCTCTCCGACGTAGGACAGGCGCATGGCGGTGACCGGGATCCCCGCGATGTGGGCCCGCTTGCACCGGAAGAACTTCAGGCCCTCATGGGAGAAGTCGTCGCGGCTCAGCGGCTGCACCAGGTCGCGGGCCAGCGGCCCCCACACCCCGATGCAGCAGGTGCCCCCGGTGACGTCGCGCAGCTGCACGCTGCCGTCGCCGGGGAGCCGCCGCCGGAAGTAGTCCAGGTCGATGTTGCCGTTGACACCGACCTGGAACTCCTGTTCGCCGAGGCGCGCGACGGTGATGTCGCTGCGGACCCCGCCGGCGGCGTCGAGCAGCAGGGTATAGGTCACGGCGCCGACGGACTTGTCCATTTTTCCGGTGGTCAGGCCGTCCAGGTAGGCCAGGGCGCCCGGACCGCCGATCTCCAGCCGCTTGAGCGGGGTCATGTCGTACAGGGCCACGGCGGTGCGGGTCCTCCAGGCCTCCACCGCCACGACGGAGGGGTCGTGGAACATGCCGGACCAGGCGTCGCGGGAGGGCGGCCGCCAGTCCATGGGCAGCTCCTTGGCCAGCGCCGCGTTGGCTCCGTACCAGTGCGGGCGCTCCCAGCCGTGGGCCTCCAGGAAGACGGCGCCCAGCTCCTTCTGCCGCGCGTGGAAGGGGCTGACGCGCAGGTCGCGGGGCGAGAGCCGGGGCTGCAGCGGGTGTTTGACGTCATAGATCTCGATGAAGTTCTGCCGGGCCGTCTCCTCCACGTAGGCCTCGGCGGTCTCGATCTCGTCGAACCGGTGGACGTCGCAGCCGTGCAGCTCGACCTCGCTGCGGCCGTCCACCAGCAGCTGGGCGACCGACCTGGCCACGCCCGCCGAGTGGGTCACCCACACCGCCTCGGCGATCCAGAAGCCGGCCGTCTCGGGCGACTCGCCGATCAGCGGCCCGCCGTCGGGGGTGAAGGAGAAGACGCCGTTGAAGCCGTCCTCGATCCGGGCCGTCTCCAGTGCGGGCAGCAGCCGCCGGGCGTACTCCCAGGACTCGGCGAAGTCCTCGCCGGTGAAGGGCAGCATCGAGGGCATGGACGCCTCGGTGGGGCCGTCCACGCGGGGCAGGTCCTCCAGGCCCACCGGCATCGGGCGGTGGGCGTAGGAGCCGACGCCGAGCCGGTCGACGTGCTCGCGGAAGTACAGGTCGCGGTCCTGGTGGCGCAGGATCGGCATCCGCGCCTCGCCGTGCTCGTCGTTGCGCCCCGCCAGTTCGGGCAGCGGCCCGGTGTGCACGTACTGGTGGGCCATGGGCAGCAGGGGCAGGTTCATCCCGGCCATCGCGCCGACCGCGCGGCCCCAGAAGCCGGCGCAGCACACGACGATGTCGGCGGGGACCTCGCCCCGGGTGGTCTCCACCCCGGTGACGCGCCCCCCGCTCTGCCGGACGCCCACCACGCGGGTACCGCCCTGGAACCGGGCGCCGCGCGCCTGGGCGCGGCGGGCGAGCGCATCGACCGCGCGGGAGGCCTTGGCCAGGCCGTCGGTGGGGGTGTGCAGGCCGCCCAGGATCCGGTCGGGGTCGAGCAGCGGGTGGAGTTTGGCGCACTCCTGGGGGCCCACGACCTCGCCGGGGACGCCCCAGGAGGTGGCCCAGCCCTGCTTGCGGTGCAGGTCGGCCAGCCGCTCGGCGGTGGTCGCGATCTCCAGGCCGCCCACCCGGTTGAAGCACCAGGCCCCGTCGGCGTCGAGGCCGGTGAACTTCTCGACGGTGTACTGGGCGAACGCGGTCATCGTCTTCGAGGGGCCGGTCTGGTAGACCAGCCCGGGCGCGTGGGAGGTGGACCCCCCGGTGAGCGGGAGCGGCCCCTGGTCGAGGACGGTGACCCGGTCCCATCCGCGCTCGGTCAGCTCATCGGCCAGGTTGGCGCCGACGATCCCGGCTCCGATGATCACGACACGGGGGGTCGTACTCATGCTGGTCTCCTAACGGGCGGACTGTGAAGGCCTCTGAGGGGCGGCGCTTGCGCAGGCGGGAGCGGCACCTGCTCCGTGGAGCCGCGGCAAACGGCTCGGGGGCGGGGGCAGGAGGCAGGGGCAGGGCGCGCCGAAGACGGGCGCACACCGCGGGTGGGGCGAAGGGGCGAGGGGGCGTCGACGCGGAGGACCCGCCATAGCACGGGCCCGGGGCCGGGGTCGGCGGCACGCTGAACGCATACTGATATATCAATTGGATGGAAGGTATGCCGCGGCCGAGCCGGCGGTCAACCCCCCGCCCGGAACCGGGACACCCGTCCCCGCCCCGCCGCCCGAACGGGGCGAGGCCGCCGACGCCCTTCCGGGCCGACACCGCTCCGAACCGGTGGCGCGACCCCCTTGACCCCAGTGCCCTCGCTGTTAGCCTGAGGGCCTTCTGATATTTCAGTTGTATGGCAATTGCGTGGCAGTGCCGCGCGGCCGTCCGCTCCCCGCCCGCCCGCCGCCCTCCGGCACGGAAGGAGTCCCGTGTCCCCCTCCCGCCCCACCAGCGCCGCCCGCGCTCTCGACCTGCCGCTGAGCGCCGCCGACCCGCAGTTCGCCGCGGCCCTCGGCGCCGAGCTCCGCCGACAGCGGACCACCCTGGAGATGATCGCCTCGGAGAACGTCGCCCCCCGCCCGGTCCTGGAGGCCCAGGGGGCGGTGCCGGCCGACGAGTACGCCGAGGGCTCCCCCGGCCGGCGGTCCTTCGGCGGCTGTGAACACGCCGACGTCACCGCCGCGTCACTGCAGCCCGGCTTCGACGGCGCGGCCGCCGCGCGGCTGCGCGCACGGGCGGAGGCCCCGGCCCCCGCCGCACCGCTCTACCCGGGCTCGAACGGAGGGCTCTGATGGCACCGCGCACCCCCGGCGCCGACCTGCCGGACCACCCCGACCGGCTCTGGCGCGCCGCCGACCCCGAACGGTCCTACGACGTGGTCATCGTGGGCGGCGGCGGACACGGCCTGGCGACCGCCTACTACCTGGCGGTCAACCACGGCATCACCGACATCGCCGTCCTGGAGCGCGGATGGCTGGCCGGCGGCAACATGGCCCGCAACACCACCATCATCCGCTCCAACTACCTCTGGGACGAGAGCGCCGGGCTCTACGAGCACGCGCTGAAGCTGTGGGAGGGGCTGGAGGAGGAGCTCGACTACCCGCTGCTGTTCTCCCAGCGCGGCGTGCTGAACCTGGCGCACTCGCTGCAGGAGGTGCGCGACGGCGTCCGGCGGGTGGGGGCGAACCGGCTCAACGGCATCGACGCCGAGTGGCTCGACGCCGAGCAGGCCGCCGAGGCCTGCCCGATCCTCAACACCTCGCCGGACCTGCGCTACCCCGTGCTGGGAGGGACCTGGCAGCCCCGGGCGGGCATCGCCAAGCACGACCACGTCGCCTGGGGCCTCGCCCGCGCCCTGGACCTTCTGGGCGTGGACCTGGTGCAGGGGTGCGAGGTCACCGGCTTCGAGCGGGCCGGCGACCGGGTGGTCGGTGTGCAGACCACCCGGGGGCCGATCCGGGCGGGCAGGGTCGCGCTGGCCGCGGCGGGCCACACCTCGGTGCTGGCCGACACGCTCGGCCTGCGCCTGCCGCTGCAGAGCCACCCGCTGCAGGCCCTGGTCTCGGAGCTGCTGGAACCGGTGCACCCGACGGTGGTCATGTCCAACGCGGTGCACGTCTACGTCAGCCAGGCGCACAAGGGCGAGCTCGTGCTCGGGGCGGGCATCGACTCCTACAACTCCTACGGCCGGCGGGGGGCGTTCCCCACCATCGAGCGGGAGCTGGCCGCGGCCGTGGAGCTGTTCCCGGTGTTCGCCCGCGCCCACGCGGTGCGCACCTGGGCCGGCGTCGTGGACGTCACCCCCGACGCCTCCGCGATCATGGGGCGGACCCCCTTCGAGGGCCTGTACATCAACTGCGGCTGGGGAACCGGCGGTTTCAAGGCCACCCCCGGCGTGGGCTGGTGCTACGCGCACACCATCGCCAAGGACGAGCCGCACCCGCTCACCGAGCCCTTCGGCCTGGAGCGCTTCACCACCGGCGCCCTGATCGACGAACACGGCGCCGCAGGGGTGGCGCACTGACCCGGGCGGGACGGGCCGGCCGCGCCGCCTGCCGCCCCCTCTCCGCGACCCCGGCGTCGCGGCATCCCACGACCCTCCGAAGGAGGCCCCGCATGATGCTGATCCCGTGCCCGTGGTGCGGCCCGCGCAACGAAGTCGAGTTCCACTACGGCGGCCAGGCCGACGTGGCCTGCCCCCGCGACCCCGACGCGGTCTCCGACGCCGAATGGGCCCGGTTCCTGTTCTTCCGCGCCAACCCCATGGGCGCCTTCACCGAGCGGTGGATGCACCGTGCGGGCTGCCGCCGCTGGTTCACCGTCCGCCGGGACACCGTGACCCACGAGATCCGCCCGGTGGGCGCGGAGCAGGAGAGGGCGGTGACGGTGTGAGCGGCTCCTTCAGGCTCGCAGAGGGCGGCCGGATCGACCGGGACCGCCCCGTGGCCTTCCGCTTCGAGGGCCGCGACTACCAGGGCTGCGCCGGCGACACGCTGGCCTCGGCGCTGCTGGCCAACGGGGTGCACCAGGTGGGCACCGGCATCCGCCACGGGCGCCCCCGGGGCATCGCGTCCGCCGGCGCCGAGGAGCCCAGCGCGCTGGTGCAGATCGTCAAGCCCTTCCCCGAGCCCATGCTCACCGCCACCACGGTGGAGCTGCGGGACGGGCTGGAGGCCCACGGCCTGCCCGGACAGGGGCGCCTGGCGGCCGACCCCGACCCCGCCCGCTACGACGCGATGCACGCCCACTGCGACGTGCTCGTCGTCGGCGCCGGACCGGCCGGGCTCTCCGCGGCGCTGGCCGCCGCCCGCGCCGGCGCCCGGGTCGTCGTGGCCGACGCCGACACCGAGTTCGGCGGCGGCCTGCTGGGCAGCGGGGAGCTGCTCGACCATGCGCCGGCCGCGGACTGGGTGCGGCGGGTGACCGCCGAGCTCGCCCGGGGCCCCGACGTGCGCCTGCTTCCGCGCACCACGGTCTTCGGCCACTACGACGGCAACTACCTGGTGGCGCTGGAGGACCGGGGCCCAGACGCCCTCACCCGCCAGCGCACCTGGCACATCCGGGCCCGCGAAGCGGTCCTGGCGACCGGGGCGCACGAGCGCCCCCTGGTCTTCGCCGACAACGACCGCCCCGGCACGATGCCAGCCGGGGCCGCCCGCACCTACCTGCACCGGTACGGCGTGGTGGCGGGGCGCCGCGCCGTCGTGTTCACCACCGACGACGGCGCCTACCCGGCCGCGCTGGACCTGTGGGGCGCCGGGGCCGAGATCGCCGCCGTCGTCGACGCGCGGCCGGAGGCGCCCCCCTTCTGGGCCAGGCGCTGCGCGGAGGCCCGGATCCCGGTGCTCCCCGGGCACGCCGTGGTGGGCACCTCCGGCGAGGAGCACGTCACCGCGGCGCACATCGCCGCGTTCGACCCGGACTCCGGAACGATCGGCGCCGCCGACCCGCAGGCGTGCGACCTGCTGCTCGTCTCCGGCGGCTGGAACCCCGCGGTCCACCTGTACTCCCAGGCCGGCGGCCCGGTCGCCTTCGACGGGGCCGCCGGCGCGTTCCTGCCCGCCGGCTCCGTGCCCGGGGTGCACCCGGCGGGCGCGGCGTCCGGCCTGCGGACCACCGCCCAGTGCCTGTCCAGCGGCGCGGTGGCCGGGGTGCAGGCCGCATCCCGCCTCGGGCTCGAGGCCGCGGCGGCGCCCCGCCCCGAGACGGACGCGCACCCGGTGCCCAAGGGCCGCCCGCTGTGGCGGGTCCCCGACCCCGACACCGAGGCGCCGGGCGCCCGGCAGTTCGTGGACCTGGCGCGCGACGCCACGGTCGCCGACATCGGCAGGGCCGTCGGAGCGGGGCTGACCTCGGTGGAGCACATCAAGCGCTTCACCACCGTCGGCACCGGGCACGACCAGGGCAAGACGTCGGGGACGCTGTCGACGGGCATCATCGCCGAACTGCTGGGGACGGACCCGTCCGAGGTGGGCACCACCACCTTCCGCGCGCCCTACACGCCCGTGGCCTTCGCCGCGCTGGCCGGCCGGGAGCGGGGCGACCTCTACGACCCGGTCCGGGTGACGGCGATGCACGACTGGCACGTCGGGCACGGCGCGCCCTTCGAGAACGTCGGCCAGTGGAAGCGCCCGTGGTACTACCCCCGGCGGGGCGAGGACATGGAGGCCGCCGTGCTGCGCGAGTGCCGCGCGGTGCGCACCGGCGTGGGGATGCAGGACGTGTCCACGCTCGGCAAGATCGACGTGCAGGGCCCGGACGCGGCCGCGTTCCTCGACCTCGTCTACACGAACATGATGAGCACGCTCAAGGTCGGCCGCATCCGGTACGGACTCATGTGCACCGCCGACGGGATGGTCTTCGACGACGGGACCGTCATGCGCACCGGCGAGAACCGGTACCTGCTCACCACGACCTCCGGCAACGCCGCCCACGTGCTGGAGCACCTGGAGGACTGGCTGCAGACCGAGTGGACGCACCTGCGGGTGCATCTGACCTCGGTGACCGAGCAGTGGGCCACCATCGCGCTCGCCGGCCCGCGCTCGCGGGAGGTCCTGGCGCGGGTGGCCGCCGGCATCGACCTGGACAACGCCGAGTTCCCCTTCATGAGCTGGCGCAACGGCGCGGTCGCCGGGCGGAGGGCGCGGGTGTGCCGGATCAGCTTCTCCGGTGAGCTGGCCTTCGAGGTCAACGTGCCCTGGTGGCACGGCCGGCACGTCTGGGAGGCCCTCTACGAGGCGGGCGGGCCGTTCGGCATCACGCCCTACGGGACCGAGACCATGCACGTGCTGCGCGCGGAGAAGGGCTTCCCCATCGTCGGCCAGGACACCGACGGCACGGTCACCCCGCAGGACCTGGGCATGGGGTGGGCGGTGTCGAGGAAGAAGGCCGACTTCATCGGCCGCCGCTCCTTCAGCCGCCCCGACACCGCCCGCACCGACCGCAAGCAGCTCGTGGGCCTGATCCCGGCCGCGGGGGAGGGCGTCCTCCCTGAGGGGACCCAGCTCGTGGAGACGCGGGTGCTCCCCGAACCGCCGGTGCCGATGCTCGGCCACGTGACCTCCAGCTACCGCAGCGCCGTGCTCGGCACACCGTTCGCCCTGGCCCTGGTCCGAGGGGGACGCGACCGCATCGGGCAGACGGTCTACGGCCACGTCGGCGACCGGCTGGTGCCCGTCGAGATCACCGATCCCGTGTTCTACGACAAGGAAGGAGCACGCCGTGACGGCTGACCTGTACGGCGCCTCTCCGCTGGCGGCCCGCGCGGACGCCCTGGCCCGGCACTCGGCGCCGGAGGGCGTGCAGGGCGTGCGGATCGCCGAGGTCCCCTTCACCGCCCAGGTCGCGCTGCGCGTGGACCCCAGGGGCGGGGCGGCCGAGCGCATCGGCACGGCGCTCGGGGCCGCACTTCCCGGCCGGCCCGGGCAGGTCGCCCGCACCGACCGCGTCCTCGTCCTGGGCCTGGGGCCCGACGAGTGGCTGGTGGTGGGCTCCGAGGGAACGGCGCCGGAGCTCCAGGACACGCTGACCGCGGCCCTGGACGGCGCGCACGGCGCGGTGGTGGACGTGTCGGCCCACCGCACGATCGTCAGGGTGTCCGGGCCGAAGGCCCGCGACCTGCTGAACACGGGGTGCGCGCTCGACCTGCACCCGCGCGTATTCGGCGCCGACCAGTGCGCGCAGACCCTCCTCGCACGCGCCGCGGTGATCCTGCTGTGCCGCGAGACCGATCCTGCGGACTTCTGGGTCTTCGTGCGCGCCTCGTATGCGCGCTACCTGGCCGACTGGCTGATCGACGCCACCGAATTCGACGGCTGAACCGCAGCGGGGTCCGGCGGGGCCGGGGCCCCGCTGCCGACCGCCCGTCCGGCGCGAGCGGTCCGCAGTGGAAACGTTCCGCCGGACCGACACCGGCCGCCCCGTCTGTCCTCCACCGCCACCGGCACCGGCAGCACACCCCGGCAGCACGGGGCCACCGGTGCCGATCCGTCCGGCTCGGCTGCCCGCGTAGGCGGACGGCACGTCCTCCCCGCAGTCGTTGACGGAGGTTCCGGGTGCCGTTGGACGCGGCGACGGGTGTCCGCGACCGGTCTGCCGCTGCAGGGCCGGGCGCCCGTCCGCGCACCGTGTCCGTCCCGAGGGCAGAACGCTCCCCCGCGCGCCGGGTGCCCGCGCCGAGGCGGCCGTGCCGCCCCCTCCGATGCCGGGGCCCGGTACGGCCGGCCGACGTGCACCGACTTCAATGCACACCCCATCACCGATCGAGGAGCTCCCGGCGCCGCCCGCGTGAAAGAGGTGCCCGGAAGCGGCCACGGCCCGAATGCGCCAGGGGAGACACCCCGGCCCTCGCGACCCGGCCCTCGGAATCGGGGGCCACGCGCCGCCGGACGCGCCCTGGGCACGGCAGGCGCCGCGCGTCCGGCGCGAGCGGGCGCACCGCCCGCCTTTCCCCTACGACCGAAGCGGCCCCAGTGCCCCCGCGCACTGCGGACTGCGGGGCCGGCCTCCTGGCCGCGTCGGCCGGGAAACGGACCTGAAAACGCCTCGGAATCGAAAGGAATCCACCCCCCATGCTGCGCAAAGAGCAGGACTCGACGCTCGATCACCCCACCCGCCCCGCCGCCTCCGGGCGCGACCGCACGAAACTCGCACCGGACCAACCTGTGGACCGGGTCGTCCTCGGCTCGGCCCTGGCCCTGTGCCTGGGCTTCGTGGCCTGGGGCGTGGTCGACGCCGACTCCCTCGCGTCGAGCGCTCAGGCCGTGCTCGACCGGATCCTCCACTCGACCGGCTGGCTCTACGGGCTGGTGACCTCCGGGCTCGTCGTATTCGCCCTGTTCCTGGCCTTCTCACGGTTCGGGGACATCCGCCTCGGCCGAGACGGCGAGCGGCCCGAGTTCAGTACGCCGGCGTGGACCGCGATGCTGTTCGCCTCCGGCATGGGGATCGGCCTGGTCTTCTGGGGCGTCGCCGAACCCCTGTCGCACCTGGCCCGGCCGCCGATGGGGGCCGCAGCGCCGAACTCCCCCGAGGCCTCGCGGCTCGCGATGGAGTACTCCGTCTTCCACTGGGGCCTGCACCCCTGGTCGCTGTACGCGCTGGTGGGCCTCGCCCTGGCCTACGGCATGTTCCGCAAGGGGCGGCCCAACCTGCTGAGCGCGATCGTGCTGCCCGGCAGGCCGTCCTCCTCCGGGCCCTCCCGCGCCATCGACGCCTTCGTCGTCTTCCTCACCACGTTCGGCGCGGCGACCTCGCTCGGCCTGGGCGCGCTGCAGATCAACAGCGGCCTGGCCTCCACGTTCGGCGTCCCCGAGAACACCGCGGTGGCCATCGCGGTCATCGCCGGGCTCATGCTGCTGTTCGTGCTGTCGGCGGTGACGGGCGTGCACCGCGGGATCAAGCACATCTCCACGGTCAACGCGGCCCTGGCCGGGGTGCTGGTCGCGTTCGTGTTCGTGGCCGGCCCGAGCGTGCGCATCCTGCAGACGCTCATCGAGACCCTCGGCGGGTACACGGCGCACATCGTCCCGATGTCCTCGCAGACCGGGGCCTACGGCGGTGAGGCGTGGCTCGCCGCGTGGACGGTCTTCTACTGGGCGTGGTGGATGTCCTGGGCCCCCTTCGTGGGCGCCTTCATCGCCCGCATCTCCCGCGGGCGCACCGTCCGCGCGTTCGTGGTCGGCGTGCTCGTGGTCCCCACGGCGCTGAGCCTGGCCTGGTTCGCGGTCATGGGCGGCACCGGCATCCACCTGCAGCTCACCGGCCAGGCCCCGATCGCCGACGTGCTGGAGGCCTCCGGCGAGGAGGGGGCCCTGTTCTCCCTCTTCGGCCACCTTCCGCTGACGACGCTCTCCTCCGTCGCGGTGATGGTGCTGATCGCGCTGTTCTTCGTGAGCAGCGCCGATTCCGCGTCGGTCGTCCTGGCCATGATGTGCCAGCGCGGCGCGCTGCACCCCCGCCGCTCGCTCGTCGTCCTGTGGGGCGTCGCGATCGCCCTGACCGCGGCCGTCCTGCTGCTGGCGGGTGGGCTCTCGGCGATCCAGACGGTCTCGCTCGTCGTCGCCCTTCCGTTCATGGCGCTCCTGGTGGCGGCGTGCGTCGGCCTCTTGCGCGAGCTGCGCGCGGAACCCGTCCCGGAGCCCGGCCGGCCGCGCGCCGGCGTCCGCTGATCGGCGGCCCCGATCAGATTCGTGGTCGTGGTGACGTCCCTCCCCCGGCCGTCACCACGACCACGATTCATTCACCCGGAATGCGGATGCCGCCCCGGCCGGGAGCCGGGAGAACGCGTTGAGAGGCCTTCAGAGAATGGACAGAACGGCCTTCTCGAACCCGCGGATGTGCTCGACGGCGAGTTCGCGGGCGCGGTCGGCCTCGCAGTCGATCATCGTCTCCAGGAGCGGGACGAGTTCGCCGACATGGTCGGTCACGGCGGGGAGGCGGTCGATATAGAGGTACCAGATCCTCAGCATCAGGTTGTAGTACTGGGTGAGCGTCGCCTCCAGGTAGGTGTTGTGGGAGCATTCGTAGATCGCCCGGTGCACCTTGCTGTCGAACACCATCTGCGATTCCGCGTCACGCCCGTGCTCGAAGGCCTCGTCCCGGAGTCCGGCCAGTCGGCAGCGCTGCTGCCCGGTCGCGCGCCGGGCCGTCTGATAGGCGGCCTCGCCTTCGAGGGGCGCGCGGACCTCGGTGAGCAGCGAAAGGTCGGAGAGCTGCACTTCGGTCGCGAACACGCCGCGCCGCGGGTAGACCTTGACCAGCCTCTCGGATTCCAGGCGCTTGATCGCCTCGCGGACCGGGGTCCGCCCCACTCCGAGCTGACGGGTGAGCTCTTCCTCGTGCACCGGGGCTCCGGGCTGGATGCGTGTGGTGACCAGCATGTCGCGAATCGCGAAATAGGCGGCCGCCGAAAGTGACGTATTCTTCCTCGGGGAATTCTGTGCGGCTCCGCCTTCGGTATTCTGCATGCCTGCCATGGTAGGGCAACGTGAAACATCAGTCGTCGGGAACAGCCCGACACCCGGCATGCCGCGCGGCCGGACCGGGCACCGCCCGAGGTGCCCGAGGCGGCCCTGCCCGCGGTTCCGCCCCTCCGTTCGGAGGGCCGGCGCCGCCCGTCCGGCCAGGTGGCACCGCTCCCCCGGCCGCCTAGTGTCGCGTGCGTGCACGGCCGCGTTCGCCCGGGCCTCCGAGCGCATCGAGCGCGGGGCCCGGGAGGGCGGGCGGAACCGCTCCCCCCTTGTCCACAGGCGCCGATCGGCACTGACCGACACGGCGCCGGGCCTGGAAGAATGGAAATCCAACAGCACCGTCGGCTGTACGTTCAGGGGGCCGCCATGTCCAATCCTCCCACCGACGACCCGCGCCAGGACGCCCCCGGCGTCTCCGAGCCCAAGCGCTCGGCCGTGGGCATCCCCGCGATCGCCAACAGTATGAAGGTCGTCGGCCGGCAGTCGGGGGCCAAGCGGGGGCTGCTGACGCTGACCGCGGTCAACCAGAAGCAGGGGTTCGACTGCCCCGGCTGCGCCTGGCCCGAGCCCGACCACCGGCACCCGGCCGAGTTCTGCGAGAACGGGGCCAAGGCCGTGGCCGAGGAGTCGACCCGCCGCGCGGTGGGGCCGGAGTTCTTCGCCGAGCACCCCGTGTCCGACCTGGCCGAGCGCAGCGGCTACTGGCTCGGCCAGCAGGGGCGCCTGCCCCAGCCGATGTACGCCGGCCCGGGCGCCGACCACTACACGCCCATCGGGTGGGACGAGGCCCTCGCCGTCATCGCCGACGAGCTCACCGGCCTGGACTCGCCGGACGAGGCCGTCTTCTACACCTCGGGCCGCACCAGCAACGAGGCCGCCTTCCTCTACCAGCTGCTCGCGCGCCGCTTCGGCACCAACAACCTGCCCGACTGCTCGAACATGTGCCACGAGTCGTCGGGGTCGGCGCTCACCGAGACGCTGGGTGTGGGCAAGGGCAGCGTGAAGCTGGACGACCTCTACCAGGCCGACCTGATCATCGTCGCCGGGCAGAACCCGGGGACCAACCACCCGCGCATGCTCACCGCCCTGGAGAAGGCCAAGCGGTCGGGGGCGCGCATCATGACGGTCAACCCGCTGCCCGAGGCGGGGCTGCAGCGCTTCCGCAACCCGCAGTCCGCACGCGGGATCGTCGGGCCCGGGACCGTCCTGACCGACCTGTTCCTCCAGGTCAAGGTCGGCGGGGACCTGGCGCTGTTCAGCGCCCTCAACCGGCTGCTGCTGCAGATCGACGAGCAGCGCGGCGGCGTCCTCGACCACGGCTTCATCTCCGAGCACACCCACGGCTTCGACGCCTACGCCAAGGCCCTCCTCGACCACGGGGAGGAGGAGTTCTGGGAGCGCATCGGCGCCTGCACCGGGCTCAGCCGCGAGCAGGTCGAGGAGGCGGCGGCGATGGTGCTCGCCTCGGAGAAGGTCGTGGTCTGCTGGGCGATGGGGCTGACCCAGCACCGCAACTCCGTCGTCACCATCCGGGAGGTCGTCAACTTCCTGCTGCTGCGGGGCAACGTTGGGCGCCCCGGGGCGGGCGTGTGCCCGGTGCGCGGGCACAGCAACGTCCAGGGCGACCGCACCATGGGCATCTGGGAGCGGCCGCCGGCGTCCTTCCTCGA
Source organism: Nocardiopsis halophila DSM 44494 (assembly GCF_000341245.1). Classification (GTDB taxonomy): domain Bacteria; phylum Actinomycetota; class Actinomycetes; order Streptosporangiales; family Streptosporangiaceae; genus Nocardiopsis_A; species Nocardiopsis_A halophila. The sequence continues at coordinate 20,315 of NZ_ANAD01000052.1, forward strand.
CGCCCTCGAGGCGGAGTTCGGGTTCGCCCCTCCGCGCGAGCACGGGGTCGACACCGTCGACGCCATCCGCGCGATGCGCGACGGAAGCGCCAAGGTGTTCTTCGCCATGGGCGGCAACTTCGTGTCGGCGAGCCCGGACACGGCCGCGACCGAGGAGGCGATGCGCCGCTGCCGCCTGACGGTGCAGGTCTCCACGAAGCTCAACCGGTCGCACGCGGTGACCGGCGAGCGCGCGCTGATCCTTCCGGCGCTCGGGCGCACCGACCTCGATCTGCACGAGGGGGAGGAGCGCTTCGTCAGCGTCGAGGACTCCATGGGCGAGGTGCACGCCTCCCGGGGCCGCGTGGAGCCGCTGTCGCAGGAGATGCGGTCGGAGGTCGACATCGTGCGCGGACTGGCGGTGCGGCTGCTGGGCGAGGACGACGTCGTCCCCTGGGAGGAGTTCGCCGACTACGACCGCGTCCGGGAGCGCATCGAGCGCGTGGTCCCCGGCTTCGAGGACTACAACGAGCGCGTGCGCAGGCCGGGCGGCTTCCTGCTGCCGCACGCCCCCAGGGACAGCCGCACCTTCCCCACGGCCACGGGTAAGGCCAACTTCACCAGGAACGGCCTGTCGGCCCCGCAGGTCCCCCGGGGACGCCTGCTGCTGCAGACGCTGCGCTCGCACGACCAGTTCAACACCACGATCTACGGGTTGGACGACCGGTACCGCGGCATCCACAACGGGCGCAGGGTGGTCCTGGTCAACCCTGAGGACCTCAAGGAACTCGGCCTGGAGGCCGGAGGCTACGTGGACCTGGTCAGCGAGTGGAAGGACGGCACCGAGCGCCGCGCGCCCCACTTCCTCGTCGTCGAATACCCCACTGCCAGGGGTTCCGCGGCCGCCTACTACCCGGAGACCAACGTGCTGGTTCCACTGGACTCCACCGCCGAGGTGTCGAACACGCCCACCTCCAAGTCCATCGTCGTCCGCTTCGAGGCGGACTCCGGCCTCTAGCCCGTGGGGACCCGGAGCCCCGTGCTCCGGGTCCCCACCGGGAGGGGTAGCCCGACTGAAACCAACTTCTGCCGGGCCCTTCCCGGCCACCAGGGACTCGTAGCGGCGCTCCAGGAGCATCCGGCCCTAGTGCAGCGAGCTGGGCCACTCGCGCCTGTAGATACGCTGCGTATTCGTCACGGTCCGCCTGCCTGGCCCCGTCATCAGTGAGTTCTTCACCGACGGCTTCCCCCACACCGCCCGGCGTCTGGAGACCCGCGGCACCTACGGAGTGCCCTCCGGGGCCAAGGAGTTCCAGGCGTGGTTGCGAGGTGACGAACCCGAGTCCGACCTCGACCGGACGGGGCTGGTGGCCATACGCAAGCTCGAAGCCGAGGGCATGAGGATCGAACGGGTACGGACCCATTGACGACCCGCCCACGGACTACCAGCGCTGGGCCCTTCCCGAGGTCACCGACAGCATCGCCACGGGCGAGGACATCCGCTACCTTCCCCGCGCCGAGCAGGGACCCCTCCCCCAGCATGGGCCGCACTGCGGTTTCTGGCTCTTCAACTCCCGAACCATCGACGTCTTCTCCTTCGACGGAGCCCGCTCGCTCGGTGGCGGCAGAGGCGATGCTCGGCGAGATCCAAGAAGGTGCGCGCCAATCATGGTGGACCGCCGACACAAACACCTTCACTTTTCTACGCATCTGCCGAGTGCGTCGCCGACGTGTTCCTCGGTGTACTTCTTCTGCACTACCTCCCCCTGGAGGCGGCGGTCGGCCCGTAGAAGCGGCCCCGGAAACAAGATGGAGCCGGGGCGCATCCAGGGCTGGGACATAGCGACAGGGAACCCGTCAAGTAGGAAGCACCAGAGCGAGCGCCGGCACCACGACCGCTGCGTGAGCCAAGATGATCGTCACCCAGGCGTTAGACGAGAGTCCCCGCAGCCCCTCACCCCTGGCCCCACTCCAGGCACCGATGAGGACCACGGCGGCCAGAACTGTGAGGATCAAACGAACCCACCAGACAGGCACACTTTCGCTGACCTTGCCGAGGAGAAGCGAAACCAATCCGAACGGGATGACCAGCAGCCATCCCGTTGTCTTTTTTTCCTCGATTTCAGTGTCCAACCAACTTACCTTCCAGCGAGCAGCCGCCCGCTCACGCCTTCGTTGATCAGGGCCGACGATTGCGGGCGGGAAGAGGGCACCATTCCTCTCCCCGCCCGACTTCAGTCCGTCAGGACAGCCAGTCGTCGAGGGTGCTGTAGATCTCGTACTTGGTGAACTCCTTCAGGGAAGTCCGGATCCAGGAAGGAACGTTGTTGTCGAACCAGCCGGAGAAGTGGCCCCACCCCTTGCGCACGGCACCCTTGACGCCGGGGATCTTGCCCATGAGCTTGATGATGATCTTGACGACGCCCCTCTGCTGGGCCTCGGTGGCGGTTCCGTCCGCCACGGCCTCGAGGGTCTCGCGTTCGCTCTGAGTCAGGTACTCGGCTTCAGGCGCCTGGAGGGCTTGGCGCGCCGATTCACGCAGGTCGTGGTCGGAAGCAACGGTGGCCGCGGTGGGACGGGGAGCCTCGTGGGCCTCCGCCGCCGTCGCTGCGGGCGCCGCGAAGCCGAGGGCGACCGCCGACAGAGCCGTCACACCGAAGGCCCGGATTGTTGCCTTGTTCACCTATACTCCTCTTGCGAAGGGGAGGGCGGACGTAAAGCGCTTTGGCGAGTTGCCCTAACGTCCGCCCTTCTCTGGCCTTGTCCGGGGGGGGCACCCCGGAACGCACCAAAAGTTAACAACCCTTCCTATTTCAGGCAAACATCCCATCATAGGTCTTCATTGCCGGGCGAAGGTGTAGCTGACCAGGGAACTCCCACCCCTCTTCACTGCCCCCAGTTGGAGAGCCAGATGGCCGGACTCGGCCATCAAGGAGGACCGGACTTCCCTTGACGCAACTACCCCCAGTGCACTGATTGCTGCAGACCGGTGCGCTTCAGTCGGCACAAGCAGACCCCTGGTCGATGTCCGCGGCCAGGTACGGGGCCGTCGGCGGTGACGGTGTACATGCCGCCCCCTTCCGGCATTGACGAGGCCGGGGCGGGGTCAGTGAACCCGTGCTCCTGGTCCCCCTGGGAGGGGGCCCGTCGGAGACCGACTTCTTCCGGGTCCTTCCCGGCGACCCGTGGCGGTGGGCTCCAGGACGGGCCGCCCCACCGTCCCTGAACGGGACGGAGAGCACCCCCGGGGCCCGCTACCGCTTCACGCGGTTACGGACCGCGAGCACCGCCAGGGCCAGCAGTACCGGTCCCGCGAACCGGGACACCACCACCGTCCACTTGCCGACGTCCGTGAGTTCCTTGCCGCCGTCGCGGAAGGCGACCGACCCCAGGGCGATCCGCGCGGCTTTCTCCACCCGGTCACCCGTCCAGCGCTCCTCCGCGTCGGGGAGCTCGGCCGGCGGCTTGCCGATCTCGGCCGTCACCTCCCCGCCGCCAGACGGCAGCGAGAACTCCACCCGCTGTTCCGGCCCCTGGTCCGGCAATCCCCACCCGGCCAGCACCACCGTGGCCACAGCCACCAGCACCGCCAGTGCCGCAAGCGCACGCAGGGCGCGCAGCCCGAACCCCGACAGCGCCCAGTAGGCCCACAGGATCGCCCGCTCGGCCGGCGGCGCGGACGGCGCGCCTGCGCGGAACAGCATCTCGCCGTAGTAGAAGTCGGCGGCCCCGGGCCGGTCGGCGTTCTCCTCATGGGCCCGGCGCAGGCTGCGGTACAGGTCGGCCAGCTGCTCGGCCGATACCTCGGGACGCTTCGGCCTGGACAGGAGATGTGCTCCTCTGGGGTCCTGCACCCAGCCGCCGTACCCCCTGGTGGTGCGCCACTCGCGTTCCTCGGCCAGAACGCGGCGCCGCGACCACCGGACCAGCCGGCCGAACCGGCCGCCGCGCGACCTGGGTGGCCAGGCGAAGACGCACTGGCCCTGCAGGCCGAGGGATGCCAGGTTCATCGCCCCGGCGAAGCGGCACGAGGAGAGGTCCACGTCGTTGAGCGCCAGGTGCGTGCAGTCCACGCCCCGCAGGGACACCACCACCGGCATCCAGGGCCGCCCCGCCGTCGATGCCCCGGAGTCGCTGAGGGGAGACAGAAGCCGCGGACTGCCTCCGGGCGGGGCCTGTCCCCCGCTGGGAGGGGAATTCGGCCCAGTGGGGATCCGCCGTGGCGCGCCCGAGAGGGTAGAGGGCCCCTCGATCCGTGCTCCCTCCAGGTCGACCGCGGCTCGCTGGAGCACCAGCCGTGCGCCCGACGGGAAGCCTGCCCGTCTCAGGTCGACCCCTGCGGCATCGATCTCCAGGTCGACTGGGGAGGGGAACTCTGCGTCGGACAGGTCCACCCGCCCGGACGCGGCGATGGCGAGGGTGCTGGAACCGTTGAACTCTGTTCTGCGGAACTCGGCGTCGCCCTCGAAGCGCGTGTTCACGAACCCTGTGCTGCCCTCGAAGCGCGCCCCCGTGAACAGAGCGTTGCACTCGAAATGCGCCTCCCCGAACTCGGCGCCGCCCTCGAAGCGCGCGCCCACGAACCGGGCGCCGCCCTCGATATCCGCGCTCCCGAACCAGGCGTCGCCCCCGATATGCGCCTCGGTGAATTCGGCGCCGTACTCGAAGTACGCGCCGACGAACCATGCGTCGCCCTCGACGCGCACGCCCGAGAACTGGGCAATGCCCTCGAAGTGCGCGCCCAGGAACCCTGCCTTGCGCTCGAAGCGCGCACCTGTGAACCAGGCATGGCCCCTGAAGTGGGCGTCCCCGAACCCGGCGACGCCCTCGAAGCGCGCATTGGTGAACCGGGCATGCCCGAGGACCTTCCTTCCGTCCTCGTCCCTCAGTGGATCGAGCAGTCGATCCAGGAGGCCGGAGCCGATCGTGGTCCCCGAGACGTCCAGATCGCTCCCCGGGCCCAGACTCGCGAGGAAGCCGTCCAAGGTTTCGGGGTCCAGATGGGCCAGGCACGTCTCCGTCCCGGCGGCCCGGATACCGCGGCAGTCCTCCTCGGCCGCACAGGTCTCCCAATCGGTGGTGATCGCCATGGGCCTTGTCTAGCGGACTGGGCCGCCTGGTGAGGCCGCACACAGGCATGAGGGCGACCGGCCTCGCTCCCGGGCCGAGAGATCCGGGGCGGTCTCTTCGCGCATGGCCGCCAAGAAAACTCGATACCGAGAATAAGCCGGTCGAGAGCGCCGCAGATACCGCGACCCGAGCACCGGGCTTCGCACACCCCGGTGCTGCACCCATCCGCGATGGGCCGCCTTCCCTCCTCTCCTCCGAAATGAGGGATATGTAACTCTGCCGGACCACTCGACAACCGAGCGCCCCCGGTCGGTACTACGACACGCCGGTCGGCCTGTTCCCGGTCCGCGACATTACGTCTAAGGCCGGAACACGTGCTACTTTCCCGGTAAGAGACCTGATCGACAGGGGGACTCCATGGCCCAGAAGGTCAAAGTAGAGCTGGTCGACGACCTCGATGGGACCGAGGCGGACGAGACCATCCAGTTCGGCATCGACGGCAAGAACTTCGAGATCGACCTGAACGCCGAGAACGCCGACAAACTTCGCGAGGGGATGAAGGAGTTCGTCAGCGCCGCGCGAAAGGCTCAGAGCAAGCCCGCACGGGGCTCCTCCCGCCAGGCGAAGCGCAAGGGGCCGGACCGTGAGCGCAGTGCCGAGATCCGTGCGTGGGCCAAGGAACAGGGCAAGGAGGTGAACGAGCGGGGTCGTATTCCGGCCGGCATCGTCGCCGAGTACGAGGCCGCCACCGGCCGCTGAGGCCTACCGAGAGGCGCCCCCTTGCCACGAGGGGCGCCTCTTGTTCTCGGTCCGCTCTTTTCACCGCCCGGCTCCTGGCCGCGCAAGGGAGCTTGAGGTGACAGGTCCGACTGCGCCAGGAACAGGGGCGGCGGTGCCGCCCGCGTTCTGGGCCGCATGCTGTTGCACCGCCGCGAAAGCTCCGGCGTAAATCCGTGCTCGATCGGCACCCCGGCGCACTCATCGACCTCCGAGGGCGCGGCGCCGGAGCGTGTCTAACCGGGGCGTACGGCCGTGGTCAGGCTGGACCACCAGTAGTCGACCAGCTCCTCCTCCTCAACGGCACGTGCCGCACGGTCGGCGTGCACCATTCGACCTTCGCCGACGTAAATTCCCACGTGCGATTTGTTGTAGTAGAAGAACATGAGGTCCCCTGGGCGCAGGTCGTCGCGCTGGACCTTGTGGGGCAAGTCGGCCTGGGCGAAGGACGTTCGGGGGATCTCGAAACCGGCCTCACTCCAAGCGGCCTGCGCCAGACCAGCGCCGTCCCAAGAATCAGGTCCTGTCGCTCCCCAGACGTACGGCTTTCCGATCTGCTCGCGCGCGAACGCCACCGCCGCTTGGCCCTGTGCCGGCGTCGAGGCGTGCGCCGTTGCGGTGGTCGGCAACGCCAGCGCAAGGGCGAGGAGCACGGCGCTGAGCAGCCGGACGGTCGCCCGCGAAGCGGCAGTGGATTTCGTGCGTTGTTCCATGGAAGGGCCTTTCTTCACCGGTGATCACCGGTTCGTTGCTTTTCGTGGCCTGGGACACCCTAAGCCAGCCCGTCCGAAGAATTCAGGGCGGGGTCTTCATGGTCCCCGAGCCCCGGAGACGACCAGGGAAAATCGCATCCCCTTCGGGCCTGTCAGGCCTTCCGAACTTCAGATGATCTCCCAGTCCAATTCGCCCTCCGGGGTGACGAGCCGTTCGTAGACGCCCTCCACCCCGCCGACCTCCAGGGCCGTGGCCGTCGTCTCCAGCAGCGCCGACAGGGACCTGTACATCGCCTCCTTTCCGAAGGAGCAGCCCACTTCGTGGTCGGCGTTCCCGATGCGCCCGAAGCGGTCGCCCGGGCGCGTGTCGATGACCAGGTAGTCCCCGGCCCCGTCGGCGGCGAACGGAACCCACTGCCGGTGCCACCACAGCCCCTCCCCCTCGTCGTCCCCGCCTTCCGACGGCGCCTCCCAGCGGTCCTCGATCCTGGTTCTGATCCTCCATCCGCGGGCGACGCCGGTCGTGCTCAGCAGGGTCCAGAACGGAGGGAGGAGCTCGAGGTCGCGCGTGCCGTCGTGGCGGAGCAGCGACTCCCTCAGCGGTTCCGGCAGGGCCCTTCCGATCTCCCGCTCCGTCGAGGCGAGGCGGGCCGGGTCCGCCGGGGGCGCCAGTGCCTCGAAGGTGGCCGGGGCGTGCGCGGACAGCCAGGCCTCGATGCGGTCCCAGGACTCCTCTACCGGTGCATCCGGTCGTGTCGAAGACGCCATGGGCCGCATCCTGACACCGCGCACCGACAGGAGGCGGGTTCCGATCCCGTCCGGATCCGCGGCGGATACGGCCTCAGACATATTCCGATGACCCCGCTCGGCCGCCTCCAGCGCGGACGTCCGGCGGCGGGCGGGTTCGGATCGCCGCCGCCACCGCCTCGCCCCTCGGTCGGACCGGGATCCGGACCGGCACCAACCCCGCCGCCCCGGTCCGATCACCTTCCATGTCCGCCCGCCCCTCGGCAGGATTCCCACCGCGGGATTTCCTCGAACGTCTGTACTATCCGGGGTGGAGTATGCGCCGAACCGACGACGGGCCGAAGCGGAGGCGATCACGGGGACGCCGTCCCCGACCGCCTTGGGAACTCCCCGAATTCGCCAAGAGCAGGTACTACCCGTGGCTGGAGGAGATGGGCTCCATTCCGGTGCGGCAGGTCGCCGCCCGCCTTCCCGGGCAGGTCGCCACGGCGCTGCGCTGGGCCTGGCGCGCGAGCCCGCGCGACACCGCCGCCGTGGTCGGCCTCAACCTCGCCGCGGCCGTCCTGGCGGCCTCGGTCCTGGTGGCCCTGGCCGGCATCCTGAACGAGCTGTTCGCGGAGGGTCCCACCCCTGAGCGCATCCAGGCGGCCCTGCCCTCCCTGGTCCTGGCCGGGACGGCCGTCACCGCCCGCGCCTGCCTGCGCACGGCCGCGATCTGGGCCCAGGGGCGGCTGCGCCACCAGGTGGAACTGGTCGCCGAGACCGAGCTGCTGGGGACGGTCACCGCCGCCCGCCTTGAGGCCTTCGACGAGTCCGAATTCTGCGACGCGGTCTACCGGGGGCGCGATCGGGGCCTCTACCAGGCCGGGCAGATGATCGGTCACACCGTCGACATCCTCGCCGAGGCCGTCGGGATCCTCGCGGTGGCCTCGGTCGTGACGGTTCTGCACCCGTTGCTGTTGCCGCTGCTGGTGGCGGCCGTGCTCCCGGTCGGGTGGGCCGCCGCCCGCTCGGCGCGGATGCAGTACCAGCGGATGCGCGAACTCTCCACCACCAACCGGCTGCTCTACATCCACACCTACACCATGACCCAGCGCGAGACCGCCGCCGAGCTGCGCGCCTACAACATGCGCGGCCCGATGCTCCGTGAGTACACGGCCCTGGCGTCCTACGTGCGCGACTCGCTGCTGGCCATCGTCGGCCGCCAGACCGCCGTGCGCGCCTCGGGCGAGGCCGCAGGGGGCGCGGTCACCCTGGCCGCCTATGCCGCCCTGGTGGCGATGCTGCTGGGCGGGTGGATGCCGCTGGCGGTGGCCGGGACCGCCTACGTGGCGCTGGGCCAGGGCCGGGGCGCCCTGGACCGGCTCGTCAACGCCGTCGCGAGCTTCTACGAAGCCGCCCTCTACTTCTACGACTTCCTGGAGGTTCTGGGGCAGGCCCGGGAGCGCGCCCCAGCCCGGGTCACCGGGCCGGAGCCGGGGCCCCTGGAGGAGATCCGCCTGGAGGAGGTGTCCTTCTCCTACCCCGGCGCGGACACCCCGGCGCTCGACGGGGTCTCCATGGCTCTGCGGAAGGGCGAGGTCGTCGCCGTGGTGGGGCCGAACGGGTCGGGCAAGACCACCGTGTCCACGCTGGTCTCCGGGCTGTTCACCCCGGACAGCGGAAGCATCACCTGGAACGGGCGCGACCTGGCCGCCATCGACCCCGAGCGCCTGCGCGAGCGGATCGGCGCCATCCGGCAGAACCACTCCCTGTGGCCGTCCTCCGCGCGGAGCAACATCACCATGAGCGGCGAGGACGCCGACCCGGGCCGGCTGGAGCGGGCCCTGGCGCTCTCCGGTGCCGATGAGGTCGTGGACGGGCTCCCCCACGGCCTGGACACCGTCCTGGACCGGCGTTTCAAGGACGGAGCGGACCTGTCGGGCGGACAGCGCCAGCGCATCGCCGCCGCCCGCGGCCTGTACCGGTCGGCTGACCTGGTCATCGCCGACGAGCCCACCGCGGCGTTGGACGCCTTCGCCGAGCAGCGCCTGTTCGAGACCCTTCAGCACGCCGCACGCGGAGCCGCGGTCCTGTTGATCACCCACCGCCTCGCCTCGGTGCGCATGGCCGACCGGATCGTGGTCATGGACCGCGGCCGGGTGGTCGAGGAAGGCACCCACGACCGGCTGGGGGGGGGGGGGGGGGCGNCATCCAGGCCGCCGCCTATGAGCAGGGAGGCGTCGGAAAGGCGCCGTGAGGCCGCGGACGGCCACGCGGTGCAGGAACGCCCCGGCGCCGACCGTCCGCGTGACGGTCGGCGCCGGGGTGCTTCCGCGCCGGAGTGTCGTCGCACGTCGCTGCCGAGGGCCTGCCCGTCACCCGCTGGAGCGCCTTCTGGCCCTCACGTCGTTGTTCTGGGCCGCCCATGCCCGTTGCCGCGCTCACTGGCGCGACCACGATGGTGCGGCTCCCGTCGGTCGCCGGGCTGGACGGTCCCCGGCCGCATGCGGCCGGACGCCGACGAGACCGAGGCCGCCGAGGAACGCCGGCACCCGACGACGCGTCCTGAGTAGCCGCACTCATGCCCGGGGCCGGGACGGACAGCACGATCGAGGCATGGCAGAAGCGCGGGAGCAGAAGAACACCGACGACTACGACCCGCACTGGGACTGGATCCCGAGCGTGGGCCTGGCACTGATCATCGTGGGCTTCGCGCCCATGGGGATGGTCATGGCCCTGGGCGCGCTCGCCTCCGGCGGCTGCTCCTTGGGCACCGACGGTTCCTGTTCGGACAGCGACTTCTCCTGGTACGCCGCCGTTTCTTCAGTGATCGCGGCCCTGCTGTGCAGCGTCCTGTCATGGACCTGGCCGCGTCGGCGCTGGGCGAGGCCGGTGCGTCTGGCCTTCCTTCTCGGCGAGATCGGCGGGGCGGCCTTGGCCGTAACGCTCATCTTCACCATGCCTTAGACCCGATCCCGAGGGGCGTGGGCGCTGTGCGGAGGCGGCTCCATAACCGACGCCCGCGACTCCGTAGAGTGGCCTTCGCGAGGCGGTGCCGACCCGCTGGCGGGGAGGGGATGTGCGGCGTTCGTGGGTGAGAGTGATCGGGGTGAGCGCCGGCCTTCTGGGAGCCGGAGCCCTTGCGCTGGGCGTCGCCGCCGGGAGCGCCGACTCCTACGAGTTGCGGGTGCTGGTGTGGCTCTGTGCCGTGACCGCGGCCACGGCGGCCGTCGTGCTGGCGCTCTGGGCCTACGGCCTTCACATCTCCGGTGCCGCTCTGTGCCGGGCCCATTCTGCGATTGAGGGCCGCTCCGTCCCCGACCCTGACGATCTGTCCCCAGAAGAACTCGCCCTCCTGGCCGGCGGGCCGGGACGCCTCCTCGGCGTCTGCGCGTTCGACCTCTTCCTGACCGGGTGGCTGGGCGACGGGGCACCCCAGGTGTTCCTCGGCCACAGGGCGTTCAAGGAGGCGACCGACGTCCTTCCTCCGCTACGGCGATCGATGGTGGAGTACGCCGCGAAGACGGAAGCCGTGGAGCCGAACCGGCTCGTGGGCAGGGTCGGCGCGCCGGGCGTGGTCCGGGACATGCTTCAGGACCTTGCCGCCCGGGGCCTGTGCTCGGACACCGAGGGCCTGTACCGGGCGTGGGCAGTACAACGCGCCCTGGCGCTGGTGCAGCGCCTTCTGATCATCGTGGTGTTCACCGAGGTCCTCATGGCGGCCGGCGGGATCCTGGTGCTCGCCCCCGCGCTCGCCGTGATCGCCTATCCGGTGGGCTTGGGAGCGACCGGCGCACTCGCGTTCGCGGTGAACCGGTGGACGGCCGAGGTCTCGCCCCGCACCGCGGCGGGCCAGGAAGTCCTCGACACCGCACGGGAGCGGTACCGCCGCCCCACCCCCGACAGAGACATGACCGTCTCGCGCGCTCTGGCCCTGCGCCGTGTCGCCGTCTTCGGAGGGCTCGGAGCCAACGTCTCCGGGGAGCGCTACCGGGCTTCCCGGCACGTGCTCCCAGGGTCACGGCTCCCGCCGCCCCGAGGAGGCCCCATCGAGCAGTTCGATCCCGTCGCCGCATGGGACATCGTCAACCGCTACAGGCCGGCCGAGCACCGTCCCCTCCGTGTCGCCCCCGAAGGCGGGGCCGAGGCCGAACACGACTCCGTGCGCGAATGGACCCCCGCGTTCTGGGAGGGTCCAGAACGCCCGAGCGAACCAGGCTTCCACTGGCGGCGCTACCAGCCACCGGCCGAGCACGCCTGACCCGACGCCACTCCCGCCTGACGTACCCCCTGCCCGACGCCGATCTCCGCCCCGACGTCCCGGCCCCCGTGGTCCATGGACGTGCCGTCTCCCCCCTCGCGTTAGGAGTCCGCTGTGGCCCGACCCACCGGCTGCCTCGTCCTTGTCACCGATCCGCTCGGCCGCGTCCTCCTCCAGCTCCGCGACGACATCCCCGGGATCTGCTGGCCCGCCCACTGGGCGCTTCCGGGTGGACGCCGGGAGCCCGGGGAGTCTTGGGAGCAGGCGGCGATCCGCGAGGTCGCCGAGGAGACCGGGATCCTCCTGGACCGGGTCGAGCGGGTCCGGGCCGTCGACGGCGACGGCGACGGGACACCACTGTTCCGTGGCGCATTCGACGGCGATGAGGGCGATCTGGTGCTCGGGGAGGGACAAGAGCTGCGGCTGGTCTTCCCTTCGGGCCCGCTTCCCGAGCCGATGCCTCCGCACATCCGCCGGCACATCGCCAGGCTGTCGGGGGCGCGGGCGGTGTGAGCCGGCGCGCCGACGCGCACGACGGTCTCATCGCGCACGCCGGGACCGTCGGACGCCGCGTTTCCCCGTTCCGCCATCGGGAGGCCGCCCACCGGCGCCGGGCGTGCACGGCCCTCTGTCCGCCCGAGCGGCCCCCTCATCAGCCGGGGCAGACGACATCCCTGGTCAAGGTGGTGTGCAGCGACCGTGGCGCAGGGGTCAGCCGGGGACACCCGGTGCCGCAATCCCATTTTCGACAACTTATTGTGATTACTCGATCGCCCTACGTAGGATCACGGTGTCCTCGGTGACCGCGTCCCGCTCACAGCGGCCGCCATCCCCCATCGCGGCCGGGCGTGCCCGGCCGTACGAAGGAGCGGATACCCCATGTCCACGAGGAACCCCCGGACCCGCGTCCTGCGCCGCGCCGCGGCCGTCGCCACGGCCGCCACCGCCGCGCTCGCCCTGCTCTCCTCCCCGGCCGCGGCGGAGGAGGCCGACGAGCGGACGGGAACGCGCTCCGGCGCGGAGGCCTCCGCCCAGCAGTCCTGGCTGTACGACCCGGCGGTCGTCCCCAACCCCCGGACGTCCCTGGCCCACTCCTTCAGCCGCGGCACGGCCCAGATCCGCTTCGGGACCTACCAGGGCACCCAGTACGGCTGGGGCCGCGCGCTCAACGCCAACGCCGACCACTGGATCCGGTTCGAGGTCGACCTGAACGGCGACCGCAGCTGGGACATGTACAACGCGTGGCGGGTCGGCGCGCGGATCTACACCCGCGGCTACCCGACCTCGTCCTCGGCCGCGCGGGCGTTCCGCGCCTGCATCGTCGTCAACCCCGGCGACGGGTGCGTCAGCGGAGGAAACGGCACCTACTGGTGGTGACCCCGCCCCGTACCGCCGTGCTGCGGGCGACCGGCGCGCAGGGCGGCCCGCCGAGGGCATGAGCGGGTCGGCATGCGCGGGCGGGGCCCCGGCACACCGGTGCGGCCGCGCGGGAGCCACCGCGCGGCCGCGCCGCCGAGGACATGCGGGGGTGCGGGGACGCGCGGAAGACCGCGCACCGCCCCCGCCGTCAGACCTCCAGGAACCAGTACCTGAGGGTCTCGCTTCCGCCCACCGTTCCGGGGCCGGCGACCTCGACCAGTACGGGCCCCTCGAAGCCCTCGGGCACCTCGAACCCGACCGCGCCGTCCCAGTCCTCTTCCTCCGGCAGCCGGTCGGGGGCGGACGTCGCCTCCTCCGGGGGGTAGAGCTCGGCCTCCTTCATGTCGTCGCCGTACAGGACACGGATGTCGGGCTCGGTGAAGTCCCAGGAGCCGGCGCCCTGGAACGGGTTCTCCACCTTGTACTCGAACCACTGCCCATCGACGTCGTCCGTAGTGGCGTCGTTGTCCGAGAACAGATTGTCGCCCACGCCCATCGACAGCGGGGTCCCGTGCAGCGGGAGCATCCGGCCGCCCGGCGAGCCGGCGCGCCACACGGACGTGTCCTCCGTCAGATCCTCCAGCGTGCCGGCCTCGTCCGCCGTGGCCCCGGGGGCCTCGTCGGCCAGCGGCCCTGTAACGGCCCCGGGGTCGAGGTCGAGGCGCCAGTAGCTGAAGAAGTCGGGGTACTGCTCGTCGTTGCGGTAGTCGTCCACGTCGGGACCGGTGCCGGGATCGCGGACCTCCAGAACGGCGAAGTCGTAGTCGTACTCGGTCGGAACCGCGTACGTGCGGCGGACCTCGATCCCTTCGTTGGGTCCCAGACGCGTCGGCCAGGAGTCCGAGGCGGCCGTCAGCAGCGGGATGTCGGACATCAGCGCACCGGCGCCGGCCTTGTCGCCCATGTAGATGAGGTCGAGGTCCTGGTCGGTGGTGTTGATGACCTTCAGGGTCACCGCGTAGGCCTGGAAGCCGGCGTCCAGTTCCGGGTGGGAGGAGTACATGCCGGGCCCGATCGCCGAGGATCCGATCGGGAGGGGCTCCACCGCGAGGACGTCGAGCGTGAAGTCCCCCTCGGGGGATTCGCGCACCTCGCCGGGGGTGCGCAGGCCCGCCGCCGTGCTCGCCTCCAGGCTCTCGAAGGTGTAGTCGCCGCTGTTCCACATGGAGGGAACGGCCCAGTCGGGCACGGTTCGGGGCCCCTCGGAGGTTCCTCCGCTGCGCGGCACGGCGCCGGGGATGCCCATCCGGAAGGGGATGTCGGTGAAGAACCACACGCCGGCGGCGCCGCCGGCCAGCACGAGCACCAGGGGAACGGCGATGAGTGTCAGAACCAGGCACCCGGACTTCTTCTTCGCCCCCGCCTGCTGCGGCCCGCCGTGAGGCCCACCTGGCGGTCCGCCCTGAGGCCCGCCGTGGGGCCCGGCGGGCGGCCCTCCGGGCGGCGGTCCCGGCGGTCCCGGCGGTCCCGGCGGACCTGGCGGTCCGTGGGGTGGTCCATGGGGTGGTCCTCCACCCGTCGGAGGACCACCGGGGCCGGGCGGTGCCCCCGGTGGCGGCGCCTGTCCGGGAGGAGGCCCAGGAGGCGGTCCGGTAGGCGGTGGAGGTCCGGGCGGCGGCTGCTCGTTCGGGCCGGACCGCGGACCGTGCGGTTGCTGTGGGCCGGTCGGGTGCACGTGGCCTTCTTTCACTGTGATGGGGGAGGTCAGGCAATCGGTACAGCCTGATCCGCGCATTGTCACCGCCTGCGGGGAACGCCTCAACCCGCTTCGACCGTGATGAAAATGCGCAGGGCACGGCCACCGCGCGCACCGCACGGCCGCTCGCCTCCTCACCATCACCCCGGCCCATCGCGCAAAGGGCTCTAAGAGACCGACTCTCGCTTCCCGGGCGGCGACGGCCTGCGCGCCCAGAACAAGGCGTGTTCGCCGTCGCCTTCCGGCTCAGGCACAACGAGGCGACTCGTCACCGTCAACCCGGCCCCGGTGATCTGCTCGGCGTAGGTGTCCGAGTCCGCATGGCTCCACCACATCGCCGCGGAGCCGCCGAGCCAGCGCTCTTGCGTACCGGTCCAGGCCGTTTCGCCGACGGTGGCGAGCAGGCGTCCGCCCGGCCTCAGCCAGCGCGCGATCCGTCCGAGGAGGGGCTTCTGGTCCGGAAGCGGCATGTGGATGAGGGAGTACAGGCACACGACCGCGTCGAAGCCCTCGTCGGGAAAGTCGACGCGGGCGGCGTCCGCACGGATGAAGTGCGCCCCGGGGACCAGGCTGCGGGCGCGGTCGATCTGTACCTTCGGGTCGGAGGGCATGGGTGGATCGTGTCGGTCCATGCAGGCGAGCATCGCCGCCCTGACTCCGGGGGCGCCAATGGTTCTCCGGGCTGTCACGGCGTGCCGGGGCGCGGTTTCTTAAGGGAGCCACCTCAGGTATTGCCCGTGCGGTGCGGTCATGGCCATGAGGTGTCCGTCCATTCGAAGCACGAACTCTCTGCTGCGGTGCCCCGCGGACGCGGGCAGAGCGTAGGGAAGCGCCCCGGGCGCCTCGTTGGAGATCCAGTGGCAGGAGCGTTCCTGCACGGCCTCCACGAACTCGCGGCGCTCGGCCTCGGGGAGGTAGGGAAGGACAGCGCTATGGAAGACTACCGGCGTGGTGCCCGCGGGAACCTCCGCGAGGAGGTCGTCCAGCTTCTCGACCATGTCACCGCGCACCACGCGGACCGGGTGGCGGCGGGCCGTCTCCAGTGCACCACGGAGACGCTGGTGGCGGGAATGGTGACCGGGCCAGATCAGGCTCTCCAGCCAGCGCACGTCCTCGGGGTCCGCGGGGTCCAACGGGTTCAGATCGATACCGGCGCGCCAAGCGACATGGGGGACGCCCTCGGGGAACGGCACCGGACCGCTCGTCTCGCATTCCAGATCGACGCGTGCGGTCGAGGGACCGATGGGCGGGCGGTCGTCATAGAGGTACCGGTACCGGTCGGGGTTCAGGCACAGCCCGGACGAAGCTCCCACCTCGATCAGGGCGAGAGGCTGAGGAAGGGAACAGAGCAACGGGAGGAGAAGAGCGCAGCGCCCGGGTTCGTTGGTCTGGGTACTGCGGCTCCGCATCGTCCCCTCGACCTGGTCCCAGTGGTGCAGGAGCCACGCACGGAATCGGGAGTGGTCATCGATCGGCCCACCGTGCAGACGTACGGCCCCAAGGAGGAGATTGGGCTGGCGCTTGGGTTCGGGAAGACGTTCGATCAGCGCCAGGACCTCGGGATCATCGGAGATCGAGGCAGTGAGAGCCGCGTAGACGGGGGAGGTCTCCCTGGCTTCGTTATCCGCGAACCATCGATACCGGTACGCCGTGGAGGATCGTTCAGCCGTTTGCTCGTTTCCTGTCCACATAGAAAAACGAACCTACAGACGTGGGAGGAGGGCCGTGAAATAGGCCTCCCCCATCCGAACACAACCAACACAAGAAGCCCCGATAGCCGCGCGTGTACGGTGAGCATCTTCCGCGCACCAGCACCAGGCTGCTGGGGTCGGCACCATCCCCGCGTTTGTTGGGGCGGCGTTCAGGCCAGATGCGGGCCAGCGAGACGGTATCGGCGCTGGTCAGCGAGGTTCGTCGGGGCACGGCCCGGTGAGTGGCCCGGCATGGCGGAACGCCTCGTCCAACGCCTGGTTCGCACGGCGCTCGTCCAAGCGGACCTGTAGGGGGTTCTGGGCGCGGTCGGGCTCAAACACCGCCACGCGCCCCTCGGCCACAAGGGTCCTCACGCTGGCGCTCCGGATGCGTCCGGCGAGTCGCCCGGCGGCGCGGGCCTCCTGGCGCTGGGGGTCGTCCTGGCAGTCGATGACCACGGCGCCGGTGCGCTTCAACGCCTTGGCGATGCGGTAGGGCGTAGGCGGTGCGCTCAGCCCTCTCCTCGGCCTGCCGCGCCTCTTGCCGAGCTCGGGCCCGGCGGGCCGAGGGGGAGGCGTCGATGCGGATCACGGGGGGCTGGCCCGTCCATACACCGACGCTACCGGGCCCGGTGCCGCGCGGTCCCAGGTCCGGCGCTGTGGGAAGGGCGGACGGATCCGGCCGCTCGGACCAGGCGGAAAGATCGACCGGAGCGCGCGGACAGGTCGTGTCTTCCGGGCTTATGGCGACATGTGTCCGCTGGGGGTGCTGGAATGGCGCGCATGCGGTGGAAGAAGGCGTGGGGCGCGGTCAAGGTGTGGGGTCGGCGGTACCTGTGGGCGTGGGCGGTGCCGCTGGCTGTGGCGGTCGTGGGCCTGGTCCTGGTGCTGCTGCTGGGGCCCTTCACTGACTGGGTCGCGGGTCCGGTTGTGCACGACCTGGGCGGCAAGGAGGAGGCAGCGGCGCTGAATACGGTTCGCAAGACTGTGTTGCAGGCGGTGGGGGGCGCGGCGGCGCTGTCGGCGCTGGTGTTCACAGCGATCAACTACCGGTTGAACCGCCGAGGCCAGTTCACAGAGCGCTATGCGACAGCGATCGGACATCTTGCCTCAGACAAGCTGGAGGAGCGCATTGGGGGGATATACGCGCTTGAGCACATCATGCGGGAGTCTGAGCGCGACCACGCAACCGTGGTGGAAGTGCTCTCGGCGTTCGTACGGGAAAGGGCACCCACTTCCGGGAAGGAAGCGGGCTATGCCTGTCACAATCGGGGCCGGTGGATGCACCCGCCCACCGGATCACCGGACCCGCCTGGGCGGGCAGAGCACTCGGAGCGCCCCTCCACTGACGTGCAGGCAGCGTTGACGGTTATCGGGCGACGTCCCAGGCGCCCCGAAGCAAACCAGGTCGACCTTCATGGAACAGACCTGCAAGGGGCCCACCTTTGGGGTGCACGCCTCAGAAACGTTAACCTGGAAAACTCCCACCTGGAAGGCGTAGTGCTAACAGGCGCCCACCTCGAGAACGCGTTCCTGGAACGTGCCCACCTGAAGGGTGCGAAGCTGCTCTTTGCCCACCTCCAAGGCGCCTATCTACAAGGCGCTCACCTCGAGAACGCGGAACTGTGGAATGCGCACCTCGAACGCGCACACCTGGAGGGCGCTCACTTTGAACACGCAGACCTAACGGACGCCCACCTCAAACATGCACACCTAGAAGGCGCCTTTCTTGCTGGGGCCAAGGGGCTCGACGAAGACGCCGGGAATTAGGCGGTCTGGCGCGTCTCTGCCGGCCGTAGCGGAGCGGAGGCCGCAGTGCCTGTACCTGCAGAAACTCGATGCGAGGGCCATTCCTTCGCGGACGGGCGCGCCCCGTCGGTGGCGCGCGGATGGTGGACGCTATGAGCGTCGGGAGGCCGGGGAGCGACGCGGAGCGGGCGCCGTGCGGGCACGCGACGGAGGAGCGCGCGCAGCACGGATGCCCGCGTGAGCGGAAGGAACCACGGCCGACTGTCCGCGACGTGGCGAAGCCCGCCCGCGCGTAGCGCGGGCGGGCCTTGATCCTGTAGGGAAACTCCTCACACAGCGCCCGGGGCCGCGCCGACGCCGTACTGTCGGGCCGTTCCTCCGGGCTCGGGTGGTTCCCCAGGTGCGTGCGAGATCTAGAGTTCGCCGCGCTCCAGCGCCCTCAGGAACGCGCTCCACTCCGGGCTGGGGAACTCCAGATGTCCGAGGTCACGGTTCTGGGTGTCGCGTACGGCGGTGTTGGCTCCGTCAGCCACCTCGACGCAGTTGGAGCCCCCGTCGCTGTAGCTGCTCTTACGCCACTTCATCGTCCAACCTCTTCATCTCATCCCGAAGCCTGCCCAAAGCTGCTTCCGGACTGGTAGCCGCCCCTTGTAGCGCGGCGAACTGCATCCGGAACCGGGCTACGTCTACCGCATTGGTGATGATCTGCCCCTCATGCGGGGTTTCGGCGAACATCACGTCCGGTTCGTTGTCCGTCGTGATCAGCTTAAACGCTCCGGAGTTGCCCGGATGTCGGGGCGTATCCGCTGGTATGAGCTGCATAGTGATCCGATCGGCTTCAGCCAGCTGGTACACGTAGGCGAACTGGGCCCGCATGGTCTTCGGGTTGCCGTAGCGCCGCTGCAGGATGGTCTCGTCCAAAGCCAGCCAGACTCTCGGGCGCGATGCGGCAGTCAACCGCTGCGAGCGTTCAGCTCGGGCATCGGCTCGGGCCTGTAGCTCCTCCTCGGAAAGCCACTGGGCTCCGTACCGCATCAGTGCTGCTGCGTATTCCCTGGTCTGGAGGTAGGCGGGAAAGACCAGGACTTGGTAGTCGTAGATCGCGCTGGCGCCCTGGACGAGTTCGGCGACTTCAAAGCGCCATGCGTCGCGCCCGGAGCCGGTGAGCCCGTCCCAGACTCGCTGCAATCGTCCGTACCCGACCGTTTGGTCGAGGCGGGTCCTCAGGTCGCTGGAGGGCTCGACGTTTCCGCGTTCGATCTCTGAGATCTGGGACTTACTGCAGTTGACCTTGTTCGCCAGTGCGGTTTGCACGAGCCCGGCTTCGTTCCTCAACCGCCGAAGCTCTGCGCCGTAGGCCTGGAGTAGGCGCTTGTCAGGGGGCATGCCTTCATCCCACCACGAACAGCGCCCGGCGTCTGGACCCATTCCAGAGATTTCCAGCGCGCCTGGAACTCTTCCAGAGAACTGACAACAGTCTTCAACTGCTGCTTTCCATGCACAAAGCTGACGCCATGGACAGGGAAGCGGGCCTGCACCCTTCAGTCCGCTCGGCAGACCAAACCCCCGCGACGCGGGTCGGCGTCCGGGGGCGTGGCCCCACCTGGCAATGAGGTGAGACAACATGGACGATATCCCCCACGGAACCCCTTCTGCACCCAGTACCGGCGACCCGGGTCCCCCGGATCTCCCGGCGGGGATCGCCTCGGCCGCGCGCACGTGGAACGCCCGGCACCCGGGGTGGGTGGCGACCTTCCTGCCCTCGGCCCCGGTGGAGTGGCAGTGGGTGGCCGACCGCATCCGGCGCCTGGACCCCTTCGAGCGGGCGCGCGGGCACCGGGCCACCGTCTACGCCCCCGACCTGGACGCGCTCTCGGACGTGGTGGCCTGTGAGGTCGAGCGGCAGGCGCCCTACCTGGCCGGGAAGGCGCGCCCAGTGGGCGGCCAGCCCTGGGCCCCGGGACGGTACGCCCGGTGAGGGGGGGAGGTGGCGTGATGGCCTCAGACGATGCCGCATCCCGGCGGCTCTTTCCCCGCGAGGGCCCCGACGACGACGGCGGCGGGGAGTGCGCAGAGGTGGAGCCGGTGCCGGATGCGGGCGCGGTGTGGGCCTACCTCGACGGGGCCACGGGGGACCTGGTGCTCACGCTGACCGACGACGCGCGCGGGGTGCTGCGGCTGCGCCCGCGTGCTGAGGAGCACGAGGCCGTGATGCAGACCCTGCTGACTGCGACCTGCTCGGGCGCGCGCAACGCGGTGGATGAGGACACCCGGACGTGGTGGGCGGCCGTGGCCCGCCATGGACAAGCCGTCCTTGACCACATGAGCGGAGCCGCCCTGCTGCCCCGGGTGGCCCCGGAAGGCGAGGAGTAGCCCCCGCCCCAGGTTCCCCCGCCTGTCGGTTCGAGCCAACTCCCGGCAGGCGGGGCCCGA
The DNA here is from genome assembly GCF_000341245.1 of Nocardiopsis halophila DSM 44494. Classification (GTDB taxonomy): domain Bacteria; phylum Actinomycetota; class Actinomycetes; order Streptosporangiales; family Streptosporangiaceae; genus Nocardiopsis_A; species Nocardiopsis_A halophila. The sequence continues at coordinate 40,832 of NZ_ANAD01000052.1, forward strand.
AACGACCAGACGGCCACACCCCCGTGCGCGGGGAGCAGCCTTATTGACCGGGGAGGATGCGCCTAGGGACCGCTGATTTTCGACCGCTTCGGATCCCGCCCCCAGCTGTGTGTCGCTCTTCCTACAGCCAATCGTGCTCGTACGCATAGCGGGCCGCCTCGTGGCGGGTGCGGGTCTGGGTCTTCTGCATCGCGTTCGACAGGTAATTGCGCACCGTTCCTTCGGCCAAGTGGAGCCTGCCGGCGATGTCCGCCGCCGAGTATCCGTCGCGTGTCGCCCGCAGCACGTCGACTTCCCTGTCGGTGAGCGGGCAGTCGTCGATCACGGCGAGTGCGGACACGTCCGGGTCGACCCACCGCTTGCCCTGGTGCAGCGTGCCGATGACCGTCGCGATGTGCGCCGGCTCCGCGGACTTGCTCACGAACCCCTGGACGCCGAGCTTCAGCGCCTTACGGAGCACCCCCGGCCGGGCATGGCGGGTCAGCATCAGGATCACCTGGTCCGGCCGGACACGACGGATCTCCGCGACGGCGCCCAGCCCGTCCATGCCCGGCATCTCCAGGTCGATCACCAGTACATCGGGCCGGTGCTCAAGAGCCGCCTCCACGGCCCCCTCGCCGTTCTCCGCCTCGGCCAGAACGGTGATCCCTCCCTCGATCGGGAGCAAGGCGGCCATCGCCTTGCGGAGAAGCGCCTCGTCGTCGGCGAGCACCACGGTGGTCATCTACCGGTCGTCCTTCCCTATCGCCATCGCCCTATCGCCGGACCGCCTCGGGCCGCTCCGGACCGCCTCCCCCAGCGGCTCCCAGGGCGCGCGGGAACGAGGCGGACGTGCGGAACACCCCCTCGTCCACCTCCACCGTCAACACGCCCCCTTCCGAGGCGAGCCGCTCGCGGAGGACGGCCAGTCCGCTCAGCTCCGGGGACGGGGAGCCTCCCTCGCGCACACCGTCATTGGCGACCGTGATGCCCGACTCCGTAACGGTGATCCATACGCGCTCCGCCTCCGCGTGGCGCAGGATGTTGGTCGTCGCCTCCCTGAGAACCTGACCGAGCAGCTCCCCTGCACGGGCATCGACATCCCCCACCCGGTCCGCCTGCACACGGATTCCGGCGGCCTCGAAGAGGTTCTTCGCGTTCTCCAGTTCCGCAGCGAGGTTGAGCCGTCGCTGGGCATAGGCCAGCTCCTTGGTCTCGGTGATGGTCTCACCGACCAGGGCGTGCACCTCGTCCAGCTCCTCCTCCGCACGCTCGACGTCGCTGTGCAGAAGCCTCTTCGCCAATGTGACCTTGAGCTTGACCACGTGCAGCGTGTGCCCCTGGATGTCGTGCAGGTCGCCCGCGAACCGCACGCGCTCCCGCATGACGGCCAGGTCCGCCTCGCGCTCACGCGCCTTCTCCAGCTCCCCCATGAGGCCGTGGACCGCATGCACCAGCACGGCGAGAACGACCCCGCCCAAGGCGATGCACACGGACACGAGGACGTACCGGAGCAGGACCTCCTCTGCGCCCTCATGCCCCATGACCAGTTTGGCCCCGATCGCGGTTGCGGCGACGGCGGCGGTGCCCGCGATCGCTGCCCGGCGGTGGTGCGGCAGCTCCAGGACGGTGATGGTGGCGACGATCGCGAACCCGTAGGCCGACGTGGGCGAGTCCACCGCCAGCACACCGGTGATCCAGACGACCGCGGTGACGAGCAGCCCCGGGAGCGCGACCCGGGGGAAGGAGAATCGCCCCGCGTTCCACCGCCCCATGACCACGAGGGCCGTACCGACGCCTGGCCCGAGCAGGAGCCCGTGCTGCAACGAATCGGCCTCGATGGCCACCAGCAAGGCCCCGACGGCGGAGATCGAGCCGAACACGATGCCGGAATTGGCCTTGTGCAGCTGCCCCTGCGCCTCGTCGAACCGCTCGGGTCCTTCAGCCCGCCCGGACCGGTCCAGCCGTGTGGCTGTCATGGCTCCCCCAGTTCCCTGTCCGCGGCTGCCGCCGGCCGTCGTTCCCCTCCGGCCCCCTCCCCTGCGGGCACCGGACCGCCGCATCGCGCCATCAGCGCGCCGACGGACCAGCACAGCTCGGCGGCTCGTCGACCCGGTGAACCAGGGACGCGCCCCTAGTGTCGCCCACCCGCCCCCGAGCCCACCAGTGACACCACGTCATGAGGGCCCCCTCTGAAATGTCATAGGTGATCGATGACGAAATCTACCTGCACAAATACCGTCCCGATGGGCGAAGGTGGCGTCATGTCCGCGGCGGCCGTGCCGCCGATCCCCGCCGGGTTCGGCGCGGGAGGACGGCCCGGAAACACCGTTGGAAAGACCACTGGAAAGGCGCCACCGATGATCGAGCAGCTCCAGGCCTTCACCGATTCACTACCGCCCGCCGTGCAATGGGTCGTGGTCATCGGGCTCGGAGTCATCCCTTTCGTGGAGTCCTACTCCGGATCGGTGATCGGTGTCCTCGCCGGCCTTCCTTTTGTCGTCGCCGTCCCCGCCGCCATTCTCGGGAACGTGGCCTCGATGCTGTTCGCGGTGTTCGCCGCCCACCGGCTGCGAGGGTTCGTGCGCGGCGACCGCTCAGAGGCCGAACTCTCGCCCCGTCGGGCCAAGCTCAAGCAGCGCTTCGAGCGTTTCGGCGTCGCGGGCGTGGCGCTCCTGGGTCCGCTGGCGCTGCCGAGCCAGATCACCTCGGCGGCGACGGTCTCCTTCGGGGCCTCCCGCAACGCCGTGATCCTCTGGCAGACGGTCTCGATCATCGTCTGGGGCACCGGATGCGGGGCTCTCGCTGCTCTGGGAGCCTCCGCGGTCACATGACGAGGGCGGATCATCCCCGAACGTGCGGGAAGCAGGCTCGTCGGGCTGGGCCTTACACCTGCCGCCCCTTGCTCTGAACCACGTCGACGGCCGTCATGCACCGTGTCATCTGCACAGCAGGTCGGCCAGCTCGTCAGGGGTCTGCAGGCTGACCATGTGCGTCGCCCCCGGGATGACGATGAACTCGGCCCCGTGAATGTCCTCGGCGATGGTGCGCTCCTGCTCCGGCGGGGTCGACGTGTCCAGTTCACCGGCGATGACGCGGGTAGGGACCGTGATCTCCGATAGGCGGGCCCGGGTGTCGACCTTGGCCAGTGCGCGCAGGTTGGCGGCCCAGTCGGCGGGGGCCGCCCGGGCGATCTGGTCCCGGGCGTACCGGACCGGCCAGCCGTTGGCGGCCAGGGCCTCGGGCGTGAACCACCGGGTCAGCGTCGGCACGACCTGCGCCGACATGCCGTCCGCCTCGCCGTTCCGGGCGCGCCGTTCGAAGGCGTCCTGGGCGTCGGCGACGGTGGCGACCAGGTCCAGGCGGCTCACCCGGTCCGGGTGGTCGAGGGCGAAGGTCTGGGCGATCGCGCCGCCCAGCGAGAGCCCGACGACGTGCGCCGCAGGGACCTCCAGCCGGTCGAGCAGCGCGGCCGTGTCGTCGGCGTGGTCGTGCAGCGTCCGCGCGGCCGGTGCGTCCGCGGCCCGGCCGTGTCCGCGCAGGTCGAGCGCGATGACGCGGCGGTCGGCCGGCAGCCGGTCGATGACGGGGCTCCACACCCGGCGGTCCACCCCGAGGGCGTGCAGCAGGACCAGCGGCTCCCGCCCCCCCCCCCCCCC
>NZ_ANAD01000053.1:0-7539 GCF_000341245.1 Nocardiopsis halophila DSM 44494
GGCGGTCCACCCCGAGGGCGTGCAGCAGGACCAGCGGCTCGCGCTCCTCCGCCCCCTCGGCCGGCCGGTCGACCACCCGGGTGGTGTGGGCGCCGACGGCGACGTCGTGTTCGGGCGGGACCTGCCGCAGCCCCATCGCACCGACGGCCTGCAGGGCGCGGGGGAAGCCGACGTAGGCCTGCAGGTGGTGCACGAGCAGGGCCAGCTCCGAATCGTCGATGCCGGCGTTGCGGGCGGCCGCGGTGTGCACCGCGAGCTGCGGCCCCGTGTCGCCGAGCGCGATGAGCGCGGCGAGGGTGGCGATCTCCCGTTCGGGGCGGCCGAGGCCGCTCTCGCCCAGGACGTCGGCGAAGCCCGCCGCCAGGGCGTCGGCGGTGCGGGGTGCGACGCGCTCCAACGCGTCGAGGGCCTCCGCACGGCCGCCGAGCAGGGCGGCCATCTCACGGGCGGCACGGGCGGGGACGTCTGCGGGCATGGCACGTGCTCCTCGTGGTGGGGACCGACGGAGTGCGCCGAGTCGGGGAGGTTTCGGGCCGACGGGGCGCCCAGGCGTCACACGCCCCTCTCCCCCGTTCCCCCGCAGAACGGTCCGCAACCCGGGGCCCGAAGGGTGGGGAACCGGCGACGTCGAGGAACGCCCTCCCGTCGGCCGTGGTGGCGGTCCTGCCCTCGACTGGCATCCCACTCTCGAGCAGGCGGGCAAGCCGTGGCGAGGCCGCCGGGATCACCCGTTGAAGGCCTTCTCCAGCTCGGCGATGTGGAGCCTCTTCATGGTGAACAGAACCTGGCTCACGCGCTCCACGCGCGCGCCGTCCGGGTCCCCCATCATCTCCAGCAGCACCTTGGGGACGACCTGCCAGGACAGGCCGTACCTGTCCTTGAGCCAGCCGCACGGCCCCTCCTCACCGCCGTCGGCGGTCAGGCGGTCCCAGTAGTAGTCGACCTCGTCCTGATCATCGCAGTGGATCTGGAAGGAGACGGCCTCGCTGAAGGTGAACTGCGGGCCGCCGTTGAGGGCGACGAACTTCTCGCCCTTGATGGTGAAGTCGACGACCATGACCTCGCCGGTGGGCCCGGGACCGGCCTCAGGGTGGCGGACGATCGACCCGAGGGCGGAGTCCGGGAAGACCGAGGTGTAGTAGTGGGCCGCCTCCTCCGCCTGGCCGTCGAACCACAGGCAGGTGGTGAATCCGTCGCCGCTCATGCCGGCCTCCTCGGTGGACCGCGCCCGCCTCGTGCGCGCACTCACCTGTACAGACCGGAGTGCTCCCCGGAACTCACCGGTGGCGGAGAGGGGGCCTCCGGCGGCGGGGCGGGGGGGGGGNCTCGGCCGCCCGGACGGCGCCGGTGACCTCGCCGAAGCCGATCACCGTCCCGCCGGGGCCGGGAGCCGTGGCGCTGATGGAGACCGAGTCACCGTCCTCCAGGAACGCGCGCTCGGTCCCGTCGGGCAGCTTGAGGGGCTCTCTCCCTCCCCACGTCATCTCCAGCAGGCACCCCCGCTGTCCCGCTTCGGGCCCGCTGACCGTCCCCGAGGCGTAGATGTCGCCGGTGCGCAGCGAGGCGCCGTTGACCGTCATGTGCGCCAGCTGCTGGGCCGGCGTCCAGTACATCTGGGCGAAAGGCGGCCGGGCGACCACGTGCCCGTTGATCCGCACCTCCAGGGCGAGGTCGAGCCCCCAGGGCTCGCCCTTGGCGTCGCGCAGGTACTCCAGGGGCTCCGGGTCGCGGGCGGGGGGCTCGACCCGTGCCGCCTCGAGCGCCTGGAGCGGAACGACCCACGGCGAGACCGACGTGGCGAAGGACTTGCCCAGGAACGGCCCCAGCGGCACGTACTCCCAGGCCTGGAGGTCGCGCGCCGACCAGTCGTTGACCAGGAACACCCCGAAGACGTGGTCGGCGAAGTCCGCGACGGGCACGCGCCCGCCGCGGGCGCTCGGTCTGCCGACGACGAAGCCCACCTCCGCCTCGATGTCCAGGCGTCGCGAGGGCCCGAAGACGGGGGCGGGGTCGTTCGGGGACTTGCGCTGCCCGCAGGGGCGCGACACGGGGGTCCCCGAGGGCACGACGGTCCCGGCCCGCCCGTGGTAGCCGATGGGCAGGTGTTTCCAGTTCGGGGTCAGGGGCGCGGAATCGGGCCGGAAGATGCGCCCCACGTTGGTGGCGTGGTGCTCCGACGAGTAGAAGTCGACGTAGTCGCCGACGGTGAAGGGCATGTGCAGCCGAACACGGTCGCGCCTGAAGAGGTGGGGGCGGATCTCCTCGGCGCGCGCGGGGTCGGTGAGCCAGCGCAGCACGGTCGAGCGCACCTGTTCCCACACGGGCCGCCCCGCCGCCAGCAGCCCGTCGAGGGAGGGACCCGAGACCGCGGCGGCGAAGGGGGACCCGGCCGTGCGCGCCGCCGCTCCCAGGTCGAGCACGTGGTCCCCGACCGCCACGCCCGTGCGCGGGCCGGGGCCGCCGGGGTCGCTGAACACCCCGTAGGGCAGGTTGTGCAGGCCGAACGGCGAGTCCGGAGCGATGTCGAGCCAGCTGTCGGGCACCTTGCGGTCCTCCTGGTGTCGTCGGGGCGGCCCGTCCCCGGAGTCCTCCAAGGACGGGCCGCGGTGTTCGGGCGTCGCGTGTTCAGGCGTCGTCGGGCAGTAGTCCCAGCGCGTCCAGGTCTTCCAGGGGCTCGTCCACGCTGCAGGTGCCGAAACCGGTGAAGGCGGCGCGCAGTGCGCGGGAGCGCCGTTCGTCGCCGAGGACGCCCTGGGCCTCCCGGGCGAGGCTCTTGCCGTCGCGTTCGGCGAGCACGCTTTCGGCCTGGGCGGCGCGCGCGCCGCCCAGGAGCGCGTCGACCGCCATGAGCACGTTGAGGAAGCCGTGGTGCTCGAATCCGGTCTCGGCGGAGGTGTGCCGGACGGCGTTGTGCAGCCCGGCCGTGCATTTCGCGGGGACCCCGGCCGCCACGGCCGCGGCGAGGGCGGCGGCGAGTTCGGCCTCCGAGGGGAAGGCGTCGGCGCGGACCCCGCCGGTGCGGAACTTGGCGCGGTGTCCGGCCTCGGCCAGGGCGGCCACCGCCGGGGACCGGTCACCGCCGCGGGGCACCTCGACGTGGCCGTGCGCCCCTTGAGGCAGGTGGTCGGTCAGGGCCGCGGCGGCGGCGAGCACTCCCGCGGAGGGCTCCCCGGGGGCCGCTGCGACCTCGGCGCCGACGACCCGCACCCCGGGCATGCGCCCGGCGCGCTGGAGCGCCGGGCCGACGCCCGCCGGCCCGCCGGGGACGGTCACGGTCACCTCCAGCGGCGCCTCCGTGCGCGCGGGCGTGCCGGCGCGCTCGGCCTCCCGGGCGAGGGCGGCCTCCAGGTCGCCGAGCCAGGCGTCGGCCACGATGAACGGACCGACGTAGTCCGCCCGGCTCCCCCGCCGCAGGGCGCGGTGGCGCGGCAGCGCCTCGGCCATCGGGGCGTCGCCCGGCGGGAAGAGCGCGGCGTCGTCGAGCATGCGGGCGAACAGCGGGGGCGCGCTCATCCCCTCGGCCCCCGCCCCGCCCAGGTCCAGGCGTAGGAGGGGTCCTCGGCCGCGGCCCCGCCCTCGCCGAGGTCCAGCGGGCGGAAGGTGTCGACCATCACCGCCAGCTCGTCGAAGGCCTGGACGCCGACGCTGCGCTCGTAGGCGCCGGGCTGGGGGCCGTGCGAGTGCCCGCCCGGGTGCAGCGACACCGACCCCTGGCCGATGCCCGAGCCCTTGCGCGCCTCGTAGTCGCCCCCGCAGTAGAACATGACCTCGTCGGAGTCGACGTTGGAGTGGTAATAGGGCACCGGGATCGACTCGGGATGGTAGTCCACCTTGCGCGGCACGAAGTTGCACACCACGAAGTTGTGGCCCTCGAAGACCTGGTGGACCGGCGGCGGCTGGTGGACGCGGCCGGTGATCGGCTGGAAGTCGGCGACGTTGAAGGCGTACGGGTACAGGCAGCCGTCCCAGCCCACGACGTCGAAGGGATGGTGGGGATAAGTGTAGCGGGTGCCGGTGACGCCGCCCGGGCCGTTGCCCCGGTGCTTGATGAGCACGTCCACGTCGGTGCCCTCCAGGAGCAGTGGCTCGCCCGGCCCGCGCAGGTCGCGCTCGCAGTAGGGGGCGTGCTCGAGGAACTGGCCGTAGCGGGACAGGTAGCGCTTGGGCGGGGCGATGTGGCTGTTGGCCTCGATGGCGTAGGCCCGCAGCGGCTCCTCGCCCTCGGGGACCCACCGGTGGGTGGTCCCCCGGGGGATGACGATGTAGTCCCCCGGCCCGGCGTGCAGTTCCCCGAAGACCGTCTGGACCGCGGCCCGCCCGGATTCCACGTACACGCATTCGTCCCCGATGGAGTTGCGGTACAGCTCCGATGCGGTCCCCGCGGCCACGTAGGAGATGCGCACGTCGTCGTTGCCCAGGGCGAGCCTGCGCCCGGTGACGGCGTCGGTGTTCTTCCACTCGTCGCCGAAGAGGGTGTGCAGCTTGAGGTGGCGCGGGACCAGCGGCGCGTTGGCGGTGCGGGTCTGGTCGGGCACCTCCCATTCGCGGGCGTCCACGATCGCCGAGGGGATGTGCCGGTGGTAGAGCAGTGAGGAGTCCGAGGAGAAGCCTTCCTCCCCCATCAGTTCCTCGTAGTACAGGCCCCCGTCGGGGTTGTGGTGCCGGGTGTGCCGCGTGCGCGGCACCTCACCCACTCGCCGGTAGTACGCCATCGGAGATCTCCTCTCTGGGTGCGTGGGCGTCCGCCGCCGCAGGGGCGCCCAGGGCGGTGCGCACGGCCGCGGCGATCGCCGCGGGGTCGGAGGCGTCGACCACGGCGGCGATGTGGGCGTCGGGCCGCAGGAGCCAGGCCTCACCCGGGCCCGGTTCCAGGGCACGGGTGAGGGCGCCGTCGGTGTCGATGTCGGTCAGGCCGTAGGCCGCCACGGGGGCACGGGTGGCGGATTCGGCGGCGGCGAGGACCGCTGCGGGGTGCCCGGGTGCGGACACCAGGAAGATGAGGCCTTCGCGCGCCAAGGGGCGCAGGCGTTCGGCGTCGGGGCGGTCAGGGACGGTGACCGGGGCGTCGGGCACGAGCACCCCCGGGCCGGGGTCGGGGTCGGTGCCCCGGGGCGGCCGCCCGCCGAAGACGCGTTCGGGGTGGGGGGTGGTGAGCGGGGAGTCGGTGTACCAGAAGGGTTCCGCGAGCCGGCCGGAGTCGACCTGGTCGCGCGCCTGCGGGTCGGTGAGGGCGCGCCGCAGGACGCTCTCCCGGTGCGCCTTCTCCGCCGGTCCGGGCGGGACCAGGAAGCGCATGGTGGCGGAGGTGACGTCGGCGTTCTCCTGCGCCGCGGCGCCGCGTTCCGCGGCGTAGCTGTCCAGGAGGGCCTCTTCGCCGCCCCAGCCCCGCAGGGCGAAGGCGATCTTCCAGGCGGCGTTCTCGGCGTCCTGCACCCCGGAGTTGAGGCCGCGCGCGCCGAAGGGGGCCACCAGGTGCGCGCTGTCGCCGGCCAGCAGCACCCGTCCGGCGCGCATCCGGTCGGCCACCCGGGTGTGGAAGCGGTAGACCGAGCGCCACACGACCTCGTAGCGGCGGTCGCCGATGATCTGGCGCACCCTCCGGTCGAGCCCGCCGTCGGCCTCCTCGCGCTCCAGGTCGAAGTCGGGCGGCACCTGCCAGTCGATGCGGAACACCGACCCGGGGCAGGGGTGGATGAGCACCTGGCGGCCGGGGTTCCAGGCGGGGTCGAAGTAGAAGCGGCGCTCGCGCTCCCAGCCGGGCAGGTCGGCGCGGATGTCGCAGATGAGGAACCGGTCCTCGAAGCTGCTGCCGCGCAGGTCGGCGCCGAGGGCCCGGCGCACCCCGGTGCCGTGGGCGCCGGTGCAGGCCACCGCGTAGGCGCCGCGCAGGCGGACGGTGCCCTCGTCGGTCGCGCAGACCGCGGTGACCCCCTCGGCGTCCTGCTCCACCGCGGTGACCTCGTGTCCCCAGCGCACGGGGATGCCCGCGCGCTCCAGGGCGCCGTCGAGGATCTCCTCGGTGCGGGCCTGGGAGATGTTGACGAAGGGCGGCAGGGGGCTGGCGCCGCGGTCGCGCAGGCGCACCGCGAACAGTTCGTCGCCTCGGTAGAAGGTGCGGGCGGTGTCCCAGGTCAGGCCCTCCTCGGCGACGGCCCCGGCACCGACGCCCTCCCAGATGTCCAGCACGTCGCGCTGCTGGACGATGGCCTTGGACCCGACCGGGTCGCGTTCGGGGCTCCGGTCGAGCAGGACCGCCTCCAGGCCCCAGTGGGCCAGCAGGAGTGCGGCGGTCTGCCCGACGGGCCCGGCGCCCAGGACGAGGACCGGGGCGCCGGGGCACGGGGGGTGGTGTCGGTTCGGCATGGGGGGTGGCCTCCGTCAGTCCTGCAGCCGGGCCCAGACTTCGCGGTCGCGCTCGGCGGTCCAGATGACGGGCCGCTCGATGCCGGAGAGCTCGTCCCACAGTCGGGAGACGTCGAAGGGCAGGCAGTGCTCGAAGATGGGCCAGTGGCCGTAGTCGGGGGCCAGCGCGGCGTGGGCGGCCTCGAAGGCCTCCTTGAGGGTGCCGCCGCGCGCGTGCACCTCGCCGACCCGCTCCAGCATGACCGTGAGGAAGGCGCGGGTCTGCTCGACGGCGGCGTCGACGGCGGCGCGCCCGCGGGTGACCGGTCCGCGCCCGCCGATGAGCATCTCGGCGCCGAAGGAGGCGACGCGGTCGAGGGTGGTGGAGGCCCACTCGCGGTGGAAGGCGTCCCCGGTGTACAGGGCGGCCTCGGCCTCCACCAGGTCGCCCGCGTACAGGATGCGGTGGCGGGGCAGCCAGGCGACGATGTCGCCCTCGGTGTGGCCGCGCCCCAGGTGCTCCAGGACCAGCTCCCCGCGGTCGCCGCCCAGGTCGATCGTCATGCGGTCGGCGAAGGTGACGGTGGGCCAGGTGAGGCCGGGGACCGACTGGGGGTCCTTGGCCAGGCGCGGCATGCGGCCGAACTCGCTGGCCCAGTCCTCCTTGCCGCGCTCGGCGATGAGCCCGCGCGTCTTCTCATGGGCGACGATCGCGTCGGCGCCGAAGGCGCTGGCGCCCAGGACCCGCACCGCGTGGTAGTGGGAGAGCACCAGGTAGCGGATGGGCTTGCCGGTGTGCTCGCGCAGCCGGGCCAGCCACTCCTTCGCGGCGGTGGGGGTGGCCATCGCCTCGAAGCAGACGAGGAAGTCCTCGCCCTCGATCGCGCCGATGTTGGGGTCGCCCTGGGCGGTGAGCGCGTAGACGCCGTCCGCCAGGACTTCGAGGGTCTGCTCCTTCTCCTCCAGGTCGGCCGATGACGCGAACGGCTTGGCCATTGCGGGTCCTCCTGTCCAGGGCCGCGTTCTGCGCGGCCGCGGGGGTCGCGGCGGTGAGGCGCGGATCACGCCCGAGACCCAAGGTGGCACCGGTCACACCCATAGGTAAAGCACAAGAAACCTCGGTTTCTCATTTGCGAAAGTTATGTGGGGGACGACCAGCCGGGTTCTCCGCGGCGGCGGCCCGGCACAGCGGCGGGG
>NZ_ANAD01000053.1:7546-48978 GCF_000341245.1 Nocardiopsis halophila DSM 44494
CCCCGCATCCCGCCGCCGGGCCCGGCGCCCGGTCAGGTGTATTCGGCGATCACCTCGCGGGCGGCCTCGAGTTCGGCGCTCTTGGCGCGCGCGAACCCCTCGAACTCCTCCGGTTCGGCATGGACGGCCTCGAGCTGGATCCGGCTCTCGGCACCGGACCACACCTGGACCAGGCGAGTGGCGCGCTTGCACCGCACGTCGGCCTCGGCGACGGCGATCTCGTGGGCACTCGGGCGCTCCGAGTGCGCCCAGGCAGGGTCGCCCAGGGCCTCCATCGGATCCGGGTAGTCGAACCCGTCGTCCTTCATGCACGCGCTCCAGTCACCGAACACGCGCTCGACCGCGGGGGCCTCCATCGAGGCCTCATAGGCCCGCGATTCGTACTCGAACACGCGCGCCTCGGCGGGCGGGGGCACGTCCTCGCGCAGCCGCTCCTGGGCCCGCGCCCAGCAGCCGCCCTCGCCGTCGTCGCCGTAGGCGGCGCGCTCGTCCTCGGGGGCCAGCCCCTCGCGCTCCTCCTGTACCTGCAGGCGCTTCTCGACCTCCGGCGGGGACGGCGGCATGCGGTACCCGTAGCGCTCGGCGACCTGCGGCTCGATCAGGCCGTAGCGGCGGCGGTCCGTCGGGGCCGGGTCGCGCACCGGCGGCTCGAGGACCTCCCACTCCTTGCCGAGGCCGCGCATGCACGCGCGCATGATCAGGTCCCGCGCGTACTCGACCTCCTGGTGGTCCACGACGGAGAGCCGGTACGCGTCGAAGGGGACGTGCAGCGCGTACACCTCCGGGGGGACCGGGACGGCGCCGTCCCGGTCCCCTGCCTGAGGACCCGCGGCGCAGCCCGCGGCGGCCAGGAGGGCGAGGGCCGGGCCGAGCCCGCGCAGGGCCCACCGCACGGTTCCCCTCCGGTCGTTCTCGGACCGTTCCGACACGGTTCTCCTCGCCCGCCCCTCAGCCGTGGAAGATGATGCAGCTCGCGCGGTTGTCGAAGTCGTTGTTGGTCAGGTCCTTGTCCTGGGAGTTGGCGCGCGCATAGTAGGTGATACCGCCGCACCTCGCTCCCCCGTAGTCATACATGGAAATACCATGATTAGCGTGGTTCTTCATCGAGCTGATGTGGCCGTCCAGGTTCCCGCCCCCGTCGAAGTAGTTGTTCGACAGGTTGCGGTCGGTTCCGTTGAACTCCTGGTTGCGCCCCTTGAAGTCATCGTGCTCATAGACGTGGAAGTCGTCGGCGGCCGCCGCCCCCACCATTCCCGAGAAACCGATGATTCCAACAGCCGCGAATACGGCGATCCTTTTCAGCATGGCGATCATTCCTTTCTCCGGCTCGACACCCCTTGCGGTTTTTACCGCAGGCGGCCCCGCCGACGCTACGCGCGCCCGGTGACCACCACAAGGGCTCCCTGACCGCCTCCACACGGGTCAATTCCGACGAAGGTCCCGTTCTCCGTTTTTCACTGACGGCACAAGGAGGGATTTGGCCGAATTTCGGGACCTCCGGCACGCCATGGCGTACGGGGCGGCTCGGTCACGCGCTTTTCACACGCGGCGCCGCGGTCGAGCCTCTCCACCCCCACCTGGGCGTCCACCGGGACGACCCCCGGAACGCCCCGGTCCGCTCGGAGCCACGGGTCCCGACAGGGATTCGGGCACCGGCGGCCACCCGCAGGCTCCGATACCGGCGGTCGTTCTCCCTATACGAGCACCCGGCTGCTTGGCCGCGCCCCATCCGACCGCCCAGCGCGCGTCGGCGGCGTGGAAGTGCAGGTGCCACGGTTCGCCTCCGTGCCGGGAGAGCACGGGCATGGCCCCGGTTTCGCGCATGACCGCGTTCGCGGTCTCGCAGGCGGTGTCCATGTCGCCCTCCTCCACCGCGGCGAAGACCCGGTACAGGCGCCGGGCGAGCCCGCGCAGCTCCTCGGTGTCCCAGGCCCCGGGGAGCTCGTGGGCGTACTGCCGCCCGGCCGCCGAAAGCGCCTCGGCGAGGTCGGCGGGGGCGGCGAGGGGACGAAGGACACGATCCGGGCGGGACCGCGGTCCCCTACCGCAAAGAAATCGCGAAACGCCGCGCGGCACCGCGCGCGCTCGGACCCGGTACGGGTACCACCGGAGGCGGGAGGTGCCCGGCACCCCCGCCCCGACCGGGTTCCGCTGGAAATCGAGGACCGCCTGTGAACGACGACTCGTCCCTGCTCTACCGGCTCGGTGACGCGGCCTGGCGGATGCTGCTCATCGGAGCGGTCATCGTACTGCTGCTGTGGGCGCTCGCCTATGTCAAGGTCGTGTCCGTCCCCGTGGTGCTGGCCGTCTTCCTCACCTCGCTCTTGATGCCCGCCGTGCTGCTCCTGCGCCGGGCGGGGCTGGGGCGCGGCCTGGCGACCACCCTCGCCTGCCTGGGCGCCCTCGTCGTGCTGGCCGGGGTCACCACGCTCGTGGTGCGCCCGGCGGTCTCCGGCGTCGAAGGGCTGATCGACAGCCTGGGCCGGGTCCCGGACACCCTCGAGCAGACCGCCTACTCCCTGGGCCTGGACCCGCTGCTGATCAACGACCTGGTGGACTCGGCCTCCCAGGAGGTCACCAGGATGCTGGAGCAGAACCGGCAGCAGCTGGTGACCGGAGTGTGGTCGGCCGGGACCGCCGCGTTGGAGGTCCTGGTGGGGGCGGTGCTGGTCCTGGTGCTGACCGTGTACTTCCTGCACTCGGGCGACCGGCTGATGGAGTGGAACTACTCGCTGCTGCCGCGCGCGTCGCGGCCGGGCCTGCGCGCCTCGGCCGAGGCCGCCTACGGGGTGGTGGGGCGCTACGTCCGCGGCGTGGCCATCGTGGGCCTGATCGACGCGGTGGGCATCGGCGTGCCCCTGTTCTTCCTCATCGATCCGGCACTGGTGGCCCCGCTCATCCTGCTCACCTTCCTGGGCGCCTTCCTGCCGATCGTGGGCGCGTTCCTGTCCGGGCTGCTGGCGGCGCTGGTCGCCTTCGTCACCGAGGGGCTGGTGACCGCGCTCATCGTGGTGGCGGTGGTGCTGCTGGTCCAGCAGGCCGAGAGCCACATCTTCGCCCCGCGCGTCTACGGCCGGGCGCTGGACCTGCCCAGCGCGGTGGTGCTGGTGGCCATCTCCTGCGGCGGCGTCATCGGCGGGATCCTCGGGATGTTCCTGGCGACCCCGGTGGCGGCCGTGGTGGCGACCCTGCTGCGCGACCGCCCCTTCGCCGTCGTGGAGGATGCGCCCGGCGGCACGGAGGAGGCCGTGGCCGCGGGAGCCGCGGCGGGCACGGCGCGGGACGGCGGGCGCCCGGCCGGTGCGGGGACGGCGGGCGATGGCGCGGCCGGAGAGAACGGCGCGGGCGGTGCGAGCGGGACGGGCGGCACGGACGGCGCAGCGCCGAAGCCGGCCTCCGACGAGAACGGCGGACGGCAGGGCTGAGCACATCGGGGGGGACGGAAGCGCCTGTCGGCAGGGCCGTCGGCGCCCGGGGCCGATAGGGCCCGAAGGCCCGTCCGAGCGTTCCGCGTCCGTCCGGATGCCGGGGTGCTGCCCAGGGATCGGTCCCCGCACCTGCTCAGGCCTCCCCGTGTCGAACGACGGAGTCCGGCGCGGCCCACCACCGAGCGGCCGCCGGGCGCCCAGGTCCGAAGACCAGGGCACGAAGCCCCTCGTCAACGGGCTGAGCCCGCTCATAGAAGGCGGCGACGAGTACACGGCTCCACGCGAAGAGCATTCACCCGGCCTCCCTCTGGACCTCCTTCATGAAGGCGCTCAGGGCGGAAGCGGCGGGAGCTCGTGCTCCAGGCCGGGGGCCGGGTCCCGCTCCGTCTCCGCGAGGCGGCGCGCGATCCCCTGGGCCGCCGCCCTGAGGGCGGGGACGAGGCGCACGGGGTCGGCCCTCAGGCTGCGTACCACGATGCCCAGCGCCGCCACCGGCTCGGCGCCCGGAGCGGCCTCTGAAGCGTCGCCAGTGGCGCCCTCGAGTGCGGCCTCCCGGCCACCGCCGTCCGGCCGCCCCGGCTCCACCGGGACCGCGACCGACACCGACCCCAGCGTCATCTCCTCCTGTGTCAGGGCGTGGCCGCGCCTCGCCACCTGGCGCAGCTCCCGCTCCAGGCGCCCCCGTTCGACCACCGTGAAGCCCGTCGGGCGCGGGAGGGGGCGGGCGAGGTACTCCTCCCGGACCGACGGAGCGGCCCCTGCCAGGAGCGCCTTGCCGACGCCGGTCGCATGCAGCGGCAGGCGGCCGCCGACCCGCGAGACGACGGGCACCGACCGGTGTCCGCAGAGCTTCTCCACATAGAGCGCGTCGAAGCCGTCCCGCACGGCCAGGTGCACGTTCTCCCGCGTCGCCTCGTACAGGTCCTGCATGAGCGGCAGGGCGACCTGCCTGAGCCGGCCGGACACCGGGGCGAGCAGGCCGGTCTCCCACAGCCGCCTGCCGATCCTGTAGCGGCCGGCGCTCCCCCGCTCCCNCCGTCGCTCCCGCGCTCCAGCGCACGCCAGGACTCCAGTTCCCCGGCCAGGCGGTGCACGGTGGCCAGGGGCAGCTCCGCCCGGCGGGCCAGCTCCGAGAGCGTCAGCGCCGGATGGGCGACGTCGAAGGAGGCCAGCAGCCGCAGCGCGCGCCCGGTCACCGACCGGCCGTCCCCTCCGGTCATCACGCCCCCTCTCAGAGCCCCTTCCAGTGAGTGGAAGCCCAGGCTAGCCCGTGACGCGCGCCACCTAGTTGGGTGGCCCCATGCACACACGAGTCGGAATCCTCGGCGCCGGCCCCGCGGGCCTGGTGCTCTCCCTCCTCCTGGCCGAAAAGGGCATCGATTCGGTGATCGTCGAGACCCGCACGCGGGAGGAGATCGAGCGGACCATCAGGGCCGGGGTGCTCGAACAGGGGACCGTCGACCTGCTGGTGCGGCACGGGGCCGGCGACCGCGCCCTCCGCGAGGGCGCCCGCCACGACGGGATCGAGCTGAGGTTCGGCGGCCGGCCGCACCGCATCGACTTCGCCGGGCTCGTGGGGCGGTCGGTGTGGCTCTACCCCCAGCACGAGGTGCTCAAGGACCTGGTCGCCGCGCGCACGGCCGCCTCCGCCGACATCCGCTTCGGCTGCTCCCAGGTGGAGCTGCGGGGCCTCGAAGGGGACCGCCCCTCCGTCGCCTTCACCGACGACGGCGGCGCGCGGCACGAGCTGACGTGCACGGTGGTGGCCGGGTGCGACGGGTCCAACGGCATCAGCCGCAGGTCGATCCCCCAGGGCGCGCGCACCGAGCACTTCCGGGCCTACCCCTTCGGCTGGTTCGGCATCCTCGCCGAGGCGCCGCCGTCCTCGGCCGAGCTGGTCTACGCGCACTCCGAGCGCGGCTTCGCTCTGATAAGCACGCGCAGCCCCGGGGTCCAGCGCATGTACTTCCAGTGCGCGCCGGACGAGGAGGCCGACGCCTGGAGCGATGCGCGGATCTGGGACGAACTGCAGGCGCGGGTGGTCGGGGACGGCTTCGCGCTCCAGGAGGGACCGATCTTCCAGCGAGGCGTCATCCCCATGCGCAGCTTCGTCTGCGAGCCGATGCGCCATGGACGCCTGTTCCTGGCCGGCGACGCCGCGCACGTGGTTCCGCCGACCGGCGCCAAGGGGCTCAATCTCGCGGTGGCCGACGTCGCTGTCCTGGCGCGCGCGCTGACCGAGTTCTTCGCCACCGGTTCCGAGGCCGGGCTGGACGCCTACGGACCGACGGCCCTGCGGAGGGTATGGCGGGCGCAGCACTTCTCGTGGTGGATGACGTCGATGCTCCATACGCCCCCGGACGCGTCGCCGTTCGACGTCCAGCGGCAGCTGGGCGAGCTGGACATGGTCACCGGCAGCACGGCGGGGGCCGCCTACCTGGCCGAGGCGTACACGGGATGGCCGCTGGACGGGTAATGCGGCCCGGGCCGTGCGGCAGGGAGCGCCGCACGGCCGTGGCGCCCCCGCCGCCCGGGCCGCGGGTGGGTCGGGACCGCTCGTGGATCGCTCCGGGATCCGCCTTAGACCCCGACGACCTCGAACTCCACGGCCAGCTCGACGCCGTTGCGGGCGCCGGCCTCCTCGGCCGCCGTGCGGAGCATGCTCTTGTGGTCGAACCCTTCGAGCGCGCCCATGTAGACCTCGTGGGCGTCCAGGGAGGCGATGCCCGTGTTCAGCTCGTCCTGACCGAAGGAGGTGAAGTGCGTGGGCTCGGGCGAGGAGGAGAAGGCCACCGAGCGCACCCCCTTCCATGCCTTGAGTCCTTCCTCCCCCAGCTCGGGGAAGACCCAGGTGTTGGCGGCGTCGCGGACGGCGTCGAGCAGCGCCGGGCCGAGCACCCGGTGGTCGGCGTGGTTGTAGAAGTCCGCGCCCGGAAAGTACTCGCGGTAGTTGATGGAGATCACCACCTCCGGGCGGTGGTCGCGGATGGCCCGCGCCAGCGCGCGGCGGAGGCCGAGCCCGTACTCCAGCGTGCCGTCGGGGAAGTCCAGGAACTGCACGCGCTTGGCGCCCACGATCCGGGCGGCGGCGCGCTGCTCCTCCACGCGCAGCGGGCCGGCCTCGCTCGGCGGCACGGTCTCGATACCGGCCTCGCCCTTGGTCACCAGGAGTTCCGAGACCTCCTTGCCCTGGCGTGTCCATTTGGCGATGGCCGAGGTGGCGCCGAACTCCAGATCGTCCGGGTGCGCGACCACGGCCAGCGCGCGCGTCCAGTCCTCGTCGAAGGGCTTCAGGTGGGTGTCTTGAGCGGCCATAGAGGGGACTCTAACCGCGCCGGAGGCCGCGGCCGCGGACGCACGCGGGACTCTCCGGGGCTCACCTGCCGAATCCGGCCCGGGGTGGCCGGAAGCGGCCGTTCACGGGCGGGACCGGGTGCAAGGCTCAGCGGCCGCCCTCGACCGTCTCCCAGAGCTCGGACGCCACCCGCCTGCCACCGGGGACAGAGTAGATCTCGGTCGGCACCTCCCTCGGCTCCGCCCCGATCCCGTCGGGGTTCCCCCAGTTCGCCGGGGATCCGGGACATATCGCGCCTCCGAACGTTCCGGGGATCTCCTGCGGCTCGCTCCTGAGCTCGAAGGTCCGCTCGTGGACGGGCGCACCGGTCGCCAGTTCGCGCACCGTGACGGTGAAGCGCTGAGAGTAGACCGGCACCATGCGCACCGCCGGATTCGGGGAGCCGTGGTCGGTGTCCCGGTAGGCGCACTCGCCGATCTCCTCGTCGGCGCCCTGGCCCTCCACGCAGGCCAGGAGCTCCACCTCCTCGGCCGCCCCCGGGGTCCAGCCGTTCACGGTCCTGCGGCCGCTGACGGTCGTCTCCCCCTCCAGGTCCATGAGCTCGAAGCGGTCCGGCTCCGTGTCGTCCCCGGGCGCCCGGAGGAAGACCGCGACGGTGTGCGGCGGCTCCGGGGCCGTCTTCGCCGCCTTCACATACCTGCGGTCCGGATCGGGGCACAGCTCTCCGAGCTCCTCCAGGGTGTACTCGGCGAAACGCTCGCCTCCGACGGCCTCCCGGGCCGAAGGGGGCAGCACGGAGGCGCAGCCCCCGGCGAGGAGGGACAGGGCCGCCACGGCGGCAGGAGCGCGCCGGAGGCCGCGGCGGGTGGTGGGGGACGGCAAGGCGGACCTTTCTGGCTCTCAGGCGATCGCTGACGTCTTCTGCCGGTCG
Source organism: Nocardiopsis halophila DSM 44494 (assembly GCF_000341245.1). Lineage (GTDB taxonomy): Bacteria > Actinomycetota > Actinomycetes > Streptosporangiales > Streptosporangiaceae > Nocardiopsis_A > Nocardiopsis_A halophila. The sequence continues at coordinate 15,201 of NZ_ANAD01000053.1, forward strand.
CTGTTTCTGCCGGCCTATGTTTCCGCCGGTCTCTGTCGGCCGGTTCCGCGGTCGGCGCGGCGGGGGCCGGACCGGTGGCGGAATCCGCCGCACATCGGACACCGAACGCGTCCGGAAGACTACAACGCCCCTGCGGCGCCGGTGACGCCCCGCACCCCGCGTTGCCGTCCGCGGCGCTTCTTGATAAGCGGAGGCCATGGACGCTCACCGGCACCTGCTGCCCATGGACACCTCGGCCGACGCCGAACGCCGCCGCGGGCGCACCGCGCTGCTCCCGGTCGGGAGCTTCGAGCAGCACGGGCCCCACCTGCCCTCGGCCACCGACACCGTGATCGCCTGCACCGTCGCCCGGGAGATCGCGGCGGCCCACCCGGTGCAGGTGCTGCCCCCGCTGACCATCTCCTGCTCCCATGAGCACGAGGACTGGCCGGGCACAGTGAGCATCTCGGCCTCCACCCTGCTCACGGTGGTCCGCGACGTCGCGGACTCGGCGCTCCGGGCCGGCGCGGCCGGGCTGGTCCTGGTCAACGGGCACGGCGGCAACTACGCACTGGGCAACGCGGTGCAGGAGGCCCGGGGAGCGATGGCGCTGTTCCCCGGCCCCGCCGAGTGGGCAGAGGCGCGCCGCGCCGCCGGGCTGGCCACCTCCGCCGACGCCGACATGCACGCCGGGGAGCTGGAGACCTCGATCCTGCTGCACGCGCACCCCGAGCTGGTCGGCCCCGGGTACGCCGAGGCCGACCACGACGCCGAGGAGCGGCCGCACCTGCTGACGCTGGGGCTGGGCGCCTACACCGCCTCGGGGGTGGTGGGCCGTCCCTCCCTGGCATCGGCGTCCAAAGGGGCCGCCGTGCTGTCCTCCCTGGCGCGGTCCTTCGGGGCGCTGCCGCCGCTGTCGGCCCGCCGCTGACCGGCCGCCCGGCACACGAGCAGCACCACGGCTCCGGGCAGGCTCGCGACCAGGGCCAGGGCCCCGTACCCGACGGCGGTGGCCAGCCCCAGTTCGGCGCCGAGCCCGGCGGCGCCGAAGGCGGCCGCGGTGGCCGCCTCGCGCGGCCCCCAGCCGGCGGCGTTGGCCGGCACCGCCATGGCCAGCAGCGCCGCCACGGCCGGGAGCACCAGCTCGGTGCCGGAGGCGGCGACCCCGACCGTGCGGGCGGCCACGACGAACAGGACGAGGTGCCCGGCCAGGACCGCGGCCGAGAGGGCGGCGACCCGCGGGCCCAGGCCGCGGGAGAGCAGGGTGGCGCGGGCGTCGGCGAGCACCGCCAGCACCGCGGACCGGACGCGGGGCAGGCCCCTGCCCCGGCGCGCCCAGAGCACCAGCCCCNCGGCGCCACCGGGTCGACCACCGACCACCACGCGGGGGCGGCGGCCAGGAGCACGGCTCCGACGGCGATGAGCACCGCCTGGCCGGCGGTGCGCTCCAGCACCACCGCGCGCACGCCGGCGCCGAGCGCCCCGCTGCGGCGGCCGTGGTCCAGGGCGCGGTGGACGTCGCCGAGCACCCCCGTGGGAAGGACCGCGTTCAGGAACAGCGAGCGGTAGTAGGCGGCGACCGCCGGGCCGGTGCGCAGGCGCAGTCCCAGTGCGCGGGCGACCAGGACCCACCGGCGCGCGCTGAGCAGGGTGGTCGCCGCTCCGACGGCCAGGGCCGCGGCCACCGCCAGGGCGGCGGGGCCGGCTCCGACGCCGCCCAGGGCCGCGGCCACCGCGCCCAGGTCCAGGCGCCAGGCGACGATCCCCAGCAGCGCTGCCGCCGCGACGATCCGCGCCCACGGCCACAGGCCGGCCGGTATCCCGGCGCGCCGCCGCCGTTCAGGTCCGGTCACGTCCGTGCCCCCGTCCGGCCCTCCGCCCCGCGAGCGGAGGCGGAAGGCCACCATGATGCCACCGCCCGGTGCACCGATCGCCCCGTTTCGCGAATTTCCATGGTCCCCATGCGTGCCCCGCTCATTCCCCGTCGCTTCCTCCCCGGCGGTTCACTCCCGGGCCCGTACCGCGGCCGTACCCGCACCGTCGGCGCCGGTCCCACCCCCTGAGTTCCGTCCGACCCGCGATCGGTTCGGATCCGGGTCCGGCCTCCGTCTGCAGGAACGACATCCCGCGAGGCCTGAAGGGGTGGCGATCACCTCGTTCAGAGGAACACCGCCTCCGGGGCCGCTGCCGAGCCCGAAGCACCGACCGGGGCGGCGGACCGCGCCCGGCGCGGAGGCCGCCGCGTCCGAAAACCCTGCCGCATGCATCGGCGGAACTTCCGACGGCCGTGGGCGGCCCCCGGACACGGCCCTCAGCCGCCCAAGGACGACATGCACACCGGCCCGGTCTCCGGTGGCGACCGGGCCCCGGCTCCCGGCTATCGAGCTCCCGGCTGTCGAGGCCCTATCTCCTCGGCACCTCCGCCTCACATTCGTCCGCCCCCTCCGTCGTCCGGCAGGGCGAGGAGGTCACGGTGGTGCACCTCTACGTGCAGGTCTCCGTCGGCGCACTGGGACCGGCGGCGGTCGAGGTAGTCGCGCGCTCTCACGCCCAGGTCCGGGCGCTGCTCGACGGCCGCCGCCACCCATCCCTCCAGCCACGCGGCGGCGAGGGCGCGCAGGTCCGGACCCAGCCGCCAGGGGCTGTCGCGGACCAGGACGTGCGCGCCGGCTCCCGCGAACGCCTGTGCCACGGCCCCGGGAGCGTCCGGCCCCAGCAGCGTCCGACCTCCCGACTCCCGTCTCTGGTGCGCGTTGAACGCCGCCTCGATCTCCCGGTCCAGCGGCTCCTCAGGGGCCAGGACCACCCTGCCCGCCACCGAGAGGGTGAGCAGGGCCGGGCAGCGCGCACCGGTGCACGCGGCGACCAGCGCGTAGGCCTCGTCGGTCGTCAGCACGTCCAAGAGCGCCGAAGCGGTGACCAGGTCGGCCCCGCGCAGGTCGGACCCGGTAAGGACGGTGAGCTCGGCCGTGCGGGTCTCCACGGTCACCGGTCGCCCGTCCGCCGCCGCGGAGGGCGGGCCGGCCCGCGCGCGCCGGAGCAGGTCCTCGTCGCGGTCGTAGACCACCCAGTGCTGCGGACCGGGAAGGATCGGCGCCGTCCAGCGGGCCATGGAGCCGGTACCGCCTCCCAGGTCGCACACCAGCAGCGGCGCACCGTGCTCCGGTCGGCGCAGGAACCGGCCGGCCTCGGCGGCCAGGCCGCGGTGGCGCGCGGCCGCGTCGGCCGGCTCCCGCAGCGCCAGCCAGTCCGGAGCGAACCGCCGCGTCCCCGGTGCGTTCATCGCGCCCCCTCTGCCGCCGCCCGGTCGCCGTGGAGCAGTTCCAGGACCCGGGCCATGTCCGCGGCCGCGCTCCTCCAGGAGCGCAGCAGGGCCCTCCGCTCGCGTGCGGCGGTCCGCAGGCCCACGCGCAGGGCCCCGTCGCCCCACCACCGTCCGAGAGCCCCCGCGAGCGCCAAGGCGTCCCCCGAGGGGACGAGGAGGCCGGCCACCCGGCCGCCGGAGACGCGGCCGACGGTCTCGGGCAGCGCCCCCGCCCCGCTCACCAGGACCGGGATGCCGCGTGCCAGCGCTTCGGACACCACCATGCCGTAGGTCTCCGCGCGGGAGGGCAGCACCACCAGGTCGGCGCGGGCGAACTCCCCGTCCAGCGCCGAGGGGCCCAGCGCGCCGGTGAAGCGGACCCGGTCCCGGATGCCGTGCCGTTCGAGCCGCTCCTCGACCCGTTCGGCGAATGTGGGGCGCGAGGGGCCTCCGGGGGAGGCCGCCTCCGAGGGCTGGGGGCCGGCCATGACGCACGTCCATCGCCGGTCGCGGTTTCGGCCGAGCGCTTCGGCGAGCAGGTCCTGTCCTTTGCGCGGGGTCACCGCCGCCACGCACAGCAGCCTGGAGGCGCCGTCGGTCCCGGGCGCCAGGGGCGCACGGTCGGTGCCGGGCTCCACCGTGTGGACCCGCGCCGGGTCGAGCCGGTGGCGCCGTGCGATGTCCCGCGCCGCGTGGCCACTGGTGGCCACCACCCGGTCCGCCGCGCGCAGGACCGCCCCCTCCGCTCGCTCGTACGCCTCCGCTCGCTCAGGGCGCAGCCCTCCCTCGTCCGCAAGGGGAAGGTGGACGAGGACCGCCAGGCGCAGCCGGGCCGCCGCCGGGGCGAGCACGTCGGGGACGCCGCAGGCCACCAGCCCGTCCACCAGGACGGGGGTGCCGTCCGGAAGCCCGTCGAGGGCCCGGGACAGCCGCGCGCGCTCGGCGCCCGAGGGATCCGGCCAGGCACCGTCCAGCGGGAGTTCACGCACCGGCATCCCCACGCGCGCCGACTCCTCGGCGATGCGCCGGTCGTACCGGTTCCCTCCGCTGGGCGCGGCCGGGTCGCCGATGCTCCCGGGAACGATGAAGACCGTCGTGCTCACAGCGACCGCTCATAGCTCGCCCACGCGACGTGGGACTCGTGGAGGGTCACCGCCAGGCCGTCCAGCCCGCGCGCCCCCTCCCCCAGCTCGCCGGCCTCGATCCGGGCGGCGAGCCGGTCGGCGACCACCTTGGCGAGGTACTCCGTGGTGGTGTTGACGCCTTTGAAGGCCGGATCGTCGTCGAGGTTGCGGTAGTTCAGTTCGGCCAGGACCTCGCCGAGCCGGGTGGTCGCCAGTCCGATGTCGACGACCACCCCGTCGCCGTCCAGCTCGGCGCGGCGGAAGGCCGCGTCGACGACGAAGGTGGCGCCGTGCAGGGCCTGTGCCGGTCCGAAGACGTCGCCGCTGAAGCTGTGCGCGGCCATGAAGTGGTCGCGGACGGTGACGCTGAACAAGGGTTCCTCCTCAGAGGCGGGGGTCAGGGGTAGGCGATCCGGTGGCAGAGGGCCGGGACGGTTCCGTCCGCCAGGCCCCGCATCGTCTCGGGCAGTTCGTCGAAGGGGCTCTCACCGCTGATGAGGGCGTCGTAGGCGGGGTCGGAGAGCAGGTCCAACGCCAGCGCCAGGCGGTCGCGCAGCGTCCGGCGCGCGCTGCGGGCCGGGGACACCCTCCCCACCTGGCTGCAGCGCACCGCCAGCCTGCGGGGGTGGAAGGCCTCTCCCAGCGGAACCCGCACCTGCCGGTCGCCGTACCAGCTCAGCTCGATCACCTCGCCCTCGGTCCCCAGGAGTTCCAGGGCCCGGGACAGCCCCTCCTCCGAGGCGCTGGTGTGGAACACCAGGTCGCATCCGCCCTCGGCGCCGCCGGGCGCGGCGAAGGGGACGCCCAGCCGTTCGGCGACGGCGGCCCGTGCGGGGTCGGTGTCGACCAGCTGCAGGCGCACCCCCGGCAGGGCCGCCAGCAGGCGCGCCGTACAGCCGCCGACCATGCCGGCGCCGACGACGCAGACGCGGTCGCCCACCCGGGGCGCGGCGTCCCACAGGGCGTTGACCGCGGTCTCCACGGCTCCGGCGAGCACCGCCCGGCGGGCGGGCACCCCGGGCGGGAGCGGCACGACCGCGTCAGCCGGGACGACGTAGCGGGTCTGGTGCGGGTACAGGCAGAACACCTCGCGCCCGACCAGGTCCGGCGGGCCCTGCTCCACCCGCCCGCTGTTGAGGTAGCCGTACTTGACCGGGCCCGGGAACTCGCCCTCCTGGTGGGGCGCCCTCATGTCCGCGCTGAGGGCCTGCGGGACGCGCCCGTTGAACACCAGAGCCTCGGTGCCGCGGCTGACCCCGGTGTACAGGGTGCGCACCACGACGTCACCGGGGCCCGGTTCGGCAAGCCCGACGGGACGGATCTCCCCTTCGCCCGGAGCGTTCACCCAGAAAGCGCGCGCTGCGCGTTCCACCTGCTCACCCTCCGTTCGCCCCGGGGCCCGCCTCTGTGGCCGCCCATGGTGCGGCGCTCGTTCCGCGCCCGTCGCCCCGGCACCCGTCCGCGCCTGCACGGCGCGCGCGCCACAGCCACAGCACGTCCCGGCCGAAGGACCAGGCCAGCAGCGCGAGTGCGCCCGCAGCCGCCGCGGCCGCCGCGAACGGGGGCAGCAGACCGCTGACGACCGCGATGAGCGCCACCGCCTGCACCGCCGCCACGGCCTTGCGCGCGGTGCTCGGCGGGAGTCCGGCGCCGAGCCAGGGGGCGAAGCGCGCGGCCGCGCCGAAAGCGTAGCGTGCGCCGCCGATCGCCAGTGTCCACAGGCCGAGCAGGAACGCGGCGTGCACGCTGAGCACCAGGATCAGGAAGGCGTCGACCTCCATGTCGAAGCGGGCCCCGAGCCGCGATGCGGTACCCGTGCGCCGGGCGACCGGCCCGTCGACCCCGTCCATGGCCAGCGCCACCGAGGCCAGGACCGCCGCCGGCCAGGGGTCGGCGGGGCGGCCGGAGGCGGCGTCGGCGACCAGGGCGGCCACCCCGCCCACCAGCACAGCGCGGGCCAGGGTGACGCGGTCGGCCGGGCGCATGGACACCGCACCGTCGCGCCGCAGCGCGCGCGCCAGCAGCGCCCACAGCGCGAGCGCATAGGCGCACCCGACGGCCCATCCCGCCGCTCCGAGCCCGACGGTGGACGCGATCAGGGCCAGCAGCACGGGCTGGGCCGCGGCCCCCAGGGCCGTGCCCCACCACGGCCCCGGCCGCAGGTGCGGTCCGGGCCCGGCGATCGTGCGGGCGGGGATCTCACAGACGCCCATAAGCACGCTTCACCTCCGCCATCAAGGCGTCGCGGACGCCGGGGGCGAGGGCGAGGGTCGCCTCGGAGTCCACGGTGTGCTCGGAGCCGTCGCGGTCCAGGACGGCCCCGCCGGCCTCGCGCACCAGCAGCACGCCGGCGGCGGTGTCCCAGGGGCGGTTGGCCAGGATCAGCGCGGCGTCCAGCCGGCCGTGCGCGGTCCAGGCCAGGTCGGCCGCAGCGGTACCGAGCATCCTGATCCGCTGCACCCGCGCCCCGAGCCGCCCCAGCAGCTCCAGGCGCACCCGGTTCTTGGCCTCGGCGCCCGGCCCCACGGCGAAGTCGCCGACCGCGACCATGGCCGCCCCCGGGTCGGCCGTGGCGGCCGCGTGCAGCCGTTCGGCGCCGCAGTAGGCCCCTACCCCGGACGCCGCCGAGTACGCGGCGTCCAGGAAGGGGAAGTCGATGGCGGCGGCCACCGCGGTCCGCCCGTGCACCAGGGCGACGGTCGCCCCGCACAGCGGGATTCCGCGGGCCAGGTTGGCGGTGCCGTCCACGGGGTCGACCACCCAGTAGGGCGCGTCCCCTCCGGCGCCGGTGCGGCCGTGCTCCTCACCGAGCACGCCCAGCCCGGGCGTCTCGCGGCCCAGGAAGTCCCGCAGCGCCTCCTCCACCGCCAGGTCCACGTCGGTCACCATGTCGCGGTCGCCCTTGGCGGCGACCGAGCGCGGGGCCCGGTCGGCGATGATGCGCCGGGCCAGGGCCGCCGCCTCGCGCGCGACCGGGAGCAGGTCGGCCCCGTCGGCCGTCGCGCCCGGCCGGGTCCCGTGCTCAGCCACGGCGGCCCCCGCCCGTCTGCGCCGCCCCGCCGGAGGTGTCGCTCCCGGGACGCCCGTTCACGCCCTCCGCGCCGCCCACGGCCTCGACGCCGTCGAGCTGCGGGAGGTCGTGGCCGAGCCGGTCGCGCTTGGCGGTCAGGTAGGCGAGGTTGCCGCCGTGCGCGGGCGCCAGCAGCGGAACGCGCGCGGCCACCGCCAGGCCGTGCGCCTCCAGCGCCTCCACCTTGTCGGGGTTGTTCGACATCAGGCGGACGGAGGCCACCCCGAGGTGGCGCAGGATCCGGGCGGCCGGGCCGTAGTCGCGCACGTCGACCGGGAACCCCAGGGACGTGGCCGAGTCCACGGTGTCCAGCCCCTGCTCGTCCTGGAGAATGTGGGTGCGCACCTTGGCCAGCAGGCCGATCCCGCGCCCCTCGTGCCCGCGCATGTAGACCAGCACCCCGCGGCCCTCGGCCGCGATCGCCTCCAGGGCCGAGTCGAGCTGCTCGCCGCACTCGCAGCGGGTGGCGCCGAAGACGTCCCCGGTCAGGCACTCGGAGTGGACGCGGACCAGGACCGGCCCGCCGTCCGCGACGTTCCCGCGCACCAGCGCCATGTGCTCGCCGTGGGCCCCGGGGTCGCGGAAGGCCACGGCCCGGAACCGGCCGCGGCGGGTGGCCAGGTCGGATTCTGCGGTCTCCAGGTGCGTTCCGTCGTGATCAGGCATCCTGCTCCCCTCGCTGGTGGGAGGGCCGCGGCGGGGCGGCCCGGGCGCGCGTGCGCGTCACGCTATAGACTGACCCTGATATTCGAAATTTGAAACATCGTATCTCGAGGACGGCATCATGGGCGGCGACCCCCGGGAAGGAACGGGACTGACACGGCGGCGGCGCCGGATCTCCGACAGCGAGACCGAGCGGCGCATGCTCCAGGCGGCCATGGACCAGGTCAACAGCGCCGGACTGACGGTCAGCCTGGACCACATCAGCTTCGAGGACGTGATCCACCAGGCCGGCGTCTCGCGCAGCGCGGTCTACCGCCGCTGGCCCTACAAGGACCTCTTCTTCAGCGACCTGCTCCTGGAACTGGCCCGCGGAACGAGCCCGGCCATCGGCACGACCAACCCCGAGGCGGTGCGCGGCGTCGAGCAGACCATCCTGGACAACCTCGACCGGCTCCGCTCCCCCGCCCGGCGCATGGAGGTGGCCGCCGAGGTCCTGCGCCACGGAGCGCCCCGCGAGCTCAAGACGTTCCTGGAATCGCCCGAGTGGCGCACCTACCTGGCCCTGCACGCGACCTTCCTGGGCCTGCCGGAGACCGACTACCGCGAAGAGGTGCGCCTGGCCCTGACCGAGTCCGAGCGCAGGGTCACCGCCGGCCTGGCGGCCTTCTACGAGCGGTGCGCCTCGCTCCTGGGGCTGCGCCTGCGCGCCGGCCTGGGGGCGGGCTACGAGTCGCTCGCCGCGCTCGCGGGAGCGACGGTGCGCGGCATGGTGGTCATGGCGCCCACCACCCCTGTGCTGTCCGAGCTGACCGTGCGGTCCGGGACGCTCGGCCTGCCCGAGGCGACCGACTGGTCGCTCCCCGCGCTCGCGCTCGCCTCGATCGCCTCGGCGTTCCTGGAGCCCGACCCCGACGTCGTGTTCGACGACGCGCGCATCGAGGAGCTGCGCACCGAGCTGAGCGCCCGGCGCGGGCCGCTCGAACGTGCCGCGGTCGAGGAGGGGGCGGGCCCCGGCTAGGGCACCCCCGGGCCGGGCGGAGGCGCCGGCCGTCAGGGGCGCGCCCTCATTTGCGCCTGTACCTGGGCCGCGGCCGCAGGTGGGCGTTGGGCAGGGCGGGGGCGGGAAGGGGCGCCCCGTCGTCTTCGGGAACGGTCCCGAAGCGTGCGGGCCCGGCGCCGCCCGTGGGGGCGGCCCCGCCCTGCTCCTCTGCGCCTTGCCGGGTGCGTTCCTGCGTGCCGTTCGCGCGCGCTGCGGCCCGTTCGGCCTCCCAGGCCTCGCGCGCGGCCACGATCTCCTCATGGCTCCGCCCCACGAAGTTCCAGAACATGACGAGGTCCTCCTCGAAGGGGACACCGCCGATGAGGAGCGCGCGCGAGCCCGGCCGTCCGTGCAGGGCCAGTTCCTTGCGCCCTCGCCCCAGGTACAGCATGGAGCCCACGGGCACCTCGCACCCCTCCGCGCTCACGGGGCCGGCCAGGGCGAGCACGGCGTGCTCGAACTCCGGCTCCAACGGCATGCGCAGCGCGCCCTCCCCCTCCAGCGCCGCCTCGGCCCCGACCAAGGGGGAGTAGACGCGTGCGGGCGAGGTCTCCCCGGCCATCGACCCGGCGATGAGACGCACGGTCCCCGCGGCGCTCTGCAGGTCCGGAAGGTCGGCGTGGCGCTCGAACCCGGCGGGGCCGTCGCGGTGGGCCTCAGGCTGGGCGATCCACAGCTGCACACCGTGCAGTGTCGGCGGCCGTTCCTCCGGCGAGCGCTCGGAGTGGGCGATGCCCCGTCCGGCGGTCATCAGGTTGAGCTCGCCCGGGCGCACGGTGCGGTCGCTGCCCAGGCTGTCCAGGTGGCGGACCCGGCCTTCGAGCAGCCAGCTCACCGTCTGCAGGCCCGTATGGGGGTGGGGCGGCACCTGCATGCCCGGTCCGTCGGCGAGGTCGGAGGGGCCGTAGAAGTCGGCGAAGCACCAGGCACCGACCATGCGGCGCTCGCGGTTGGGCAGGGTCCGCTGGACGGGCATGGCGCGCGGCCCGCCCAGCGGGACCTCCCGGGGCGCGAGCAGTTCGATGTCGGGTTCGGCGGCCGGCGGTGCGGGTGCGGGACCGGGCGCCCCGGGCGCGGTGCCCGGGGCGCACACGGTCTGCTCGGCGGGGCGGCTCTCGACGTTGCTCACCGCCCCACCGTAAACCGGGCCCGGCGCGCGGACCCAGCCCTCCGGCGGCGGGCGCGTCAGCCCGCCAGCCCCCTCGCCCAGGCGGCGAGGCGGTCGAGGAAGGTCTCCGCCGTCGTGAGCCTCGGCTCCTCGGCGAGCACCGCGAAGTGGGGCACGTGCGGCATGCCCTCGTACAGGTCGAGCGCGACCCGGGTGCCCTGCTCGGCCGCGGCCTCGGCGAACCGCCGGGCGTCGTCCAGCAGCAGCTCGTCCTCCCCGGCGACCAGCAGCAGGGGCGGGAGGCCGGCCAGGTCCCCGTACAGCGGCGACTGCGGCGCCGCGTCGGCCGGTGCGCCGCCGAGGTAGTTGGGTCCGATGTGGCCCATCATCGACCCGGCCACCAGGTCCCTGCCCTCGTTCTCGGTGCGCGATCCGCCCTCGGCCGCGAAGTCGGTCAGCGGCGAGACCGCCACCGCCCCGCCCGGCAGCGCCTCGCCCGCCTCCTTGAGCACGAGCAGCGCCGACAGCAGCAGCGTCGCCCCGGCGGACTCCCCCGCCAGGACGATCCGCCCGGGCGGCACCCCCTGGGCGACCAGGGAGCGGTGGACCGCGACCACGTCGTCCACGGCGGCGGGGAAGGGATGCGCCGGGGCCAGCCGGTAGCCCACGCGCAGCGCGGGGCGGCCCGCGGCACGGGAGAGCCGGTGGGCCATGACGCGCTCGATCTGCGGGCTCTCGAACTCGAAGCCGCCGCCGTGCACGTAGACCAGCACGCCCGATGACAGCCCCGTACCGTCGGCGTCCACCCAGTCGCCCGGGACGCCGCCGGTCCCGGGAAGCAGCGGCTCGGTCCGGGCCGCGTCGGGCAGCGCGGCCCCGAACAGGGTCCCGCCGGTGAACAGCTCCCGCACCGCGGCCCGTTCGGCGTCGGTGGCGCGCACCCGCTCGACGAGGGGGCCCACCGGGCGGCGCGCCGCCCCGTCCCCGCCCGGTGAACCGGCCCCGGGCCCTGCGGACGTCCCGGGCTCCGCGGAGGCCCCGGCCTCTGGCTCCGCTGGCTCCGCTGCCTCCGCTCCGCCGTCGATCCCGGCGTTGAGCAGGGGCACCAGCGTCGTCTCCTCGTAGTCCAGGTGGGCGAGCAGGTCGGCGATCAGGCGGTCGACGTCGGCCAGGACCGCCCGGGTGTCGGGGTCGCCCCCGGAGACGCGCTCGCGGAGCGCGTCCAGCAGCTCGGCGACCCGGGCGTGCTCGGCGGCCAGGCGCTCGACCACCGGCGCCAGGTCCGGGCGCGCGGCGGCCACCGCGGGGAAGACCCCTCGGTCCTCCATGGTGTGGTGGTGGTGCAGGCCCTGGCACAGGGCCATGCAGTTGAGGCGCAGCTGGGCGCCGAGGGTCCCGCCTCCGGCGTCGGCGACCTCGGCGCGGACCAGCTCCAGCTCCCGGCGGAAGGCGTCGTGCACCACCACCAGGGCGTCCCCGGCGGGCAGGTCCGGAGGCCCGCCGGCGACGGGCTCCAGGGCGACGACGGGCAGGGTGCGCCCGGCCCGCTCCTGGTACTCGCCCCACCCCGCGTCGGCTTCCACGGCGCGCGCGAACACGCGGTCGCGCTCGACGCCCTGGAGCACCGTCGCCGTGGCGGTGTAGGTGAACGGGCCGTTCTCCACGGTGACGCGGGGGTCGGCGCGCAGGTTGCGGTACCAGGCCGGGTGGTCCGGGGCGCCTCCGGCCGAGGCGATGACGACGACGCGGCCGCGTTCGTCGTTGAGGTAGCCCAGCGGTGTGGTGCGCGGGAGCCCGGTGCGGGCCCCGGTGGTGGTCAACAGCAGCAGGCGGGCGCCGGCGAAGGGGCCTCCCACGCGCCCCTGGTTGGCGCGGAACTCTTCGATGACCTGCCGGTTGAAGTCGGTGATGATGGCGGCATCTCCTTGAATGCACGGGTGAGGAGCGCGCCGCCCTGCTGCGGGCGTGCGCGCGGAGGTGTTCAGGGGTGTCTCCGCACACGCGTCGGTACGGATGGCGGGCATCACGGGCGCATGGCGGGGCGGAGACCTCGTGGATCACGGATCGCCGTCGATGCGGCGGAGAAGGGGCGCCTGCTCACGCGCCGGGCGCGGAAACGGCCGACGGGCGCGGAGCGCGCGGCGCCATGCGCTAGATCAGTCCGAAGACGCGTGCTTCCATCACGACATCTCTCCAGGGTCAGGTGCCGCCCGGCCACCGCCTTCGTCGCTGCGGTGCCACGCGGCACGCCCGTCATTCAAGCCCTGCGCCGAGCGGGTGTCAACCCCGGTCCGGCCCGCCCTGGTCGGGGCGTTCACGGATACGGCCGTGGCATCGAGCGCCGAGAGGAACGAAGCGCCCCGCAGATGGCCGACGCACTTCATTCGAGCGGCCGTTCTTCGGCCGCCGACTGGACTCTTCGGGTGTCGTGAGGGAGCACTCTGCAGAACGGCCTCCCCCATGCGTACATGAATAGTGGTGGATTCACCACTCCCGATCGCCCGACGCCCTTCCTGAGAGGGGACACCACAAAGAATGCCGGGCCCGCACACCCCTGGGACCGTTTCTGGGGGGGGCGGCGCAGGCGCCGGGATCGGCCGTGGCGTGGAGGCTTCCTGCTGGTCCCCGTGTGCGTATCCGACCACCCGTCTCAGACCCCCGGCGTCACAACCGCGGAGAGCAGTCTCCCCTCGGAACCGGGCGCGAACAGCTCGGGCCTGAGGCGCGCCATCACCGCGCCCCAGGCCCGTTCCTCAGTTCCCGTTTACCGACTGCTCACCCGCAGAATCGTCTTTCCGAGCGTCGCGCGCTCGGCGATGGCGCGGTGCGCCTCTTCGGCCTTCTCCAAGGGGAACGCCTGGCCGATCTTGGGCGCGACGTCTCCGCGCCGCAGCTTGTCCAGCAGCCGGTGAACGATGCGGCGCCCAGAGGCGTCGTCCAGTTCGGGCAGGTCGAGCAGTGAGAGCGCGCGGACCCCCCGTTCCTCGGCGCGCTCAGGGTCGATCTGTGCGAAGTCTCCGCCCGAGGCCCCGTAGCCCACGAACCGGCCGCCGTCCTTGGTGAGCCCGAAGGCCGCGGTTCCCAATGCGGCCCCGGCCCCGTCCAGCACGACGTCGGGCCCGGCTCCGCCGGTCAGCTCCAGGACGCGGTCGGTCCAGCCGTCCTCGGAGTAGTCGACGGTGTGCCCGGCCCCCTGCTCCTTGGCCCAGGCGAGCTTGCGCCCGCCCCGGGCGGCTGCGATGACGTGGGCCCCTTCGGCTCGGGCCAGCTGCACCAGGATCGATCCCAGGCCTCCCGCCGCAGCGGTGACCAGGACCGTCTCCCCCCGTCCGGGCACCACGGCGTCGGCGATGTGCTGGGCGGTGAGGCCGTCGTGCAGCAGCGCCAGCACCTGGTCGGCGTCCACGCCCTCGGGGACGGCGACCAGGCTCTCGGCGGGCGCCGTGGCGAACTCGGCATAGCCGCCCTGCGGGGCCGACGTGCGCCCGGTCTCGGGAGAGCGCTCACCGGTGTCGGCCGTCACCCGGCTGCCGACCAGGGACGGGTCGACGCCTTCACCCACGGCCGCGACCCGGCCAACGACACCGCTGCCGGGGATGTAGGGCGGCTGCAGGGGGAAGAAGTCGGCGCCCCAGCCGCTGCGCAACTGGGTGTCGAGGAAGAGCACATCGGCCGCCTCGACGCCGATCACCGCCTCGCCCGGCCCCGCCTCCGGCGCCGGGACCTCCACCGGGGCCAGGACCTCGGGACCGCCGAACCGCTCCACTCGGACTGCGCGCATGGTGCCGCTCCTCTGCTCCGCATCGCCCCGCCCGGCCGCTCCGGGAGGGGAACGGCACCACACTCACACCTGAAGTTCAGTTGAGGTCAAGCCTTTCAGTCGGCGGCCCTGGTGGATCACGGCTCGCAGCACCACTTGAGCGCGGTGGCCTCGATGTCCACGAAGCGCCGCATGCGCGCCCCGGCGATGGAGGCCAGCAGCGGCGCCGCACGGCCCTCCAGCGACAGCACCAGACGCACCCGCGAACCGCCGCCCGCGGCCTCCAGGTGGTGCTCGGCCGTCATCCGGGCCCCGAGGAAGGAGGTCTCCCAGGTGAACTCCCGATCGGGCGTGAAGGCGGTGACCGTCCACACCGCCGGGGGCGTGCGCCGCTGGACCAGCCGGAAACGCGCGCCGGGCCGCGGCGCACCGGAGTCGAGGGCCTGCACGGAGGCCACCGTCGGCAGCCAGTCGGGCCAGCGCTCGACGCCGGTCATCACCGGCCAGACCTCCTCGGGCCGCGCACCGATCTCCGTACCGGTCTCGTACCGCATCCGTTTCCGCCCGTCTTCCCGCAGCGCGCGGCCGCCCCGGCCGCGTGGCGCCATTGTGGGCGCCGTCGGCCGCCTCCGCCATGGGCCCTTCGGCCGCTTACCGCTCCGGCGCCCCGGGGCGGACGCGGTCGCGAAGCCCGGGCACGTCCCGCCGGCGAAGGACGGTGCCCCGTAAGGGCCCGCCGAGGGTGCACACCGGAACGGATCACCCACCCGTGGCGGAGTCGGGCGCGGCGCCCTAGAGTGGCATCCGCCCAGGCCGGAGAGCCGACCGGCCCCGGTGCCCCACCGACCCGGAAAGGCCGGCGCCCCCGTGTCCGAGCCGCCCGCACCGCCCCGCTTCTCCCTGCGCCAGCTCGCCTACTTCGTCGCGATCGCCGAGGCCGGGACGCTGACCGAGGCCGCCGAACGGCTGCACATCTCCCAGCCCGCCGTCTCGCTGGCCCTCAACGACCTGGAGCGCGCGCTCAAAGTCCAGCTGTGCGTGCGGCGCAAGGCCCACGGCATCACCCTCACCCCCTCCGGCTCCGGCCTGCTGGCCCGCGCGCGCCGCCTCCTGCGCGAGGCCGAGGAGCTCGAAGCCGAGGCCAGCGGCGGCGGCGCGCTCACCGGCGTGCTCTCCCTGGGCTGCTATGTGACGCTCTCGCCCACCGTGCTGCCGCCCCTGCTGCAGGGCTTCGCCGCCCTCCACCCCGAAGTGACCGTCGACTTCGCCGAGGACGACCAGGACGTGCTGCAGCGGCGCCTCCTGCGCGGCGAGCTGGACCTGGCGGTGCTCTACGACATGGACCTGCTCCCCGAGATGGAGCGCACCGTGCTGTTCTCCGTGCGCCCGCACGTGCTGCTCCCCGCCGACCACCCCATGGCCGGCCTCCCCGAGGTGTCGCTGCGCGCTCTGGAGCCCGAACCGATGGTGCTGCTCGATGCCGCGCCCAGCTCCCACCACGCCCTGTCGCTGTTCCACCGCTTCGGGGTGGTCCCCCGGGTGCGCCACCGCCCCACCACCTTCGAGACGGCGCGCGCGCTGATCGGCCGCGGCATGGGCTACGGAGTGCTGGTGCAGCGCCCGGCCAACGACCGCACCTATGAGGGGATGCGCGTGGTCGTCAAGGAGATCGCCGAACCGGTGCGCGAGGAGGCCGTCGTCCTCGCCTGGCCACGGAGCATGCGCCTGAACCGGCGCGCGCAGGAGTTCGTCCGCTTCTGCCGCGCCCAGGAGCCCGCGCGCGACTCCTGAGCGCACATCGTCCCGCGTCCCCGGTACGTCCCCGGCACGGAGCCGGGCCGGGCGGGCGTCACACGGCGCAGCGGTCGCCCCGCGTCAGGCCGCTCTCCGCGAAGGGGACGTCCTTGGGCTTCTTGTGCAGCTCCCACCCCTGGACGTGCACGCCCGGGCTCTCGTGGAAGAAGCGGTCCTGCCACAGGCGCGCCTGGTCGGCCAGCTCCTCCAGGCCCTGCCCCCGCGCCTCGGCGGCGCTGGTCTCCAGGAGCGCCTCCACCTCTTCAGAGGTGGTCATCCGCTCGTACCAGGCGGTCTGGGCCGAGCTGCCCGGCCCGGACGAGGGGGTGGAGGTCCCCGGGATGTCGGCGGCCTGCAGCGCCTGCGCGCCCTCGTGGCCCAGCGTCGCCCACACCGCGCGCGCCAGCACGATCTGGGAGGCGATGCGGCCCCGGTGGTCGCCGGTCCGGCCGCACAGCCGCACCGCGCGCCGGGCGTGGTCCAGCACCGTCGACAGCTCCTGCCCCTCGCGCGGCGGCCCGGTGTACACGCCCACCGCCATCTGCGACTCCATCACCGCGTGGAAGCGCGTCTGGGCGGTGATGCGCCGCACACGCGCCTCCCACCACCGGTCGCCCAGCGCCTCGAAACCACTCACCGCCTGGGAGAAGGCGGCCACCGCCCGCTCGCCCTCGCCGGCCTCGCTGAGCACCTGGCCCAGCACCAGCCGCGTTCGGGCGCTCTCCCTGCCGTGGTCGAGCTCGTGGAACATCTGCAGCGAGCGCTCGGCCAGCTCCAGGCGGGCCTCCGGGCGCCACGGGTCGCGCCCCCGCTGGCCGGTGAGCAGACCGCCCACCAGCGCCCCCAGGCCGCTTCCGGAGCGCCCCTCCCAGACCGCGCCGTGGTCCAGCAGCGCCATGCCGCGCAGGCACCGCGCCAGGTGCACGCGCTTGCCCGCGCGCTCGAAGCGCTCGCGCAGCGTGTCCAGCAGCCGCCAGGCCTCCTCGTGCCGCCCGCCCACGTTGTGCAGGTCGCCCAGCAGGATGCGCGCGTAGTCGGCCCGGCCCGCGTCGCCGGTCCGGTCGAAATCGGCGATCGCCCGGTGCAGGGGCTCCTCGGCGGCCGCGGCGTCCCCGAGGAGCAGGTGGCGCTCCGCGGCCGCGAGCCGGGCGCGCGGGTCGGGGCCCTCGCGGGCGGGGGCGCCGGTCGGGTCGGACCAGCGGTCGGGCGCGGTGCGCGGGCGCGGCGGGCCGGACGGCGACGCGGGCGGCCGCTCCTCGGCCTCCCCTGTCGCGACCGGGGCCGCCTGGGTGGCGGCGAAGGCCTGGGTGTCCAGCTCGGGCGGGGCCGCCGGGCGGGGCGGCGGCGCCGAGCGGACGGTGGGCTCCGGGGCGGCGCCGGCCGCCTCGGGGACCGGCGGCACCTGCTCGGCCCCGGTGAGCATGTCCAGCAGGCCGCGGGCGGTGGGGCGGTCCCCGGGCTCCTTGGCCAGGCAGTGCAGCACGATCGCGCGCAGGTGCCCCTCCAGCGGCCCGGTCTCGGCCGGGCCCTTGAGCACCCGCAGCATGCGCGCGCCCACGTTGGGCCCGGGGAAGGCCTGCCCGCCGGTCCCCGCGTAGACCATGGTGGCGCCCCAGGCGAAGACGTCGGCCCGGTCGGTGATCCGGTCGCCGCGCAGCTGCTCGGGCGCCATGTAGCCGACGGTGCCGACCGCGGCCGTGGAGGCCGCGCCCGCCTCGGCCAGCCGGGCCACGCCGAAGTCGATCACCCGGGGGCCGTCGTCGGCCAGCAGGATGTTGTCCGGTTTGAAGTCGCGGTGCACCACCCCGGCGGCGTGGATCGCCACCAGCGCGGTGGCGGTGTGCACCGCCAGGCGCTCCAGGTCGGCGCCGTGCCGCGGCCCGCTGTCGCGCACCTGCTCCAGCAGGGTCGGGCCTTCGACGTACTCCGAGGCGATCCACGGGCGCTCGGAGTCGGCGTCGGCGTCCAGCACCGATGCGGTGCAGAAGCCGCGCACGCCCCGGGCCGCCTCCAGCTCCCGGCGGAACAGCTCGCGGGCGTGGGCGTCCTCCAGCATGTGGGGGTGCAGCTCCTTGACCGCCGCCTGGCGGCCCTCGCCGTCCACCCCCAGGTAAACGGTGCCGAACCCGCCCCGCCCGAGCTCCCCGTAGAGGGTGAATCCGCCGAGTGTCCTGGGTCCGTCCGTCATGCGCTCCCCTATTCGCTTCTCCGCCGCCCGCCCTCCCGCGGCGCGCCGTCAGGAGGCGTCGCTTACAGAACCTTAGTGGCCCCGGATTCCGCACAGCAGTCCCGGGGACGCGACATCACCCCATGTGAGCGCGGATCCGCCGGATGTGGCCAGGGCCCGTGCGGCAGCAGCCGCCGATCAGGCGCGCCCCGGCGGCGCGCCAGGCGTCGGCCCGGGCCGCGAACGCCTCGGGGTCCGCACTGCCGGTCCAGGCCCGGGCGGCCGGGTTCCAGGACTCCCCCGAGTTCGGGTAGGCCGCCCCCGGCCGTCCGGAGGCGGCGACGGCCTCGGCCACCAGGGGTGCGGCGTGCCGGGGCGGCGTGCAGTTCACACCGACGGCGACGACCTGCTCCATCCCGGCGAAGAGCGCGGCGCACTCGGCCATGGGCGTCCCGTCGCTGATGTGCGCGTCGTCGCGGCCGGAGAAGCTCACCCACACGGGCACCTCCGGTGTCTCCCGCATCAGCTCCGCCAGGGCGCGCGCCTCCTGGTAGGAGGGAACGGTCTCGCAGGCGAGCAGGTCGGCGCCGGAGCCGGCCAGCAGCATCCAGCGCTCCCGGTGCCACTCGGCCAGCGCGCGGGCGTCCAGGCCGTAGTCCCCGGTGTACTCCGAGCCGTCGGCGAGTGCCGCCCCGTAGGGGCCGATCCCGGCGGCGACCAGGCCTGCGCCCGCCTCGTCGCGCGCCTGTGCGGCCAGGCGCACCGACCGGAGCATGAGCCCGGCCGCCTCGTCGCGCCCGATCCCCTGGCGCGCGAAGGCGGCGAATCCGGCCTGGTAGGACGCCGAGACCGCCACGTCCGCCCCGGCCTCGAAGTAGTCGCGGTGGGCGCGGCGCACCAGCTCGGGGGCGTCCGCCAGCAGCCGCGCCGACCACAGTTCCCCGGACAGGTCGCACCCGTACTCCTCCAGCCTGGTGGCCAGGCCGCCGTCGAGGACCACGACGCCGCGGTCGTTGAGCAGCGCTTCCATGGGCGCCACTCTAGATCGGCGCAGGGACCCTTGCAGGCCCTTTGCGCCGGGGAGAGGCTCGAGGCGCCGCCCGGCCAGGAGAGGTCGGCGCGATTCTCCAAGGACGGTGCACATGCTCCGAGTCATCGGCGCGGGATACCCGCGCACCGGAACACTGTCGATGAAGGCGGCGCTCGAGCAGCTGGGGTTCGGTCCCTGCCACCACATGTTCGAGGTGATGAGCAGCCCCGAGCAGAGCGCCCTCTGGTCGCTCACCCCGGGCGAGGGGGAGGCGTCCTGGGACCGGCTCTATGAGGGGTATGAGTCGGCCGTGGACTGGCCGACCGGGTACTTCTGGGAGGAGGTTTCCCAGGCCTACCCCGACGCCAAGATCCTCCTGACCGTCCGGGACGCCCGTCGGTGGTACAAGAGCGCCTCTGAGACCATCTTCCAGTCCCCGCGCATGCTCGACGCCGTGGACGGCGAGGAGCACGGCGGCGCCGGGCAGGAGGACGCGGCCGGTGCGACCACCACGGCGCACCTGAGGAGGCTCCACGAGACGCTGCTGAGCACCATGTGGCGCGGGGCCTTCGGCGTCGGCGCCGACGAGGTCCCCGACGAGGCCACGGCGGTCGCGGCGTTCGAGCGCCACATCGAGTACGTGCGCTCGCGGGTCTCCGAGGACAGGCTGCTCGTGTTCGAGGCGGCCCAGGGGTGGGAGCCGCTGTGCGACTTCCTCGGCGTCCCCGTCCCTGAGGACGAGCCCTTCCCCCACCTCAACGAATCCGAGGACCTGAAGGAACGGCTGGGGAACGTGATGAGGGGCGGCCGGCCCTACTAGGCGCCACCCGAGGCGCGGACCGCGGACCGCAGAGGGCGGCCGCCGACCCCGGGGCTCCCCGAAGGCCGGCGGCCGCCCCGGGGCCTCAGTCCTCGACCGGGGCCAGGCTCACGGTTCCGTCCTCGTCCACGCTCCATCCGGGGTTGTGGCAGACCTCCCACACCACGCCGTTGGGGTCGGCGATGTGGCCGTGGTACCCGCCGAAGGCCGCCTTCTGCGGACTCTTGACCAGGCGGGCACCCGCCTTCACCGCCCGGGCGACCACGGCGTCGACCTCCTCGGGCGAGGCGACGTTGTGGGCCAGGGTCAGCCCGCCCAGGCGGGCGTCCTCCGGGCCGCCCGCCATGTCGCGGGCGAAGGCACCGGCCTCGAAGAGGCCGAGGACGGTACCCGGGGCGATCTGGAAGAAGATGATCTCCCCCGGTACGTCCATGAGCGGCCGCCAGCCGAGCCCGTCGGTGTAGAAGGACCGGGCGGCGTTGAGGTCGAGCGTGGACAGGGTGATGAAGTGGACCGACTGGTTCATGGGTCCGATCATGGCGGGGAGGGGGGAGGAGTGTCTTGAACGAAACGGACACGCCGCGATCGGCCTACCGGGAGTTCCCGCCGGCGGGCCCGGTTCCGGCCGCCGTGTGCGCCTGGGAGCAGGCCATCGCCCCCGGGCGGGGATACGTCCAGCGGGTGCTCCCCGACGGGTGCGCCGACGTGGTGGTCACTGCGCACGGCCAGGCCCGCCTCGTCGGCCCGACCGCCGAGCCGGCCCTGGTCCGCCTGGCCCCCGGCGGGACGGTGCGGGGGCTGCGCCTGCGCACGGCGGTGATCGGGGCCGCGCTCGGATGCCCGGTGGGCCCCCTGCGGGACGCGGACGTCCCTCTGGAGGACGCCCTGCCCTCCGGCGCCGCCCGCCGCCTGGCCGAACAGGTGTGGTGCGGCGACCCGCCGGAGCTTCCCCTGCGCCGCCGCGCGGACGGCCGCGTGCGGGCGGCGCTGCGAGCGATCGGCACACCGGCCGGCCCGGGGGCGCCGGCCCCCTCGGTGCGCGGCGCCGCCGAGGCCGCCGGGGTCTCCGAGCGCCACCTGCGGCGGCTGCTGGCCGACGCGACCGGACTGGACCCGCGGGCGCTGCAGCGCGTCATGCGCCTGCAGCGCTTCCTGGCCCTGGCCGACGCCGCGCCCGGCCTACGGGCGGCGGACCTGGCGGCCCAGGCCGGCTATGCCGACCAGCCGCACCTGACCCGCGAGGTGCGCAGGATGTCCGGGCTCACTCCCGCGGTCCTGCTGCGTGAACGCGCCGCCGGCCGCGGGGCCCCTCCGCCGCCCGGCGCCGACTGACCGGCGGACGCCTCCGCCCCGGCCCGACGCCCGCTCGGCCGCGTCGCCCCGGCCGCGGGACCTCAGCCGAAGATGTTCCACCAGCGGCGCTTGCGCCTGCCGTCGGAGGCCCGCAGCGCCTCCCGCGCGCGCTCGGCGCGCTGCTCCTCCAGACGCCGCCGGGCCTCGGCGTTCTTCTCCCGCCACTCGGCCACGACCTCCTCGACGTCGAAGGGCATCATGTTCAGCGGCGGGCCGGAGGTGGGGAACTTGACGGTGCGCACGATCTGCTCGTTGATCCCGGCGATGATCCGGCGGGCCTCGTCCTCGGTGCGGGCGCCCACGGCGGCGGCCCGCGCCTCCTCGGCCTCCTTGCGCACGCGCAGCGCCGGCGGCAGCGGCGCCACCCCCTCCTCCTCGGTCTTGCGCCGCACCCACCACAGGGCGTCGCGCGGGCGGTCGATGTCCGGGATGGGCTTGCCCGCCCCGGGCAGGCCGTCGAACTCACCGCGCTCCATCGCCCGGCGGACCTGCTGGTCGGCCCAGGACTCCCACTCCATCCCCGCGGGCTTGCGTTCGGTCATGGCCGCTCCCCCGTTTCCGTGCTCCGCCGTCCCGCCGCGCCCGGTCGCCTCCGCGCGGCGCCCACGCTTCATGATACGTCTGTATCATAACCGCTGCCGAAGCCCCCGGGAAAGGAGCACGCACGTGCCCCGCACCGTCGACCACGCCCGACGACGGACCGACATCTGCGACGCCCTGGTGCGCACCGCCGCACGCGAGGGCCTGCACGCCGTCACCATGCGGTCGGTCGCCGCCGAGGCCCAGGTCTCCCTGCGCCTGGTGCAGTACTACTTCTCGACCAAGGCCGGGCTGATGCACGCCGCCCTGGTCCACCTCGAAGAGCGCAGCCACCGCCGCTGGTCCGAGCGCCTGGCCGGGCTCCCGGTGCCCGCCGCGCCCCGCGCCCGCGTCCGCGCCTTCCTCGAGGAGGCGCTGCCCACGGACGAGGAGAGCCGGGTCTTCCACCTCCTCTGGACCTCCTTCGCGGTCCTGGCGATGACCGACCCCGCGCTCGCCGAGCAGCCGTTCGTCTCCGGCCCAGAGCGCTTGGAAGGCCAACTGGCCGCGCTGCTGGAGGAGGCCCGCTCCCAAGGCGCCCTGAGCCCCGAACAGGACCCGGCCCTGGAGGCCGCCCGGCTCCTGGCCCTCACCCACGGGCTGGGCACCGACGTGCTCACCGGGCGCATCACCCCTGAGCGCGCGCTCGCCGTGGCCGAATACCACACGGGCGCCCTTTTCGACGCCTGCGTCCCCGCCGACGACGGGACACCGGGGCACGGCTGAGGCCCGCCCGGGCGGGCGGAACTCCACCGCCTCCCGTCATCGGCCTGGGCCGAGGCGGGCGCTGCGCCGCCGGATCCGCATCCGCTGAAGGGTAGGTAGATGCCACGCCGCCACCGCGACGAAAGGACACCATGCCCCCCACCGAATCGGAACCCAGCGACGCGGAACCCGCGGAGAACGAACACACCGCACGCGCCGAGCTCAAGGCCGCCGTATGCGCCGAGATCGACCGGCGCGCCGGGGAGATCACCGCGGTCTCCCGCGAGGTCCTGCACAACCCCGAGACCGGCTTCCGGGAGGAGCGGACCGCCCGCCTGGTCCGCGACCGGTTCGCCGCCATGGGGCTGGAGCCCCGGTCGGGGCTGGCCGGGACCGGCGTCGCGGCGCGCATGGACGGGCGCGCCCACCGCCGCACCGTCGCCGTCCTGGGCGAACTCGACTCGCTGCTGGTCGCCGACCACCCCTGCGCCGACCCCGCCACCGGAGCCGCGCACGCCTGCGGGCACAACGCCCAGATCGCCTCCCTGCTCGGCACCGCCTACGGCCTGGCCCCGGTCATGGACCGCCTCGACGGGGACGCGGCGCTGATGGCCGTCCCCGCCGAGGAGTGCATCGAGGTCGACTGGAGGCTGGACCGCCGCGCCGCCGGGGACCTGGAGTTCATCGTCGGAAAGCCCGAACTCGTCAGGCTGGGCGCCTTCGACGGCGTGGACATGGCGATGATGGTGCACGCCGGTCCCGCCGTGGCGTCCCCCGCCATGTCGGTGTCCATGACGGCGAACGGGTCGCTGGTCAAGCGGGTGACCTTCCACGGCACCGCGGCCCACGCCGGCGCCACCCCCTGGAACGGGGCCAACGCCCTGAAGGCCGCCACCCTGTCCATCGCCGCCGTCGACGCCCAGCGCGACACCTTCCGGGACGCCGACGCCGTGCGGGTGAGCCAGATCCTCACCGGCGGCGAGGCCGTGAGCGCCGTTCCGGCCAGCGCGCGCATGGAGGTGATGGTGCGGGCCGCCACCGTCGAGGCGATGCAGGACGCGTCGGACAAGGTCGACCGCGCGCTGCGCGCCGGAGCGCTGGCGCTGGGCGTGCGCCTGGAGATCGAGACCGTGGGCGCCTACCTGCCGCTGCGGCCCGACGGTCCCTTCGCCGACCTCGCCTACGCCAACTGCGTCGAACTGTTCGGCGCCGGGGAGGTGGTGCGCGACGCCGGAGCCATGGGCGGCTCGACCGACATGGGCGACCTGGGGTTCCTCATGCCGGTGCTGCACCCGTGGTCGGCCTCGGGGTGCGACGCGCCCTTCCACGGGCCCGCCTTCCACACCGCCGACCACGAGGCGGCCGCCGTGGCCCCGGCCAAGGCCATGGCGATGACCGTGGTGGACCTGTTGGCCGACGGCGCGGCCGGAGCCGAGCGGGTCATCGCCGGTTCCGGCCCCAAGCTGGGCACCGAGGAGTACCTGGACCTGCGGCGCTCCTTCGATGCCCACACCGTCGAGGACCCCCTGGAGCGGATGCGATGAGCGGGGACGGGACCGCGTCGGCCCGCACGCACGGGACCGGCGCCGCTCAGAGCACGGACGCCCTGCACGAACGGGACGCCGTGGGGCTGGCGCGGATGCTCCGGGAGAAGCGCGTGTCGGCCCGCGAGGTCGTCACGGCGCACCTGGACCGGATCGCCGCGGTGAACCCCCGCGTGAACGCGGTGGTGACGCTCTGCGCAGAGCGCGCGCTGGAGGAGGCCACGGCGGCGGACGAGCTCCTGGCCTCGGGGGCCGTCCCCGGCCCGCTGCACGGGCTCCCCGTGGCGGTCAAGGACACCCATGCGACGGCGGGGGTGCGCACCACCCTGGGCTCGCCGGTCTTCGCCCACCACGTCCCCGAGGCGGACGACCTGGTGGTGGAGCGGATGCGGGCCGCAGGGGCGATCGTGGTCGGTAAGACGAACGTGCCGGAGTTCGCCGCGGGCTCGCACACCTTCAACCCGGTGTTCGGCACTACCCGCAACCCCTACGACGCCTCCCGTTCGGCCGGGGGCAGCAGCGGCGGTGCGGCGGCGGCCCTGGCCGCGGGGATGCACCCGATCGCCGACGGCTCGGACATGGGCGGATCGCTGCGCAACCCGGCCTCGTTCACCAACGTGGTCGGACTGCGGCCCTCACCGGGCCGGGTCCCGGCGTGGCCGTCGGCGATGCCGTGGGAGACGCTGTCCACGCCCGGGCCGATGGGCCGGTCGGTGGCGGACGCGGCCCTGCTGCTGTCGGTGATCGCAGGGCCCGACCCGCGCGCGCCGACGGCGCTGGGCGATCCGGGCCGGGTGTTCGCCGATCCCTGGCCCGCGGAGGTGCGCGGGGCGCGGGTCGCGGTGGCGCCGGACTTCGGCGGGGCGCTGCCGGTCGCCCCCGAGGCGGCGGCCGTCGTCACCGCGGCGGCCCGGACCCTGGAGGGGCTCGGCGCCGCGGTCGAAGAGGCGGTCCCGGACTTCTCCGGAGCGGACGGCGTCTTCCGGACGTTGCGCGCGTGGCAGTTCCATCTGGCGTGGGGCCCGGTGATCGAGGCGCACCCGGGCACGGTCAAGGAGGCGGTCGTGCGCAACGCGGCGGCGGGGGCCGCACTGACCGGCGAGCAGGTGGGACGCGCCAAGCAGGGCCTGGCCGGGCTCTACCACCGGTTCCGTCTCTTCTTCGAGCGGTACGACCTGCTCCTGCTCCCGGTGAGCCAGGTGCCGCCCTTCGATGCCGGGGCCGAGTACCCCGCCGAGGTGGCGGGACGGCCCATGGGCGACTACCTGGAATGGATGGCGTCGTGCTACTGGGTCTCGGCGACCGGCTGCCCTGCGCTCTCCGTCCCGGGCGGTTTCACCGGCGAGGGGCTTCCCGTGGGCGTCCAGATGGTGGGCCCGCACAGGGCGGAACGGCGGCTCCTCGGGATGGCCGCGGCGTTCGAGGCCGCCACGGGGTATGGACGTCGGCGTCCGGGACTGAGCTGATGCATCTGCCCGGAGGAGTCTTCAGCGCACTCCCAGCACAGCCTTGACGATGTAGATTCAACTCTGACAACACGCCGAGCGCTGGCACGGCGATCGGTTTGCACCTCCAGCGCTCTGGAGACACGAACCGATCGCAGTCTGAGGACTTTCCTCCCATCGGATGCCCGGAGACGGTGGAAGGCGCGAACGACGCCCTTACAGGCCTCCTCCAGGAGGATTCCATGACTCCAGAAGAACTGGCAGAGAGGATCAAGGCGAGCGCCGGCCCCGAACAGGCCTATGACCTCATGGCCGCGCAGCCGATGAGGGTCCGCCAGGCCGCCCATCACGCCCTGCCCCTCGCCTCTCGCCTCGCCCTGTGGGAGGTCCAGATCGACCGGTTCGCGGAACAGAATGCCGGAGACCTGAAGACGGCTCCCAAGCAGCGCGAGGCCATCGCGTTCGCCAAGACGGTGATCCGGCAGGCCAGGAACGGGGGCATCGACCCTGCAAGCGAGCTCCCGGTGAAGCTCGAAGAGATGAGGGTCCTTGCGCAGGAGGCCTTCGATGCGAGGACGGCGATCCGCCTGTTCGCGACCCTCGGCCCTCCCGAGGAACCACCCGGGTGACCACGCCTCCCCTGTCGCTGCGGTCGGCCCTGTGGGCCGCCCCCGGATGGGAGGCGCAGTCCCCCTCGGCGCCCCCTACTCGCCTCACCCCTCGACGACCTGGGTGTTCTGGCAGGCGACGAGGCGCCAGGCGCCGCCCTCCTTCGCCATCACATAGAGCGGGCTCCCCTCCCGGCCCACCTGTTCGCCACCGTCGTCCCAGTAGCGCTGGCGCACCTTGACGGCGGCGACGTCGGAGCGGATGAAGAGCACCTGCTCCACCTCGTACGTGGGGATCATGCCCTTCATCGCCCCGGGGAGCACCTTGCGGGTGAAGGCCGCGATCTCGTCGATACCGTTCAGGCGCACCCCCTGCGCCGTGGTCCATACGGCGTCCGCCCGGAAGAGGCCGATGAACGCCTCGGGCAGCTCGTTGCGCTGGGCGTGCTCGACGTCGGCGACGACCTTCCCGATCGCCTCGACGTCGGCCGCGTTCGTCTCTGGCGAGGTCCGCATGGGCACCGATCCTGAGACATCGACCTGAGCTGAGGTCAAGGGCTGCGGCCGACGCGGGGAGGCCGGTACAGGGAGGACGGTCCGGGAAGGAGCCGCGGCGGCCGGGCGGCCCCGCGTCACCCCTCGGGACGGTCCTCCAGCAGAGCCTGCGCAACCGCACTGTCCGTCACCAAGGTCGACACCAGGCCGCTCTTGAGCGCCGCACCGATCGCCCTGGCCTTGGCCTCGTCGCCCGCTCCGGCGACGGCGACCACCTCGGGGACCTTGCGCAGCTGCTCGGCCCGGATGCTGATCACCCGCTCGTCCAGATCGCAGTGGACCGGCCGCCCCTCGGCGTCGATCAGCTGCGCCGACACCTCCGCCTGCACCCCCAGGCCGCTGTAGCGCGCGCGGGAGTCCGGGTCCAGGGACTGGAACACCGTGGAGTTGTGCTCGTCCCAGCCGCCGATGGCGACCACCGCCGTGGTGAGCCGGTCGTAGTGGGCGAAGGCCGAGGCGATACCGGGGTCCGCGCGCAGCGTCGCGGCCGTGGCCGCGTCGGGCAGGATCAGCGGGGCGTAGACCGGGTAGGCCGGTCCGCCCGACAGCGACGCCGCCCGGCGGACCGTCTCCACTGAGCCGCCGCCGTCGGCGAACTCCGAGAGCACCCCGTTCAGCTGAACGACCGTGCACCGGGGAAGCTCGGCCAGTTCGGCGCCCACCGCCTGCAGCACCCGGCTCCAGGCCAGCCCCAGCACCTCGCCGGGGCGCACGATCTCCGGCAGCAGCCGCGCCGCCGCCGCGCCCAGCGCCCTACGGGTCTCCACCGGGTCCTCGGCGGCCTCCACCACGATCGCCCGGCGCAGCCCGTAGGCCTGCCGGAGCCGCTCCGACAGCTCACCGTCCAGCCGCGCGGGCAGGCGCACCTCGATGCGCACGATCCCCGCACCGCGGGCCGTGTCCAGGTCCCGGGCCACCTTGAAGCGGCTCAGCCCGAACTCCTCGGCGATCTCCACCTTCGACCGCCCGTCCAGGTAGAACCTGCGCGCGATCGCGGCCAGCCGCACCATCTCCGCGGGGCCGCCCGCGGCGGCCTCCGGCGCCTCACTCCGCCGTTCGCTCATATGCGCAGCAGTGTACTCGATCGAGCGATACGCATTGACACCGTGTTTCGCTTGGGTTTTCAATACACGAAACATCTGTGACCCAGGCCGCTCACATGAGCATCCCCGGTCACGCCGCCCCCGACCCCTGGAGAGACCCCTCATGCGTGCCGCCATCATCGATGAGCCCGGAGCCGTCAGCGTGGGCGAGAGGCCCGACCCCGCCCCCGCCCCCGGCGGGGTGGTGGTCCGCGTCGGCGCCTGCGGGATCTGCGGAACCGACCTGCACATCGCCGACGGCGAGTTCCCGCCCAGCCCCTACCCCCTGGTCCCCGGGCACGAGTTCGCCGGGACCGTCACCGCCGTCGGCGAGGGCGCCCCCGGCGGCCTGCGCCCCGGCGACCGGGTGGCCGTGGACCCGTCCCTGTTCTGCGGCCACTGCACCTACTGCCGCGCCGGCCGCGGCAACCTCTGTGCGAACTGGGGCGCGATCGGCGACACCGTCGACGGCGCCTTCGCCGAGTACGCGTCCGTCCCCGCGGCCAACTGCTACCGCATCCCGGACACGATGACCCTGCGCCAGGGCGCCCTGGTCGAGCCGCTCTCCTGCGCGGTGCACGGGCTGCGCCGGATCGGCGCGCAGGTCGGCGAGCGCTTCCTGGTGGTGGGCGCGGGCACGATGGGCCTGCTCCTGCAGCAGCTCCTGCAGCGCTCCGGCGCGCGCGTCACCGTCGTCGACCGCAACACCCGGCGGCTGTCCATCGCCGCCGGCCTGGGCGCGGAGGCGACCGCCGCCGATACCGCCGACCTCGCCGACGAGCGCTTCGACGCCGCGATCGACGTGACGGGCGCTCCCCCGGCCATCGAGGCCGCCTTCTCGGCGCTGCGCCGGGGCGGCCGCCTCCTGGTGTTCGGGGTCGCCGCCGACGACGCCCTGGTGTCGCTGTCGCCGTTCCGCGTCTACAACGACGAGATCACCATCGTCGGCTCCATGGCGGTGCTCAACAGCTTCGGCCCCGCCGTGGACCTGATCGGCTCGGGCGCGATCGAGACCGCCCCGCTGCTCACCGATGCGCTGCCGCTGGAGAAGTTCCCCGAGGCGCTGAGCATGATGCGCTCAGGGGCCGGAGTGAAGATCCAGGTCGTCCCCGACGAGGACGGCGCCCACGGCGACGGCGGCACCGCCTGACCCCCGAAGCGATCGGAAGAGGCAGCACAGTGCACCCCACCCCCTTCGCCCGCGCCGCCGCCCGCGCCTTCGCCGTCGCCGCGGCCGGGCTGCTGCTCACCGGATGCGCCGGCGCCGGGGCCACCGGCTCCGGCGGCGACTCCGTCCGGCTGACCGTCGCCATCGTCTCCAACCCCCAGATGCAGGACGCGATCTCGCTGGAAGAGCGCTTCCGCCGGGAGAACCCGGGGATCGAGGTCGACTTCGTCTCGCTCCCGGAGAACGAGGCCCGCGCCAAGATCACCACCTCGGTGGCGACCGGCGGCGGCGAGTTCGACGCGGTGATGATCAGCAACTACGAGACGGCCCAGTGGGCCGAGTACGGCTGGCTGGAGAACCTGCAGCCCTACATCGACGACTCCCCCGGCTACGACGACGGGGACTTCATCCCCTCGATCCGCGAGGACCTGTCCTACGAGGGCGACATGTACTCGGTGCCCTTCTACGGGGAGTCCTCCTTCCTGGCCTACCGCGAGGACCTCTTCGACGAGGCCGGCGTCGAGATGCCGGAGAACCCCACCTGGGACGAGGTGGCCGAGCTGGCCGCCGAGCTCGACGGCGTGGAGCCCGGCGTCTCCGGGATCTGCATGCGCGGCCTGGCCGGCTGGGGCGAGATGCTCAGCCCGTTCAACAGCATGCTCCACACCTTCGGCGGGCGCTGGTACGACCAGGACTGGAACGCCGAGCTGGACTCGCCCGAGTTCCGCCGCACCGCCGAGTTCTACGTGGACCTCACCCGCGAGCACGGCCAGACCGGGGCGGCCAACAGCGGATTCGGCGACTGCCTGAACCGCTACGCCCAGGGGCGGGCGGCGATGTTCTACGACTCCACCTCCATGGTGAGCACCATCGAGGACGACAGCGCCGGGACGGTGGCCGGGCTCAACGGCTACGCCCCCGCGCCGGTGTCCGAGTCCGACTACGGCGGCTGGCTCTACACCTGGTCGCTGGGGATCCCCTCCACCTCCGAGCACAAGGAGGAGGCCTGGGCGTTCCTGGAGTGGATGACCGACAAGGACTACATCCGCCTGGTCGCCGAGGAGTACGGCTGGCAGCGGGTCCCGCCCGGCAACCGGCTCTCGACCTTCGCCGAGCCCGAGTACCAGGAGGCCGCCGGCGCCTACGCCGACCCCATGCTGGAGGGCATCGAGCAGGCCGACCCCGCCGAACCGACGACACGGCCGGTCCCCTACCGCGGCATCGGGTTCCTCGCCATCCCCGAGTTCCAGGACCTGGGCACCCGGGTCAGCCAGCAGCTCAGCGCCGCCATCGCCGGGCAGGTCACCGTCGAGGAGGCGCTCGCCCAGAGCCAGCGCTACGCCGAGGACGTCGGCGACACCTACAAGGAGGACGAACGATGAGCGCTGCGACCGCGCCCGCGCCGGAGGCGCCCGCGGCGCCGGCGCGGCGGACGGGACCGGACCGGCCCCCGCGCGCCAACGGGTGGGCCCGGCGCGCCCCGCTCCTGCCCGCACTGGCGTTCCTGCTGGTCACCACCCAGCTTCCGTTCCTGGCCACGATCGTCTACTCGCTCCGGTCATGGAACCTGCTGCGCCCGGACTCCCAGGCGTGGGTGGGCCTGGCCAACTACGCGCGGGTGTTCACCGACCGCCAGTTCCTCGGAGCCGCGGCCAACACGGTGCTGATCACCGCCTCGTGCGTGGTGGTGGCCATGCTCCTGGGGATCGGCCTGGCGCTGCTGCTGGACCGGCCGTTCCGGGGGCGCGGGGTGGTGCGCACCCTGGTCATCACCCCGTTCCTGGTGCTGCCGGTGGCCACCGCGCTGCTGTGGAAGCACATCATGTTCGAGCCGGTGTTCGGGCTGGTCAACTTCGTGCTGGCGCCGTTCGGGGCGGGCGGGACCGACTGGGCCTCGCAGTCGCCGGTGTTCTCGGTGGTGGTCGCCCTGGTGTGGCAGTGGACGCCGTTCATGGCCCTGCTGGTCCTGGCGGGCCTGCAGAGCCAGGGCAAGGACGTGATCGAGGCGGGCCAGGTCGACGGCGCGTCCCGGTGGCAGATGTTCGTCTGGGTCACCCTGCCGCACCTGCGCCGCTACATCGAGCTGGGCGTGCTCCTGGGGTCCATCTACGTGGTCAACACCTTCGACACGATCTACATGATGACCCAGGGCGGACCGGGGACCGCCAGCTCCAACCTGCCCTTCTACATCTACCAGCGGACCTTCCTCGGGTTCGACATCGGCCAGTCGGCGGCCATGGGCGTCGTGGTGGTGGTCGGCACCATCATCGTGGCCACCCTCGCGCTGCGGCTGATCTTCCGCACCTTCATGAACGCACAGGAGGCGAGAACGTGACCGCCGTGAGCCCCCCGCGTCCGGCACGACGCGCCCGCGCGAGCGCGCGCGGCACCGCCCTGACCGCGGCCACCTGGGTGATCGCGCTGGTGTTCGTCTCGCCGGTGCTGTGGCTGGTGCTGACCGCCTTCAAGGAGGAGAACCAGGCGGCGACCGATCCGCCGACGCTGTTCTTCCAGCCGACGCTGGACCGCTTCTCGGCGGTCCTGGACGCCGACTTCCTGCCGTACGTGGGCAACTCCCTGATCGCGACGCTGGCCTCGACCCTGCTGGTGCTGGTGCTGGGCCTGCCCGCCGCCTACGCGCTGTCGGTCGCCCCGGTGAAGCGCACCCAGGACGTGCTGTTCTTCTTCATCTCCACGAAGATGCTGCCGGTGGTGGCCGTCGTGGTGCCCATCTACGTGGCCGCCTCGCACCTGTCCATGCTGGACAACGTGTGGACGCTGGTGGTGCTCTATACGGCGATGAACCTGCCCATCGCGGTGTGGATGCTGCGGTCCTTCTTCCTGGAGGTGCCCGGGGCGATCGTGGAGGCCGCACGGGTCGAGGGCGCGGGCCTGCCGCGGATCCTGTGGTCGGTGATGCTGCCGGTGATGGCGCCCGGCATCGCGGCGACCGCGCTGATCTGCACGATCTTCGCCTGGAACGAGTTCTTCTTCGCGGTCAACCTCACCGCCGCCCAGGCCGCCACCGTACCGGTGTTCCTGACCGGCTTCATCACCAGTGAGGGGCTGTTCGTGGCACAGCTGTCCGCGGCCGCGGTGATGGCCTCGCTGCCGATCGTGGTGGTGGGCTGGACCGCCCAGCGGCAGCTGGTGCGCGGCCTGTCCATGGGCGCGGTGAAATGACGGGCGGGGGCCGCGGCGCCCCGCCCGCGGCGGCCCCGCCATGATGGGGGACCGTCGGATAGTCCCGGTCCCGGTGCCGCGGCGAGCGCCGCGGCACCGGGACCTCCGAACGTCGGGAGACACATGATCATCGTCTGCGGCGAAGCGCTCGTGGACCTCATCCCCGGGGAGTCCGCCGGCGACTGGAGGGCGCTGCCGGGCGGCGGCGCCGCCAACGCCGCCATCGCGCTGAACCGGCTGGGGGCGCCCGCCCCCCTGCTCTGCCGCCTGTCCGGGGACCATTTCGGCCGGATGCTCCGCGCCCACCTGGAGGGGAACGGGGTGGACCTGCGCTGGGCGGTGGACGCCCCCGAGCAGACCACCCTGGCCTTCGTCGCGGTCGACGGGGCGGGCTCGGCCGAGTACACCTTCTACGCCCAGGGCACCGCGGACTGGCAGTGGTCGCCCGAGGAACTGCCCTCCGCCACCGGCGGTTCGTGCGTGCATGTGGGGACCCTGGCCACGGTGCTGGAGCCGGGGGCCTCGGTCCTGCGGTCGTGGCTCAGGGCGCGGCGCGGGGACACCGTGGTCTCCTACGACGTCAACGTCCGCGCCGTCGCCTGCCCGGACATGGACGCCTACCGGGACAACGCGCGCGCGTGGTGCGATGTGGCGCACGTGCTCAAGGCCAGCGCCGACGACCTGGCGCTGCTCTTCCCCGAGCAGCCCCCGGTGGAGGCGGCCCAGGCCCTGGTGGAGGAACACGGCCTGCGCCTGGCGCTGGTCACCCTGGGCGGCGAGGGGGCCGTGGCGGTGATGCCCGGGCATGAGCCGATCCGGGCCTCCGCGCCGCCGGTGGAGGTGGTCGACACCGTGGGAGCGGGCGATGCCTTCATCGGCGCCTACCTGTCCGAGCTGGAGCGCCGCGGATTCCTGGCGAGTCCGGCGGCCCTGGAAGGGCTCGGACCCGAGGAGGCCGCCGAGACGCTGGGGTTCGCCGCGAACGCGGCCGCCCTGGCGTGCACGCGCGCCGGTTCCTCCCCGCCCACGCGGGACGAGGTGGACACCGCGTTCGGCAAGGCGGTCTCCTGAAGTGCGGGCCTTGCCGGCCGCACCCGGGGAACGCTCCGCCCCTTGCACCTCGGAGCGCTTCCCGGGCCGAAGGAGCGCACCCCGTCCCCTGAGGGAGATCCCATGGCACTCATAGCGGGCGTCGACAGTTCGACGCAGGCCACCAAGATCGTCGTGCGGCGCGCCGAGGACGGCGCACTCGTGCGCACGGGCCGCGCCCCGCACCCCGACGGCACCGAGGTCGACCCCGAGGCCTGGTGGCGCGCCTTCCAGGAGGCCGCGTCCGGCGGGCTGCTGGAGGGCGTCGAGGCGATCGCGGTCGCCGCCCAGCAGCACGGCCTGGTGGCCCTGGACGAGCAGGACCGGGTGGTGCGCCCGGCCCTGCTGTGGAACGACACCCGTGCCGCGGGCGCCGCCGCCGACCTGGTCGCCGAGCTGGGCGGCCCCAAGGCGTGGGCGGACGCGGTGGGCAGCGTCCCGGTGTCCAGCTTCACGGTGGCCAAGCTGCGCTGGCTGGCCGAGCAGGAGCCGGAGAACGCCTCCCGGGCCGTGCGGGCCGTCCTGCCGCACGACTGGCTGACGCGGCGCATCACCGGCGCGCAGGAGGCCGTGACCGACCGCGGCGACGCGTCGGGGACCGGCTAACTT
>NZ_ANAD01000054.1 GCF_000341245.1 Nocardiopsis halophila DSM 44494
GCGCATCACCGGCGCGCAGGAGGCCGTGACCGACCGCGGCGACGCGTCGGGGACCGGCTACTTCTCGCCGGGCGAGGGCGCCTACCGCGAGGACCTGGTGCGCCTGGCGTTCGGCCGGGGGCTACTGCTGCCCCGCGTCGCCGGCCCCGGTGAGGCGCTGGAGTGCGCCCCCGCGCCGGGGCGGGAGGCGCTGCGGGCGGCCGGCGTGGGCACCGGGGACAACATGGGCGCGGCCCTGGGGCTGGGGCTGCGCCCGGGCGACGTTGCGGTGTCGGTGGGCACCTCGGGCACCGCCTTCGCCTCGGTGCCGCGGCCCACCGCCGACGAGCGCGGGCTGGTGTCCGGGTTCGCCGACGCCGCGGGGGGCTTCCTGCCCCTGGTGTGCACGCTCAACGCGGCGCGCGTGCTGGAGGCCGGGGCGACGGCCCTGCAGGTCGGCCGCGAGGAGTTCGACCGGCTGGTCCTCTCGGCCGGGCCGGGGGCCGAAGGGCTGGTGCTGCTGCCGTACCTGGAGGGCGAGCGCACGCCGAACCTTCCGGAGGCCGCCGGGCGGCTGGACGGCATCACCGGTGCGAACCTGCGCCCGGCCAACATCGCGCGGGCGTTCGTGGAGGGCATGCTGTGCGGCCTGGCCGACGCCGTGGACGCGCTGGCCGACAACGGCGTCCCGGTGGAGCGGGTGCTGCTCATCGGCGGCGGCGCGCGCTCTGAGGCCGTGAAGACGCTGGCACCCCAGGTGTTCGGGCGCCCCGTGCTGGTGCCCGAGGACAGCGAGTACGTCGCCGACGGCGCCGCGCGGCAGGCGGCGTGGGCCCTGCTCGGCGGCGCCGAGCCCCCTGAGTGGGGCACGGGTGCACAGACCGAGGAGTGGACCGGTGAGGCCGCCCCTGAGGTCAGGGAGCGCTACGCCGAGGTGCGTGCGCACCTGCAGGCCCAGAACCCGTGATCACGGGTGGTGTGCGCGGCTCGGGCGGTGTGGCCCGGGTCCGCTGACGACGCAGGGGGCCGGGCTTCCGCCCGGCCCCCTGCGCATTCGCGCGCCATCCGCTCGGCGATGCTGCCGGAGCGGCATCTCTCTTCGTCCCTAGGGCCGAAACGCGTGGGGGGGTCACGCCGTGCCTGTGGGCCCCTCGGGCGGCGCCTCAGGGGGCGCCTCAGGGGGCGGTGCCTGTTCCGCTTCGACTCCTACCGGCTCGCGCGCACCCAGGTCGATGCGGAACGGCGGATAGGTGTCGGTCATGAGGAAGGCGTAGGGCAGGACGCGGTACCACCATCGGGCGATGCCCATGAGGAAGTCGAACAGTCCCCGCGGGTATCGCCCCGTGAACAGCAGCGCGATCGCCACGAACACCAGCAGCACGGTGACCAGGCCGACCCCGCTCGCCGTCACCACCATCCACTCCCCGCCCGGGGCACCGGCCGCCATGGTCTTCTCGTCGTAGCCGTTGCCGACGGCCACCGCCAATCCGCTGTAGAAGATCATGATGACCAAGTAGTGCGGAAGGGCGAGCAGCCACCACTTCACCAGGACCAGCCCCCGGGAGAGCTGTCCGGGCTCGGCGATGTCCAGGCGCGCCGGGTAGTCAGGGGCCGGCCCGAGGGTGAAGGGCGGGTACCGGTCGGTGCCGAGCACGTTGTAGCCGTAGAAGTCCACGCGCCACGTCCAGCGCAGCACCCCGAGGTTGAAGCGGTAGATCCAGCCCGGGTAGCGCGCGGTGATCAGGATCGCGACGAACGCCACGATCGTGAGAACCAGGAAGGCCAGCCACAGGAAGAACAGGATGATGTAGTGCGGTATCGCCAGGAGCCACTTGACCAGCCACATCCAGCGGCTCGGGTTGTCCAGGTCGCCTTCGACCCGGACCGGGGTGGTCGTCATCTCGATGCCCTCCAGACACAGGGGATGGTCCTGCGTAAGGCCATGTGATCGGCCGTCCCCCCGGGATGACGGCGGTCGGTTGCAGCGGTCTCCAGTGGACCGCGGACGAACGCCGCCCGATTAGGGGTGAACCGCCCTCCATCCGGGGACCTTCGGGCACTCCGCCCCCCGCCGCGCCGGCAATCCCCTTCCCGCAAACACCCGAAGGCGGTATCGCGCCTCGCGAAAGGCCCCTCTCGGGCGCAATCCCGGCGGACATCAGGACCGTCCCTGAGGGGATTCCGGGTTCGGCTTCCCGCGATTCCTCCAAGGGCCGATAATGGCCGGATGCCGAAAGCAGTGATCCTCGGCGGAACGGGACTCGTCGGTCGGGCGGTCGCCCGTCGCCTGTCGTCCTCGGGCTGGACCGTCGTCTCTGTGGCGCGCACTGCGGGAAGCCTCCCCCGTGATCTGGTATGCAGCGGTGTGGTGCTTCGCGTCGCCGACCGAACGGCCCCCGAGGGCCTCGAGAACGCACTGGCGGAAGGCGCCGACCTGCTCGTCGACTGCGTCTGCTACACCGCCGCCGACGCGAATCGACTCCTCCCCTTTCTGGGCGACGTGGGCTCCACGGTGATGCTCTCCACCAAGGCCGTTTACGTGGACGAACGGGGACGCCATATCAATTCTCCGACGAGTCCGCGGTTCACCGGCCCCATCACCGAGCAGAACCCGACCATGGCGCCGGGAAACGGCGACCACGACTCGCCCGAAGGGTACGGCGCCAACAAGGTGGCCGCTGAACGGACCCTTTTGGACAGCGGCCGCCCGGTCACCGTTCTTCGGGCGTCCAAGATCCACGGCGAGGGCGCCTCGCCTCCCCGCGAGTGGGTGTTCGTGAAGCGGGCGCTGGACGAGCGCAAGACGCTCTTCCTCCGCCGCCGGGGGGCGTCCGTCGACCACACGACGGCGGCGGTCAACCTCGCCGCACTGGCCGAGCGGGTGGCCTGGATCCCCGGGCGCCGGATCCTCAACATCGCGGACCCCGACTCCCCGAGCGTTCTGGAGATCGCTCGGACGGTCGGCGCCCATTTCGGGCACGAGTGGGACCTGCGTTTCGTGGACGCGACCTCCCCGCTGGGAAGGACCCCTTGGGACACGGCCGCCCCGATCGTCCTCGACATGTCGGCGGCTTCACTGCTCGGCCACGTGCCCGTCGGCACCTACGCCGAGCCGGTCGGCCCCGCACTCGACCGGCTCGCCGAGCAGGCCCGCAGAGCTGTTGAGAGGGGCGAGGGGGACGAGGCGATCGTCGGCGCCTCGTTCACCGGGAGGTTCCTCGACTACGCGGCGGAGGACGCGGTGCTCCGAAGCGGCGCAGAGGCCGCTCAGTGTTCTGAGGCGGCGGCTCTATGAGGCGGCGCTCTGAGCCGGTCCGGCGCGCGGAGCCTCAGGCGACCGCCGTCAGGCCGGCGAGGGTCAGTGTTGCGATGAACGTGCTCGCGGCGGCTCCCAGTGCCAGGGGGCGGGCTCCGCTCTTCGCCAGGGTCGGGAGGTGCACCCCGGTCCCCATCGCGAACAGGCCCGCCGAGAGCAGCACCGTCTGCAGCACTCCCCCGACGACCAGTGCCTTCTCCGGGAGCAGACCGCTGCCGCCGATCGCCGCCGCCGCGAGGAAGCCGACGACGAAGAGCGGGACCAGCGGCGGACGGCGGTCGGTTTCCTGCTCAGGGCGACAGGACGTCGTGCGCCTCCGCCAGGCCCCGAGGACGACCATCAGCGGCGCCAGGAGCACGGCCCGGGTCAGTTTCACCACCACCGCGACGGCCAGCGCCGTTCCTCCCGCCGCGCCCGCTGCCGCCGCCACCTGGCCGACCTCGTGGACGCTCGCTCCGATCCACATCCCCGTCAGGCCAGGACCCAGCCCGATCGTCGCCCCGAGGGCGGGCAGCACCGGAATCGCGATGGTCCCGAACACGGTCACCAGCCCGACTGCGGTCGCCACGTCATCGTCGTCGCCGCCAACGGCATCGTTGGCTGCGGCCACGGCCGACGCCCCGCACACCGACACCCCGGCGGCGATGAGCATCCTGCGCTCAGGCCCGATCCCCATCACGCGCCCGAGGACCACGGTCGCGACGAAGGTCGCCACGAGCCCGCCGGCCACCACCAGCAGGACGGGTCCGCCCAGTGCCAGCACGGACGGCAGCGACAGTCCCAGTCCCAGGAGCACGATCCCCGCCCGCATCGGCGTCTTCACCGCCGCCTTCAGGCCGGGCCGTGCCCGGTCGGGGACGAGGCCCGTGTTGGCCAGCACCGCCCCCAGGACCAGTGCGGCGACCAGGGCGCCGAGGTCCGGGACGAACGCGTGCAGCACCAGCGCGGCCGCCACTCCGGCCGCGGTCAGCGCGGCCCCGGGAAGCAAGCGGACGTAGCGCTCCGGGATTCGGGACACCTGAGGGGAAGGGGACTTTCTGAGCATGCCCCCACCGTCCCGCCGCCCGCCCCCTCCCGGTAGCCGCCGAATCCGCGGGAGGACATGCAGTCACTGCACGGGTCCTACCTCCACCGGGCGGGTGGCCTACAGTGACCGCATGACCAACGGCCACCCGCGCAACGGCGCGCCGGGGGCGGGAACAGGGGCCCACCGCACGTGGCCCGACCTCGCCAGCATCGAACTGTTCCTGCTGGTCGTGGAGGAGGGCAGCATCGGCCGGGCCGCCGCCCGCGCCGGGCTCACCCAGGCCTCCGCCGGACGGCGGCTGGACACCCTCGAACGCGAGCTGGGCGTCCCCCTCCTGCTGCGCACCACCGGCGGCTCCCGGCCCACCCCGCAGGGGCGCACCGTCGCCGACTGGTCCCAGGCCGTCCTGGACGCCGCCCGCGACCTGACCGGCGGCGTCGCGGCGCTGCGCCGGGACCGCAGGGCCACGCTGCGCC
Source organism: Nocardiopsis halophila DSM 44494 (assembly GCF_000341245.1). Taxonomy (GTDB): domain Bacteria; phylum Actinomycetota; class Actinomycetes; order Streptosporangiales; family Streptosporangiaceae; genus Nocardiopsis_A; species Nocardiopsis_A halophila. Next base: position 4,799 of record NZ_ANAD01000054.1, read on the forward strand.
TCGCGGCCAGCATGACCGTGGCCGAGTACCTGGTCCCGGGGTGGCTGGCGCGCCTGCGCGAACGGGCGCCGGAAGTGGAGGTCGCGCTCGAGGTGCTCAACTCCGAGGAGGTCGCCCAGCGGGTGCGCGACGGCGACGCCGACCTGGGCTTCGTGGAGTCCTTGGACGCCCCGCACGGGCTCGACCGGCGCCTGGTGCGCCGGGACCGCCTGGTCGCCGTCGTCGCGCCGGGGCACCCGTGGGCCGCGCGGAGCCGCCCCCTGCCCGCCCGCACCCTGGCCGGGACGGCCCTGGTCACCCGCGAGCGCGGGTCCGGGACGCGCACGACCCTGGAACAGGCGCTGCGCTCGGCGCTCGGCGCCGACCCGGAACCCCCGGCACTGGAGCTGCCCTCGAACGCGGCGGTGAAGGTGGCGGTCCAGAGCGGGGCGGCGCCGGCCGTGCTCAGCGAACTCGCCGTCGCCGCCGAACTGGCCGACGGCCGCCTGCGGGAGGTCCCGGTCGGCGGCGTCGACCTGCACCGCCCGCTGCGTGCCGTGCGCCGCCCGCACACCCGGCCGGTTCCCCCGGCCGACCTCCTCGTCGAGATCTCCGCCGAAGGCGAGTGACGGGCTGCGGCCCGCCGCCCCTCAGCCCGTGGGCGCACAAGGCCGAGGGGCGCCGAGAGGTTCGGGCACGGCTCCCTCTCCCTCCGGCAGAGGGGAAGCGCGCCCGAACCCCGGGCCTACTGAGGGCGCCTCACTCCCCGGCCCGGCGGAGGACCGCCCGCGCCTGGCCCAGCAGGGGCGCGTCGATCATGCGTCCCTCGTACCGGAACACCCCCGAAGGGTTCTCCTCGGCCGCCTTGAGGACGCCGCGCGCCCAGCGCACCTCCTCCTCGGGCGGGCGGAAGGCCTCCCGGATGGGCTCGGCGTGGCCGGGGTGGATGCACATCTTGGCCCTGAAACCGGTCTCGGCCGCCTCGCGCGCCTCCGAGGCCAGCCCGTCCAGGTCCGCGATGTCCAGGTACACCGTGTCCACCGCGGGCTTGCCGTGCGCCGCCGCGGCGATCAGGACCGAGGAGCGCGCGTGCACCACCACGTCGTGCATGCCCCCGGCGGAACGGCGGCTCGACGCCCCGCCGAGGTCGGCCATCAGGTCCTCGCCTCCCCAGGTGAGCGCGGCGCACCCGGGCTCTGCGGCGATGGCGGGGGCGGCCAGGACGCCTGCGGCCGACTCGCACAGCGCGATCACCCGGGCCGGCTCCAGCACGCGCACGGGCTCCGCCCCCTCGGCCTTGGGCAGCATCACGAACCGCACGCCCAGTTCCCGCACCGCGCGCGCGTCCTGCTCCCACCACGGACTGCCGAAGGGGTTGACACGGACGATGGTCCGTTCCGGGTCCAGCTGCGGCCAGGCCTGGGACAGCTGCTCCCGCGCGCCGTCCTTGGCGTCGGGGGCGACGCTGTCCTCAAGGTCGATGATGACCGCGTCGGCGCGGGCCGCCGCCTTGGCATAGCGGTCGGGCCGGTCGCCCGGGCAGAACAGCAGCGCCGGGCCGGGGATGTCGGGAACGCCGGTCATCACTCCCCCTCCGGCTTGCACAGCATCAGAGCGCTCCGCTGAGCGCGCGCGACGAGGTCGCCGTCCTGGTTCAGGGCGCGGTGCTCGAACTTCACGACGCCGTTGCCCGGACGGGAGGAGGAGAGCCGCTTCTCCAGCACCGTCGTCTCGGCGTAGAGCGTGTCCCCGTGGAAGACGGGGCGGGGGAAGGCGATCTCCCCGAAGCCCAGGTTGGCCACGGTGGTGGCCTGGGTCAGCTGGGCCACGCTCAGCCCCACCAGTGTGGAGAGGGTGAACAGGCTGTTCACCAGCGGACGCCCGAACTCGGTGGACGCGCTGAAGTGGGCGTCCAGGTGCAGGCTCTGCGGGTTCATGGTGAGGGTGCTGAAGAAGGTGTTGTCCGCCTCGGTGACGGTGCGTCCGGGCCGGTGCTCGTAGACCGCGCCCTCCTTAAGCTCCTCGTAGTACAGGCCGCGCTGCACGATCCGCTCAGGGGTCGCCTCCGGACCGCGTTCCTCCACGTCGCCTCCTCGTCGAGCCGTTCCGGGCGGGGTGTGCCCGTGATCACTTCGCCATGCTTGCACACCGCCTCCGCGCCGCCCGGCCCGGGAGCTCCCCTCTGCGGGGACCCGTGTCCATGTCGCGAATTTTCGGCGGAGCACGGCATGCGTGCGCCTTCTGAGAGGAATAGAGTCCGATCCGACGCTTCACCCCGACGCCCACCCCCTCCGCGCACGAGCCGTGCCCGCGCCGCGCGCTAGATCGGACCGACGATGACCGAGCCGACGATCGACGACCGCGTCCCCCACTCCGCCCGGGTATGGAACTACTGGTTGGGCGGCAAGGACAACTACGCCGTCGACCGCGAGGTCGGCGAAAGGCTCAAGGAGATCGTGCCCGAGGGCGTGGTGAGCGCACGCGCGGACCGGCAGTTCCTGGCGCGCTCGGTCCGCCACGCCGTGCTCGACGGCGGCATCCGCCAGTTCCTCGACGTCGGCACCGGGCTGCCCACCGCCGACAACACGCACGAGGTCGCGCAGGCCGCCGCGCCGGAGTGCCGGGTGGTCTACGTCGACAACGACCCGCTGGTCCTGGTCCACGCCCAGGCGCTGCTGGTCGGAACGCCCGAGGGCGCCACCGACTACATCCACGCCGACGTGCACGACCCCGAGGCGATCCTGGCGCAGGCGTCCCGCACCCTCGACACGGGGGCGCCCGCGGCCGTCGTCCTGTCGAGCGTGCTGAACTACGTGGTCTCCCAGCAGGAGGCCCGCGCCATCGTCTCCGCGCTGATGGGCGCCTTCCCCTCGGGGAGCCTCCTGATCGTCGGGCACCCCACGGCCGACGTCGTCCCCGAGCGCATGGAGGAGCTGCTCCGGGTCTGGAACGAGGCCAACCCCCACCCCATGCGGACGCGCAGCAAGGGCGAGATCGAAGAGCTCTACGAGGGGCTGGAGCTTCTGGAGCCGGGCGTCGTCTTCGCCCCCGACTGGCGGCCCGACGCCGGCACGCTCTTCGCCGGCCGCGCCATTCCGCACCTGGTGGCCGTCGGCCGCAAGCCCTGAGCCACGGCCGCGACGCCAGGGCCCCGGCCCCCGGGGGCGCGAGGGGCCTGCGACGCCCAAGGCGCCCAAAGCGCCCTGTGGGACGCGGTCTCCGTATCCGGACCGCGGTCCCATCGGTGTCCCACCGCACTCCGCCGTCGGCAGAGCACGTATCCGTATGGGTAAGACGGCGGACCGGTCGTCCGTAGGGCGGCCGGTGGACTTCCGTGCACCCAACCGGCCCCGAGTGCACACGTTCTCACCGCTCAGGGCCCCAGAATTGATCGTGCGGCCGGAGGTCCTGGAATCCGGGCCGCACCGAGGGGATCCCCTGGGGGAGCAGTGTGCGGACGCCGCTTGAGGGGGAGCGGCGTCGCCGCTCCTCCAGGGACCACTCTCCCGCCGTGCCCGCCTCGTGTCCAGCCCGCGCCGTCCGTCCGCGAGGGGGACCGGCGGCACGGCGGTCCCATGTCCGCACCGTTCTCCCCGCCTCGGCCGACGCGGCCGGCGGCGCGCGGGCGCCGCCCGCGGCGCACACGGCCCCTGGCCACGCCCTCATCGGAGGGCCGTCACTCGGGGGCGGGCTCGGCCAGCCGTTGCCCCACCAGCACCCGGGAGGACACGCCGAGCTTGGCCAGGATGTTCTCGACGTGGGTGTCCACGGTCCGCTTCGAGATGATCAGGCGCTCGGCGATCGCGCGGTTCGACAGCCCTTCGGCGATCAGGCCGGCGACCTCGCGCTCACGGACGGTCAGCGCGGACCGGCCCGGAGGCGGGTCCCGGCGCCCGGGCGTCAGCGTGTCCGCCCCGGCGACCGCCGCATCGGCGACCTCGTCCAGGGGGTGCTCCGCCCCCTCGGCGAACAGCTCGGCGAAGTGCCCCTCCCCCAGGCCGGCGCGGAGCGCCCGCACCGCCTCCTGGTGGAACGCCTCCATGATCGCGGTGCCGCCCAGCCGCTCCCCCGCCCGCTCCCACAGGGGGTCGGCCGCGCCCAGGAGCCAGGCCGCGCGCTCGAGGCGCTCCTGCCCCAGCGCGCCCAGGGCGCTGACCTCCAGGGAGTAGGCCAGGCCGACGAAGTCGCCGAGCTCCCGCTTCATCCTGATGGCGGGGCCCGCGGCGGCCTCGGCGCCGTCGGTGTCGCCCTTGAAGGTCAGGGCGGCGCTGGTAATGACCAGAATGTAGGAGCGCAGCCACATCTCGGTGTCCAGCCCCTCCAGGCGCGCCAGCCCCTCGGCGCCCACCGCCACCGCCTCGTCCAGCCGGCCCGCCAGCAGGTGGAGGTAGGCCTGCTGGGCCAGGAGGGACACCTCGGTCGTGAAGTCGCCCGCGGCCTTCGCCGCGGCCAGGCAGGCGTCGTACTCGGGGACGGCGTCGTCGTGCCGTCCGGCGAACACCAGCGCGAGGTGGCGGTACAGGTGGATGCGCCCCCTCAAGCGCTCGTCCGGGCCCTCCGGCAGGTCCGTCGCCTGGTCCAGGTCGGCCAGGGCCTCATCGAGTTCGCCGCGGAAGGTCCCCAGGTAGGCCCGGACCCCCATGGGCCACACGCGCTCAGGGGCGTGCTCGGGCAGCGCCTCCACGGCCTTGGACAGCCAGTACCTGCCCTCCTTGAGGCGGCCGGAGATCTGCCAGTAGCCCCACAGGGACGCGGCCAGGTGCGCCGCGCGCGTCTCCCACCCCGCCGTGCCGAAGGCGTACTCCAGGGCGACCCGGATGTCGGCGTGCTCAGCGGCGAGCGCGCGAAAGCTCCCGAGCTGCTCTTCGGTGAAGCGCCGGTCGAGGCGGTCGGCCAAGCGCTGGCAGCGCTCGATGTGGCGACCGCGGAGCTCCCGCTCCTCCCCCGCCTCGGCCAGCCGCTCGGCCCCGTACTCGCGCAGCGTGTCCAGCTGCCGGTAGCGGTCGCCGCCCTGGTCGGCGCGCAGCACCACGGACTTGTCGACGAGGCCGATCAGGGCCTCCAGCACCTCGGCCCGGTCGAGCCCGTCGCCGGCGCACACCTCTTCGGCGGCCTCGGCGTCGAATCCCCCAGCGAAGACGGACAGCCGGCGCCAGAGCACCCGCTCCTGGGGCGTGCACAGGTCGTGGCTCCACTCGATGCCGGTGCGCAGCGTCTGGTGGCGGGACAGCGCCGCCCGGGAGCCGCCGGTCAGCAGCTGGAAGCGGTCTTCGAGCCGCTCCACCAGGCGCTGCAGCGGCAGGGCGCGCAGCCGCACGGTGGCCAGTTCGATGGCGAGCGGGATGCCGTCCAGGCGGCGGCACAGGCGCACCGCGTCGCGGCGGCCGGTCTCGTCCAGGGCGAAGCCGGGCACGACCGCGGCGGGCCGCCGCCCCNGGAGGGCGTCGGCGTCGTCCGGGTCGGGCACCGGCATCGGCGGGACGGGGTGGCTGAACTCGCCGAGGACGTTGAGGGCGTGGCGGGAGGTCGCCAGGACCGTCACCCCGGGGCACTCCCGCAGCACGACCTCGGTGAGCATGGCGCAGGCGTCGCTCAGGTGCTCGCAGGTGTCCAGGACCAGGAGCAGGTCGCGTCCGCGCAGGTACTCCAGGAGCACGTCCAGCTGGCAGCGGGCGTCCTGCTCGGCGAGGCCGAGCGTGGAGGCGACGGTGTGCGCGATCAGCTCGGGGTCGCGCAGTCCGGACAGCTCGACGAATCGCGCGCCGTCGGCGTAGCGCGGTGCCACGCGCTCGGCCACGTGCAGCGCGATCCGGGTCTTGCCGACGCCGCCGGGGCCCAGCACGGTGACCAGCCGCCCCTGGCCGAGGAGGTCGGTGACCCGGGCCACCTCCTCCTCCCTGCCGACGAACCCGGTCAGCTGCCGGGGGAGCGCCCCCGCCGTCCGCTGGATCATGATGCAGGTCCTCGCCCGTCCACCGTGACGCCGTATTCCGCCTCAGTGCGCACTGTACCGATACGAGGCTCTGCGTATACGGCGATTCCCTGAATCGCCCCCGGACGCGGAGGCACCCCCGCCTCACCGGCCGCCGGCCGCCGCACCGGCACCGGCAGGGGGCCGTGCGCGCCCTGCGCCGGGGACCTGCCGCGGGCCCCGGCCGCGCCCAGGAAGGCCGGGGAGAGCGGATCGGCCGCCGACCCGCCCGGCACGACCAGGCATTCGGGAGAACCCGGCGGCACACCGAGGTTCCCGGGGCCTGCCCTCAGCGGTCGGCGACGGCCGCGCCGATCGCACCGACCAGGCGTTCGAGGATCGGCCGCGGGGTGGCGAAGTTCAGGCGCACCCACCCGCGCCCCGCCTCACCGCACTCGGCTCCGTCCACGACGGCGACGCCCGCGTGCTCACGGAGCCACCCGGCCGGGTCGTCGTCGGGCACCAGGCCGCGCAGGTCGATCCAGGCCAGGTAGGTCCCCTCGGGAGGCCGGTAGGCGGCGCCGGGCAGGTGCTCGGCCAGCAGGTCGCCCAGGGCGCGCCGGTTGCCGTCCAGATAGTCCAGGACCTCGGCCAGCCACGGCGCGCCGTGGCGGTAGGCGGCGGTGTTGGCCGCCATGCCGAGGACACTGGCGCCGTGGAGGGTGAACGGCTCCATGCGCTCCACCGTCTCCGCGTCGGCGTCGTTGGTGACCATCAGTTGCGCGCACTTGAGGCCGGGGATGTTCCAGGCCTTGGAGGCGGACGTGGCGGTGATGCTGTGCCTGGCGGCGGTGGGACCGGTCGAGGCGTAGGGGACGTGCTCGTGGCCCGGGTAGGTGAGCGGTGCGTGCACTTCGTCCGCGAACACGCGCCCGCCGTGCCGGTCGACGACGTCGGCGACCGCCTCCAGCTCCCGACGGGTGAACACCCGGCCCAGGGGGTTGTGCGGATTGCACAGGACCAGCAGGTCTCCCCCGCTCTCGAAGGCCTCGGCGAGGGCGCGGGGGTCGAGGGTCCAGCCGTCTCGGCCACGCCGCATGGGGACCTGGACGATGTCGCGCCCCAAGCGCGCGGGAATCGTCAGGAAGGGCATGTAGCACGGCGTGGGAAGGATGATCGGGCTCCCCGGCCGGGAGAAGTGGGTGACGGCGATCTCGAAGGCGCGCAGCACGTCGGGCACCGTGTGGATCCGCTCGGCGGGGGCGCTCCAGCCGTAGGCCTTGTCGTACCAGTCCCGGCAGGCCTCGGCCAGCTCGGCGGCGGCTCCCGGGGGCGGGTAGCCGAAGGCGGCGCCCTCGACCGAGGAGCGCAGCGCCTGGAGGACCGGTTCCGCGGTCCCGAAGTCCGTTTCGGCGACGAACGCGCCCAGGACGCCGTCACCGAAGCGCGACCACTTCAGCGTCCCCCTCGCCCGCAGCTCTCCGGCCGTCAGTGCATCGAACTCCTCGGCCAGGCCCATGCGCCGCCCCTTCCCTCGTCTCCCTCGTCCCGGTCCGCCGCACCACGTCCTCCGCCATGCGTTCCCGCCCGGCGGGGGCGCACCCTCGGCGGTCCCGCCGGCGGCACGCGTCCGCCCGTCGGGCCGTGCCCGCCGAGGCCTCTCCACGCCGCCCCTTCCCGGTCTTCCCCGCCACGGGGCGCTCTCCCCCACCGCCGCAGGGCCTGCCCCGGTGGCCGCACCCGGCCATCTATTGCGTATTACGAAACTGATTGCGCTATACCCAACCGTGTTCGAGAATGTTGGTGCAGGATCCCAGTCCTACGTCGGGTTCCTCGTTCCGCGCCTCCTGCGGGAGACCGTGCCCCGGCGGGACGGGGGCCTTGAGGGGTGATGTCGTTGCCAATCCCGACCGACCTGGAGATCGCCCGCGGCGCCGAGCTGGAGCCGCTGTCGAGCATCGCCGACAGGATGGGGCTTCCGCCGGACCTGCTGGAGCCCTACGGCGACCACGTGGCCAAGATCCGCCTGTCCGCGCTGGAAGCGCTCAGCGAACGCCCCCGCGCCCGCTACGTCGTCGTGACCGCGGTGACGCCCACACCTCTGGGCGAGGGGAAGACCACCACCACGGTCGGACTCGGCGACGGCCTCAACCGCATCGGCCACCGCGCCTCCATCGCGATCCGCCAGCCCTCGATGGGACCCGTGTTCGGCATCAAGGGCGGGGCGGCCGGCGGCGGCTACAGCCAAGTGGTGCCGATGGAACGCCTCAACCTGCACCTGACCGGCGACATCCACGCGGTCGGCGCCGCGCACAACCTGCTGGCCGCCCTCGTGGACAACCACCTCTTCCGCGACAACTCCCTGGACATCGACCCGCACGACGTCTCCTGGCGGCGCGTGGTCGACATCAACGACCGCTCCCTGCGCTCGGTGGTCACCGGTCTGGGCGGCCGACTGGACGGGGTGCCCCGCCAGACCGGCTTCGACATCACCGCCGCCTCCGAGGTCATGGCGCTGCTGTCGCTGTCGTCGTCCGCGCGCGACATGCGCGCCCGCCTGGGGCGCATCATCGTCGCGGGCAACAGGGCCGGCAAGCCGGTGACGGCCGAGCAGCTGGGCGGTGCCGGGGCGATGGCCGCCGTTCTGCGCGAGGCGATCAAGCCGAACCTGCTCCAGACCCTGGAGCACACCCCGGTGCTGGTGCACACGGGCCCGTTCGGCAACATCGCCACCGGCAACTCCTCGGTCATCGCCGACCTGGTCGGCCTGCGCTGCGGCGACTTCCTGGTGACCGAGGCCGGGTTCGGGGCCGACATGGGCGCCGAGCGCTTCTTCAACATCAAGTGCCGTGTCTCGGGCGAGGCCCCCGACGCGGCGGTGGTGGTCGCCACGGTGCGCGCGCTGAAGGCGCACTCCGGGCGGCACGCGGTCGCCGCAGGGCGCCCGCTGCCCGAGGGGATGCTGGAGGAGAGCACCGACGACGTGCGGGCCGGCGCGGCCAACCTCGTCAAGCAGATCGAGAACTGCCGCCTGCACGGCGTCTCGCCGGTGGTGGCGGTCAACGCCTTCCCCACCGACCACGCCTCGGAGCTGGAGGAGGTGCGCCGGATCGCCGCCGAGGCGGGGGCCCGCAGCGCGGTGTGCACCAATGTCGCCGACGGCGGGAGCGGCGCCGAGGACCTGGCGCGGGCCGTGGCCGAGGCCGCGGACGAGGAGTCCCACTACGCGCCGCTGTACCCGCAGGACGCGGCCATCCGCGACAAGGTCGAGGCGGTCGCGCGCCAGGTCTACGGCGCCGACGGAGTGGAGTTCTCCGAGACCGCCGAGCGCCAGGTGCGCGCCTGTGAACGCGGCGGCCTGGGCGGGCTTCCGGTCTGCATCGCCAAGACGCACCTGTCCCTGTCGTCGGATCCGGCACTGCGCGGAGCCCCCACGGGCTGGACCCTTCCGGTCCGCGAAGTCCGGCCCGCGGCGGGGGCGGGATACGTCTACCTGATCTGCGGGACGATGCAGACGATGCCGGGCCTGGGCAGTGCGCCCGCCGCCTACGGCATCGACCTGGACGACGACGGAGAGATCACCGGCCTGTTCTGACCAGGGCGGGAATCGGTCCCGGTCTCCAGAGCGGCCCTCCCGGTGCCGGGAGGGCGGAGCGGCGGGGGCGGCGGGTGCCGCCCCCGCGGTGCCTTTCCCGGGGCCCGGGTCAGGCCGGGACGGTACCGGTCTCCCGCTCCCAGACCCTGTGTCCGGCCAGCAGGGTCGACAGCGCACGCGTGAGTTCCGCCGGGTCCTTGCCGCGGTGCGTGGCGACCCCCTGGTCCACCACGACGCCGTCGGCCGACGGCTCCGCCATGCCCAGGTCGGGCAGAGCCGCACGGGAGAGCACGTCCACCCCTTCGTTCAGCGCGGCGACCGGCTTGTGGTGCTTGAACGCCTCGGCGATGAAGTGGAGGGTGAGGCCGTCGGCCGACAGCCGCGCCGCGGACTCGGGCCCGCCCGGCACCGCCACCGCGTCGTAGAGCACCGAGGCGACGGTGCTCATGGCCCGGTCCGCCTCCAACCGTGCCCCGTCGGCGGTGCGCACGGGCCCGTCGTGCGGCGCCAGCACCTCGGCGTGGGCCCCGCCGTCGGCCATCGCGCCGCGCAGCGCCTCGACGTCGGCGCCCTGGACGCCGTCCGCGGCCAGGAGCGCCACCGTGCGCCCGGTGATCTCGTTCATCGCGGTGCGCGCCTGGCTCAGGGCCGGCGACGACCGCCGGGGGCCGGGCTCCCCCTCCCCCTCGGGCGGGTCCGCCCCGATCCCCTCGGCGACCTGGCGGGCCAGCCCGCGGTCGACGTTGACCAGGCGCTCGACGACGCGCTCGCGCACCTGCAGCGAGTCGCACTTGCCGAGTTCGAACCGGAAGGCCTCGACGAGGTGGTCGCGCTCCCAGGACGCGAGGCTGTTGTAGAACAGGGCGGCCTGGCTGTAGTGGTCCTGGAAGCTCTCGCTGCGCTTGCGGATCTTCGCGCCGTCGACCCGCTCCTGGTGGTGGCGGAACGGCTCAGTGCCCAACGCAGGGCAGCCCCCGCCCAGCGAGTTGGCGGCGTAGCTGGTCGTCCCCGTGTGGACGCGGTGCTGGCCGTAGCCGTCCCGCTGGTTGTTCGTGACCTCGGCCACCGGGCGGTTCACCGGGAGCTGCTGGAAGTTGGGCCCGCCCAGTCGGATCAGCTGGGTGTCCAGGTAGGAGAAGTTGCGGGCCTGGAGCAGCGGGTCGTTGGTGAAATCGATCCCCCGCACCACGTTCGCGGTGTGGAAGGCGATCTGCTCGGTCTCGGCGAAGAAGTTGTCCGGGTTGCGGTCCAGCACCATCCGGCCCACCGGGGTGACCGGGACCTCCTCCTCCGGCACGATCTTGGTGGGATCGAGCAGGTCGACGTCGAAGGAGTGCTCGTCGCTCTCCGGGATCAGCTGCATGCCCAGCTCGAACTCGGGGTACTGGCCGCTCTCGATCGCCTCCCACAGGTCGCGGCGGTTGAAGTCGGGGTCCTTGCCCGCGATGCGCTGGGCCTCGTCCCACACGAGCGAGTGCGTGCCCAGGCGCGGCGTCCAGTGGAACTTGACGAGGGTTCCCCGCCCCTCGGCGTTCACCAGCCGGAAGGTGTGCACGCCGAAGCCCTGCATGGTGCGGTAGCTGCGCGGGATCGCGCGGTCCGACATCAGCCACATGATCATGTGGAAGGTCTCGGGCTGGAGGCCGACGAAGTCCCACAGCGTGTCGTGCGCCGACTGGGCCTGGGGGATCTCGTTGTGCGGCTCGGGCTTGACCGCGTGCACGAAATCAGGGAATTTGATGCCGTCCTGAATGAAGAAGACGGGCATGTTGTTCCCGACGAGGTCGTAGTTGCCCTCCCGGGTGTAGAACTTGGTGGCGAAGCCCCGGACGTCGCGCACGGTGTCGGCGGAGCCGCGCGACCCGGCGACCGTGGAGAAGCGGACGAAGACCGGCGTCTTGAGCGACGGGTCGCACAGGAAGTCCGCGCACGTGTGGTCCGCGAGGGACTCGTACACCTGGAAGTGGCCGTAGGCCCCCGCTCCCCGGGCGTGCACCACCCGCTCGGGGATCCGCTCATGGTCGAAGTGGGTCAGCTTCTCCCGGAAATGGAAGTCCTCCAGGAGCGTCGGGCCGCGCTCGCCCACACTCAGCGAGTTGTCCGTGTCGTCCACCCTGACCCCGGTGTCGGTGGTCAGCGCCCCCTCAGGATCGACGCGGGCGTCGTCCAGCCGACGGTCCTTCTCGTCCCTGCCGGAGTCCTCCCTTTCCCCAGTGCGTCGTTCCGGGTTCTCGGGCATTGTGAAATCCTCCCGCTCGGTCTTCGGATGGCATCCGCCTCATGGGGTCGGCCGTCCGCCGACCGCCCTCCGGGCGGTCGGCGGACGCCCTTGATCGGCGTCGGGCCGTCGACGCCCCTCCCCCTCCCAGGGGCGTATCAGCGGGCGCCGGAGAGCTCGCTCCGGGCGATCTGCTCGATCAGGCGGTCGCAGAACGCGGTCAGGTCGCCCGGGTCGCGGCTGGTGGTGACGCCGCGGTCGGTGACGACCTCCTCGTCGACCACCTTCGCCCCGGCGTTCCGCAGGTCGGTGCGGATGCTGGGGTAGGAGGTCACGGTCCGGTCCCGCGCCACGCCGGCCTCGGCGAGGATCCACGGCCCGTGGCAGATCGCCCCGATCGGCCGCCCGGAGTCGGCGAAGGCCCGGACGAATTCGACCGCCTCGGCGACGATGCGCAGCCGGTCCGGGTTGATGGTCCCGCCGGGAACGACGAGCCCGTCGAAGGCGGCCGGGTCCGCCTCACCCGCCTTGCGGTCCACGGCGAAGGTGTCGGCGGGTTCGATGTCGCCGTTCATCGCCTGGATCGGCCCGGGGACGACGGACACCAGCTCGACCCGGGCCCCGGCCCCCTGCAGGGCGCCGCGGGGCCGCTCCAGCTCGACCTGCTCGACGCCGTCGGCGGCGAGCAGGGCCACCGTGCGCCCTTCCAGTTCACCGGCCATGACGGTTCCCCCTCCTCGTCTGTCGTGGCTCGTCCGCTCCGGCTACCCCGGCGTGCGGCGACCATGCGTACGGGAGTCGGGCGCGCCGCCGCGCCCTCAGGGGCGGGGCTCGGTGCCGGCAGAGGCGGAAGGGGCGGCAGGGCCGACGGGGGCGGTAGGAGACCGTTGCGCCGCCGGGGTCCGGGGCCTAGTGTCGCCTCTGCCCCTGCCCCCTCGCGCATCGGGAGGTCCCTTGCGCAGCAGGTCCTTGGCCGTGATCGTTCCGGCGGCGGCGTTGATGGCCACCCCCGTCCTCCCCTTCCTCAGAACGGGCGGCCTCTGGTTCGGGCTCCCACCGATGCTGGTGTGGGTCGTCCTGTGGTGCCTGGCGGTGACGCCCGTGCTGCTCTTCGTGGAGCGGGGCGCCGACCGCGAGGAGGGCGGGGCATGAGCACCACGCTCGCCATCGCCCTGGCCGGGATGGCCGCGATCGCCGCCTGCGGGATGCTCGGCCGGCGCCGCCCGTCGGGGGACCTCGCCGACTGGACCGTGGGCGGGCGCAACTTCGGCGCCGCCACGGTGTGGTTCCTCCAGGCCGGGGAGATCTTCACCGCCTTCACCTTCCTCGGGCTGGTGGGCCTGGTCTTCACCGGGGGCGTCGCCGCGCTCTACGTCGTGCCCTACCTGGCGGTCGGCTACATCCTGCTGTTCTTCGTCGGCCCCCGCATCTGGCGGCTGGGCCGGGAACGCGGCTACCTGACCCAGGGCGACTTCCTCGCCGACCGCTACGGCAGCCGCGTCCTGGGGGCGGTGTCGGCGGTCTTCGCCCTGCTCTTCCTCTTCCCCTACCTGCAACTCCAGATCACCGGCCTGGGTCTGGTGCTGGAGCTCGTGACGGGGGACGCCGCGTCCGGCGCGGTGAGCATGGCGGCCGGAACGGTGCTGGTGGTCGTGTTCGTGCTGTGGGCCGGGGTCCGCGGCGTCGTCACCACCGCCTACTTCAAGGACGCCGTCACCCTGGTGGTCATCACGGCGCTGGCGGTGGTGGTCCCGATCCACTACGCGGGCGGCCTGGGGAACGTGTTCGAGCGGGTGGCCTCCGAGCGGCCCGAGCTGTTGACCCTGCAGGTCGAAGGGGCCGGACCGGTGTGGTTCTTCACCAGCGCGCTGGTGAGCGTGCTGGGGTTCGGTCTGATGGGGCTGCCCTTCCTGTGGAACAGCGTGCTGAGTGCGGGGAGCGCGCGGGCGCTGCGCCGCAACTACGCGTTCCTCCCCCTGTTCACCCTGGTGGTCGCTTTCCCGGTGACGCTGGGATTCACCGCCGTGCTCGTGCTGTCCCAGGACACCGAGCCCAATGGTTCGCTGCTCACCCTGGTGCGCGAAATGCTCCCCGACCCGCTCGTGGGGGTCGTGGCGGTCGCTGCCCTGACCGCGTCGATGGTTCCGGCGGCGAGCATGGCGATCGGCGTCTCGACCCTGGTCGCGCGCAATGTGGCACCCGTACGCTCGCCCCGGACGCAGTTCTGGGTCAACCATGCCACGGTGGTCGCCGCCTGCCTCGCGGCGCTGACGCTGGCGCTGCTCAGGCCGGACCTACTCGCCAACCTGATCCTGCTGACGTACGCGGGGCTGGTGCAGATCACACCGGCCATCGCGCTCGCCCTGTGGCGGAGGCGGCCGGTGCACCCCGCGGTGGTCCTGGCCGGGATGACGGCCGGGGTGGCGGCGACGCTGGCGCTGTCCACGCTCTACGGGGCGGCGCTCGCCGGTGTGAACGCCGGCCTGTACGGGCTGGGGGTGAACCTGGCGGTCGTCGGCATCGGCGCTCTCGCCGAGCGCGCGGCGGTGCGCCGGGGTGCCCGGGACGGGTCCGCAGGAGGGGCCCGTGAACCCGGAGAGGAGCCCGAGTCCGCCCCGTCCGGGTGAGGTGTCCGCGGCCGGGCGCCCTGGAAACGGGTGGGCCGGGTGGGCGGAGGAGAACCTCCGCCCACCCGGCCGATGCAACCCTTACCGCCTCTTTGCCCAGCGGCAACCGATTCATGCGCGTTCATGGAGATTGTTTTCGCCGGTGCCCGGGGGGCCGTGGGCCGGGGTCGGGAACGACTCCCCTTCCGAACGCGCCGTTCCGCGGGTGCGGGGGCCGCTCCGGTCGGCGTCAGGAGGCCCGGCCGCCCTACCCGACCACCTCGGCCAGCCTCCGGCCCAGCCCGCCCCGGCCCCGGTGGACCGCCGCCATCGCCCGCGCCTCCGCCAGCGCGTCGCCCCCCTCCCCGAGCGCCCCCATGACCTCCAGGTAGCCGTCCAGCGCACGGACGGCCTCCTCCTCCAGCGGTTCGGCCACACCGCGCCGGAAGGCCGCGGACCCCAGCCCGTCGGCGGCGGGCCCCGTCCACAGCGCCAGCGCGTCGCGCAGGTCCGAGGCGGCGCCCCGGAGGTCGCCGCGGTCGGCGCCGCGCCGCGCGCGGCGGACCAGGGCCCGGAAGGCCGACAGGTCGAGCCGGTCGGCGTCGAGCTCGGCGCGGTAGCCGCCGGGGGTGGTGCTGATCAGGCCGGGGCAGTCCGCGTGCCGCGCCAGCGCGCCGCGCAGCCGGGCGACGTAGGTGTACACGGCCGCCTCGGGGTGTTCCGGCCCTCCTCCGCTGAGGATGTAGGGCACCAGTGCGCTCGCGGGCAGGCTCGCCCCGGACCGGGCCAGGAGGGCGGCGAGCAGGGTGCGCTGCTTGCCGCCCGGCAGCGGGACGGGGCGCGTCCCGCGCTGGGCCCGGACCGGGCCGAGGATCCGGAAGGCGGTCGTGTCGTGCGCGGCCTCCCCGTACGGGAAGGGGCCCGGGGGGCGGGCGGGGGCTGGCCTCAATGTCGCGGTCCGTCTCCGTCGGTCCGCCTCCGCGGAGCGCGGACGGTCGCCGCGCCCGGCACCGGGGGCGCATTTCATCACAACGGGCGATTGCGATCTTACCCTCTGCGATTCGAGGAGGACAGGGGCGACCCGGCCGGAAACGGCCGCGCGCCGCCCGGGCTCATCCCAGGCACACCGCCGCCTTCAGCCGCTCGCGGACCGGCGCCAGGTGCGGGTGGGTCTGGGCGCCCGCGCGCTGCACCAGGAAGCCGGTGTTGATCGGCGGGTCCTCGGGCTCCAGCAGCGCCACCAGCGCACCCGAGGACAGTTCGCGCGTGCACAGGTACCGCGGCAGGACGCTCACCCCGGCCCCGGCGGCGACCGCGGCGGCCACGCCCCGCAGATCGGGGACGGTGAGCGCGGGGGTCGCGGTCAGCCGCTCGCCGAAGACGTGCCGCCAGTAGCGGCGCAGGATGGGCAGGTCCTCGGCGTAGGACACCAGCGGGACCCCCGCGAGGGCGGTGGGCCCCTCGGCGGCCAGGCGGCCCGGGTCCAGCCGCTCGGCCCAGGCCGGGGAGGCCACCAGGACGAAGTCCTCGTCGGCGAGCGGCTCGGCCGCCAGAGTGCGCCCGCGCGGCCGCACCGAGGAGACCACCAGGTCCAGCCGGCCCGCGCGCAGGCCGGCCAGCAGGTCGTCGGCCAGACCGGTCGCCACCCGCAGGCGCACCCCCTGGCCGATGAGGGGGGCCAGCGCCGGCAGGCCGGTGGTGCACAGCATCTCGGCGGGGCCGCCCAGGTGCAGCGGGGGCACCGGGGCAGGCGCGTCGGAGGCGCCGCCGGCGACCGCCTCCAGGGCGTCCATCGGCCCGGCCAGGCGCCCGGCCAGGTCGTCGGCGACGGGAGTGGGCGCCACCCCGCGGGGCAGGCGCTCGAACAGTCGGCGGCCCATCGCCGTTTCGAGGGCCTTGACCTGCGCGGTGGCGGTGGGCTGTGAGAGCCCCGCCAGGCGTGCCCCCGCCGTCAGGGAGCCCGCGCGGTAGACCGCCAGGAAGGTGCGCAGCTGGTCGAGGTCGAGGCGGCCATAGGGATTCCGATCGCTCACTCTGCGGAGTCTATGGGCGGCGTGATCTCTCGCGCGCCAAGGGCCCGCGCCCCTCGGTACGGCTCCCTCTCGCCGAGGCGCCGGCGTCGCCCGCACCACGAGCGCCCGTGCGGGACCGGAGTCGCTTGAGGGGACCGCCTCCTGGAGGTGCACGCTCCTCTTCCCGCGTACACCCTGCGATGTAGAGCGATTGCACCGCGCAGCCCGAGGTGCCGGAACACGTGCCCTCTCTAGGCTCACTGGCCGTAAGCCGCCGCAGGACCGCGGTGGTGCTCGGAACGGAGCGTCGGGAGGACGACGGTGAGCGATCGAACTGCGCAGGGCGCCCGGGGACGGCTGGGAGTTCCGATGCTCGGGGTCATCGGCCTCGCCCTGCTCGGTGTCCCACGGGTCATCGCCCATGACCTGGAGGTCGTGGGGCCGGCGGCCAACGCCTTGCTCGTGTGGGCGCCGCTCACCGTCTGGGTGGTGGTGGCGCTGTGGAGGCGGGTTCCCAACCCTCTGCTCACCCTGATGGCGGTGGGGGTGGCGTACGGCGCGCTGCTGGGCGTGACGCACCAGGTGTTGTGGGCCTGGGCGTTCGATACACCGCCGGCGCTCGGCGGCAACCTGCAGGGCGTCCTTCCGCCCGCGGTGGAGGCGTTGGCGGTGCGGGGGTTCTCGTTGGTAAGCAGCCTTGCGGTGGGAACCCTCGTGGGAACGGGGTGCGGCGTGGTGGCGTGGCTGGTCAGCCGGGCCGTCCCGGGGTATCCGCGCACCGCCGCCTGACGGGCGTTCCGCCCGGGCACGGGTGCGGACGGGCACCGACGGGGCGGGAGCAAGGGCGGCCCCGGTACGCTCCGCGCACGTGTGCGCGGGCCGCAGGCCTGCCGCGGCCGCTCACGCACGTGCGCGGACCGACTACTCTTGGTGCACCCCGCTCGAGCCATGTCCCCGCCCCCGACGCGCCCGGAGAGCCCCGTGTCCACCACCGCCCTGTCCCGTGCCCACGCCGCCTGCTACGCCCCGGCGGCCTGGCGGCCGGCCGTGGCCGCCGTCCCGCGCAGCCCCTTCAGCGCGCGGCCGCTGTGGTCCGCCGAGCCCACGGACCCGGACCCCGCCATGGCGACCCTGCTCACGGTGCTGGACAGCGCCGGCATCCGCCCCGGCATGCGGGTCCTGCACGTGGGCTGCGCCAGCGGCTACGCCACCGCCCTGATCTGCCACCGGACCGGCGACGCCGACCTGGTCACCGCGACCTCGGCCGACCCCGCCGAGGCGGCCGCGGCGCGCTGGCGGCTGGCGCAGGCGGGCTACCCCGCCCGCGTGGTCATCGCCCGTCCCGACCAGGGCCATGCGCGGTGCGGCCCCTACGACCGGATCGTGTGCACCGACCCGATCGGCCCGCCCCCGGCCGCCTGGCGGGAGCAGCTCGCGCCCGGAGGGCGGGTGGCGCTGCCGCCGCGGATGTGAGGCGCTCCCGCCCGGGGCCGGCGGCGCGGGCGCCGTGACGCACCGCCCTCCGGCCCCGGGCCCGCCGCGGGCCCACCCGTCAGCGGGGCCCACCGTGCGAGCGGCGGGCGCGCTCGAAGGCGCACCGGGCGCCCAGCCACGCCGAGGCGGGCGCGGGGCGCACCGTGCACACCGCCTCCACCGGGGACCCGGCCACCAGTCTGCGCCCGGTCGACGGGTCGACGCGCAGGCGGTCGGCGATCCGCTGCCAGGTGCCGTCGGCGCACCAGCGCCGGTACCACTCGGCCGCCGCCTCCCCTTCCGCGGTGCTCCCGCCCAATTCGTGCCAGGGGCATCCGGTGCGCAGGCGTTCCAGCACCGCCTCGACCACGCGGCGCATGCCGCCCGGTCCTTCCCTCTCTCCGGCGCCGACGGGCATCAGCGGCGCCAGCAACGACCATTCGGTTTCGGTGATTCGGTCACGTACGGCCACGCCTCACCAGCCTGCCACTCGCGGCCCGGCCGCGCCACCGCCCCGGCGGGGTGCCCCCGGACGTGCCGGGACGCCGCCCCCGCCGGGCGCGGAGCGGCGTTCCGGTCACACCTCAGACCTCCTTGTGGCTCATCCACATCAGCACGGCCGCGGTGACCACCCCGTACAGCAGGTGGCCGGCCAGACTCGTCCACGCCTGCTCGCCGAACGCGAACGCCGGCATGCCGAGCATGGCCGGCATGAGGGCCAGTCCCCCCGCCACCCACCAGAACAGGCCGTAGGCCGCGCCCGCGGCCAGCACGGGCCAGGGGCGGTCGGCGACGGCGCCCGCGATCAGGCCGAAGACCAGGCCGAATCCGGCGGAGATCACCAGGTGCACCGCGCCGCCGGCGATGGCGTTCTCGGTGCCCACCAGCATGCCGACCGCCGGGAGCATGCCCGCGGCGGCCATGAGGACGCCGAAGACGACACCGCCTGCCAGGCCGGAGACCAGGCCTCTCCAGGCGTGCACGAGCGCGTGCGAACGCGCGTGGGCGATCGTGGACATGGCATCCGCCTCCCCGTGGGGACCGCGCGCCCGCACGGCCGCCCCGCGGGGCGCGGGGTCCTCCTCCACTTCTTCTGGTCCCCATTCTCCTCTCCGCCCGCCGTTCGGTCATCACGGATCGGGCGCCGTTCGGCAACGGAACGCCCTGGTGTCCGGGACGGGCGGGGAGCCGGGGCGGTTCCCGGGCAGGGCGCTCGGGACGGCCGCCGGTCTCAGCCGGTCACCGGCGTGAGCGCGTACCGGGACAGGATCGGGTCGATCGGCAGGAAGAAGCTCGTTCCACCGGTGGAGCAGTTGCCCGAGGCCACCAGCAGGAGGCCCTGGAGGTGGCCGTCGCTGTAGAAGGCGCCGCCCGTGTCGCCGGGTTCGGCGCAGAGGCTGGTCCGGGTGGCGTTGTAGACGTGTCCCTGCGGGGTCCGCACCGTCTGGTTCTTGGCCACGATGGTGCCGCACCGCCAGCCGGTGGTCGGGCCGGGTCGGCACACGGAGGCGCCGACGGGCGCCTCGACCGTGCCGCGGACGGTGGCGTTCGCGCCGCCGCCGGTCCGGATGGAGGAGGTGGGCCTCCAGCCGTCGTCGGCTTCGACGAGCAGCACACCGCTCTCCGGGGAGCTCCAGGCCACGGTGCCGGTGCCGCCGTCACGGCCGCGCACCCGGTCGCCCTCTCGCCCGCAGTGGGCGTTGGCCAGGAACCCGGCCGTGACGACCGCGCCGATGGTGCAGCGGCCGGGGTAGGCGTCGTTGAAGAAGGGGTCGCCGGCGACGATGTCGGCCTGGGCCGCCTGAGCGGACCGCGCCGGGACGGGAGGTCCGGCGTCGGCGGCGGCCGGAGCCGCGGTGGCGGCGGTGACGAGGGCCGCGGCCACGGCGGTGACGAGGGCGGCTGCCGCGCGCAGCGGCCGGATGAGCCGTCGGGAGGGTCTTCTTCCAGGGCGGGCGCTGGGGGACATGGCGTTCCTCGCGGTGTGGGGAGGACGGTGGGGCGGAAGCGGGCGGGCGCTCCGCCCGGGAGGGCGCGGCACGCCGGTCGGCGCGGCGCCGTGGCCACCGGGACGGCGGGTCAGTGGCGACGATAGGCCGATGCGCCGCTCCTGCCCAGACCCACGGGGAGGACGGTGCCCGCCCCGGGAGCGGTGGAGCCCTCCGCACCCGGGAACGTCTTACCCGGCGGCCGAGGAGCCGTTCAGGGGCTCCCGGAAACCCGCGGCGCCTCCTCCCTGCGCGGCGCGGAACGAGGGCGTCTGACGTCCTCTGGAGCGTTGACAGGGCTTCTTATCCCGGCCCGCGGACGTCGGTGACCGGCTCCCCGCGTTCGCGTCCGGCGGGACGCCTGAGCCGGCGCGCCGATACGGGACTCGGGGCTCAGGCGGCTCTCCGCCGTCCGAACGGACACGGAGCATACTCGGAGGGACGCCGCGCGCCGGGCGCTTCAGCGCCCCTGAGCGCCGTGGGCGATGGGAGTGCAGGTCAACGGTTGTCCGGGGCGGGCCACGGGCACGGTCTCCATGTGGAACCGATGCTGGCGCGCACCGTGCAGTCCCTCCCCGAGGGGCCGCACCTGGTGTACGAGCCGAAGTGGGACGGGTTCCGCGCCCTGGCGTCGACCGGGCCGGTCCGCCTCCACTCGCGCCGGGGGCGCCGCCTCGACACGCGCTGGCCCGAGGTGGCCGCCGCGGTGGACGCCCAGATGCCCGACGGGCTCCTCCTCGACGGCGAGATCGTCCGGTGGGCGGACGGCCGCCTGGACTTCGCGGCGCTCCAGCGGCGCAACCGCGCCTCCCCCCGTTCGGCGCGGCGCCTGGCCGCCGAGGAACCCTGCCACCTGGTCGTCTTCGACCTGCTGCACGAGGGCGGGACCGATCTGACCCGGCGCGCGCTGCGCCACCGCCGCGCCCGGCTGGAACGGCTCTTCGGCGGGGTGGACGACCCGCATCTCGTGCTGGGCTGGCAGACCGGCGACCCGGCGACCGCGCGCGAATGGTTCGACGGCCTGGCCGACGCGGGGATCGAAGGGCTGGTCGCCAAGGACGACCGGCGCTCCTACCGGCCGGGGCGGCGCGGGTGGGACAAGTACAAGCGGGTCGCGACGACGGAGGCGGTGGTCGGGGGCGTGGTGGGCCGACCGGACCGCCCGTGGGCCCTCATCCTCGGGCGCCGCGATCCCGGGTCGGGGGCGCTGCGGCCCGTGGGCCGGACCCACGATCTCGACGAGGCCCAGCGGGAGGGGCTGGACGGGCTGCTGTCCAAGGCCAGCGACGACCACCCCTGGCCCCGCACGCTGGGGCCGGCCTGGGGCCGGGAGACGCGCCAGCCCTACACCAGGGTCGAGCCGGACCTGGTGGTGGAGGTGGAGCCGGACGCGTCGGTCGCCGGAGGCAAATGGCGGCACCTGGTGCGCTACCTCCGTCCGCGCCCGGACCTGTCGCCGGGCGAGGTGCCCGAGGGGCTGGCGATCGACGCGGAGGGGCCCGGCTGAGGAGCACCCGCGGTCCGGGCTCCCGGGCCGGGATCCAGAGCCGGGACGAGAGCGGCCTCAGCGCGCCGCCCGGGCGGAGGTGTTCCTGGCCTCTTCGACCGCCTCGGCCAGCTGGTCCCTGCTCATCTTGGAACGGCCTTGGACGCCCAGCTCCCCGGCCTCCTTGAGGAGCTCCTTCTTCGTCGCCCCCTTCGGGGAGGACGGTGCGCCGTCCGCCTCGGACTCGTTTCCGCGTCGCGGCTTCGGCGCCCGCGCGCCCTTGGATCCGTTCCCGCCGCTCCCCTTGCCCCCGTTCGCGCGGGTCTGCCTGCGCTCCTTGAGGCTCTTGCGCAGCGCGTCGGTGAGCTCGACGACGGTGGACCCCTCTTGCGGCTCCTCTTCCTGGTAGGTGATGGTGCGGCCCTTGCTCTTGGCCTCGATCAGCTCCTCAAGGCGCCGCTCGTAGTCGTCGCTGTAGTCGGACGGCTCCCAGTCGGTCGCCATCGCCTCCACGAGCTGTTCGGCCAGTCCCAGATCCGAGTCGCTCAGCTCGGCCTCGGAGACCGGCGGCATCACGTCCCGGGGGTCGCGGACCTCGTCCGGCCACCACAGGGTCGAGGCCGAGAGCACCCCCTGCTGCGGGCCCACCAGGACCAGGTGCTCGCGGTCGCGCATGATGAACGTGGCCAGGCCGAGCCGCCCGGTACGCTCCAGGGCCGCGCACAGCAGCCGGTAGGGCTTGGCCGACGCGCGCTCCCGGGGGCTCACGAAGTAGGTCGCCGAGTACCAGAGCGGGTCGACCTGCCTCTCGGGAACGAACCCGCGGATCTCCATGGCCCGTGAGCGCGCGGGGAGGATCGATTCCAGGTCCTCCGCCTCCAGCACCACGTAGTCCTCGCCGTCGTCCTCGTCCACGCGGGCGCCGCGGACGATGTCGTCCTTGGGCACCTCCCCGCCGGTCCGCTCGTTGACACGCTTGTAGCGGATGCGGTCCGAGGTCCCCCGCTGGAACTGGTGCATGACCGGGCCGTGCCTCTCGCGCGCGCTGTACAGCCGTACCGAAAGCGACACCATGCCGAACGTCAGGGTGCCGGTCCATACCGGATTGACCACCGCAGCCACCCCCTCACCGCCATGATCGCCCCTACCGGGTAAAGCACGGCTCCCCTCGGGTCAAGGGCACGGGAACCGCGCCAGGGGGCCGCAGCGTCGCAATGGCGTGAGTGACGAGATGAGACCGGCGCACGGCCGGCACCGCCGCCACGCCGGCGAGGGCGCTCCGGGAGCGGACTTCGCCGACGCCCTTCTGGAGGCCTTCGCCCGCGAGCGGATCGAGGCCGAACACCTCCCTCCCACCGGGGTCCGCACCGCGCTCCCCGGGGGCGGCACCACCGACCTGGACTTCGCCGACGCCTTCCGGGAGGCGGCGGCCATGCCTCCCGGCGACCTGCCGGGCTTCGCCGCGGGCGTGGTGCGCGGCCTCATGCGCGGCTTCCGCCGCCGCGGCGTCCCGCTGGGCACGCACTACCCGCTGCCCGCGGACGACGCGGCCGGCCACGCCGTGCTCCGGGCCTTGGAGAGGCACGGGTTCTCCCCGGTGTTCCTGGACCCGGACACGATCGGCCTCAAGGCTCCGGACGGCACGGCCGGCAAGTTCGACGCGCGGGGCTACCGCTCCGCGGTCGTAGGGCGCCTGCCCGAAGAGGTCGAGGCGCTCGCGGCGGACTTCGCCCGGGACTGCGCCCAGGAGCATGCGCGGATGTCCGGGCAGGAGCGGGGACGCCCCCCGGCTCAGCCGGCGGGCGGGGCGGACCCGGGGTCCCTGCGCATCCGGCTCCACGCGGAGGAGACGCTGGCCAGGGAACTGACCGAGGAGATGCGCGCGAGCCTGGTGACGCGCCCGCTGGCGCCGGGGCTGTGGGAGACCGTCGCCGTCGACGGGCCCGACTCGGTGCAGATGCTGACGCGGGCCGCGCTCCAGCGGACGGGGACCTCCCCCGAGCAGGCGTTCCGCACGGCCGTGGACAACTCCCTGGGCGAGCCCGCGGAGGTCTCCCGGCACGAGGGGCCGGGCGGGATCCCGCTCGTGCACATCGGGGGCGACCACCTCTTCATGGCCGCGCACGTCCACGCGCTCGACCGCGCGCTGGGAGCAGCCCCGCCGTCGGGGGCGCTGGTCGCCCTGCCGGTGCCGCAGGTGGTCATCGCCCATCCGATCGACGGGCACCATCCGATCGCGGCGCTGGAGACCGTGCAGGAGGTGGCGGCCCGGTTCGCCGAGGGGGACAAGCCCATCACCGGGCAGGTCTACTGGTGGCGCCCGGGAGGAGGCCTGGACGGGCGGCCGGACCTGCGTCCGGTACGGGTGGACGTCGACCACGCGGCCAAGAGCATCGCCCTGTACGCCGACGACGACTTCCACCAGGTCGTGAGCGCCTTCACGGTCCCGTGACGGCTCCGGGCGGACCCGGCACGCGGCAGCGGGGCCCGGGGCGAAGGGGGCGCGGCTCAGTGCCAGCCGATGCCCAGGACGCCCCCGCCCATTCCCTGTTCGGCGATGTGGACGGAACCGCAGGGAGCCGGGTCGAGTTCTCCCTCGACGACCTCGGGGGCGCCCGGGCCCGACTGGGAGAAGCGGAAACAGCGCGCCGGCAGGGCGTCCGGGTCGAAGCGGACGTCGAGGACGTAGGTCTGCGCGGGATAGCGGAACGCGCGGCGGAAGTCCCTGCTGACGGTGGCGTCGGTGATGGCGAAGGCGTATTCGACGAGATGGGTCTGTCCTGCCCTCAGCGCCCGGTCGAACAACAGCTCGACGGCGACCAGCGGCTCGCGCGGGTGGCGCCGCACCCGCCCGACCGTGCAGCCTTCGACCGCCAGCGGCCGTATCGCCGCGGGAGGGACCCCGGGCTCGCCGCTGTAGACGGCCGTGCAGCGGTCGGGGCCGTCGTCCAGCGCGCGCAGCACCATCCGGGTGCCGAGTCTGCGGATGGCCTGGTCGGCCCCTACGCGGACGGTGTCCATCTGGCAGAACGCCCGCAGTGACGACTCGAACAGCGCCGATTCGTAGGAGGCGCCGTACGGCTCGGGGACGATGGGCGCGCAGGGCGCCCGCGCTCCCGGCGGGGAGGGCGGCTCCGCCCGGCGCGCCCAGCGCCCTCGCGGGCGGGGCGGGCCCAGGAGCGAGCGCAGCGCTCCGTCGGGCAGGCGCAGGATCTCCTCGATCGCGCACAGTGCCCGCAGGGACTCCGGACGCTCAGGGCGGCTCCGCCCCTGCCTCCAGTAGCTCAGCGCCGTGAGACTGACCCGCACGCCGCGACGGTCGATGCGCCGCTGCAGGCCCTCGAGCGTCAGCCCACTGTCCTCGACCACGGCGCGCAGCGCCTCGTGGAAGGGGCCGGTGCTGAGCAGGCTCCTGGTCTCCTCGCTCACCGGCTCCGGCAGCCTTGCGCGGGCGATCGGCCCATTCCCGTCGGCCACGGCCACCTCCGTGCGCTCCGGCCCGTTCCGGGACGCCACATCTCTTACCACGCGTCCCCGTCGCGGGCCACGGCCCCCGTACCCCAGTACGGGCCGGGACACCAGAGGCCTCAGGGACGCCGGAGCCGTCGTCGCAGGGCCGACGGGGTCGTGGCGGGGGCCTTCAGACGCGCGCCCGGTCCTGCTCGGCGGCGTCCAGGCCCGCCTCGATCACCGCGCGCATGATGCGCGAGATGCGCCGCTCCCCCAGACGGGGCGCGCGGCGGGCCATGGCGGCGACCAGGCTGCGCTCACGGTCGGTGTCGCGGCCGGCGAAGCCGCCGACCGGCTTGAGGCTCTGGACCTGTGCGGCCAGAAGCGCGCGCCGCTCCAGCAGCTCGGCGAGCTGGGCGTCCACCTGGTCGATGCGCCCGCGCAGCTCCTGGACCTCGGAGGCACTGCCGTTCCCGGCGCCGTTCTCGGGGGTCATCGTCGCTGATTCCTTTCGGCCTGGGGCGGCCGACCGCCCACCTGGCCAAAGGGGAGCCGACCGCTGGAAAAAGAAAAAGAGCGGAAGGCGTCGCCTTCTCGCTCTCAGCCGGCTCGGGACCCGTCGACCGCTCTGCTCACGCTCCAGCGGCCGACCGCTCCCGGGCCGGCTCGATAAACGTGAAATAGCGGTGCGTCTGGCAGGTCACGACGGTGAGTGTACCGCAAGCGCGCGGCACGGGACGTCCGCGGCCGCCGGGCGGCGCCTGTGCGACACACGCCCGGGCGCCCGGACAGGCGGAGGCACCGCGGCTACGGTGGCCCCATGGCCTCCCTGGATGATGCACGCGTGCGCGACTTCCTCATGGAGGGCACCCGCACGGCGAAGATCGCCTTCACGGCCTCGGACGGCCGTCCCCTCGTGGCCCCGGTCTGGTTCATCGTCGAGGACGGGGAGATCGTCTTCAACACCGGTGGGACCAGCGCCAAGGGCCGGTACCTGTCGCGGGATCCGCGCCTGGCACTGAGCGTCGACCTCGAGCGGCCCCCGTACGCGTTCGTCCAGGTGCAAGGGCGCGCCTCGGTCTCCGAGGACCCCGATGAGCTGCTGCGCACCGCGACCGCGATCGCCGCGCGCTACATGGGGCCGGACCGCGCCGAGGAGTTCGGCCGCCGCAACGGGGTCCCCGGAGAGCTCGTGGTGCGCGTGCGCCCGGAACGCGTGATCACGCAGTTCGACGCCACGGACTGACGGCCCGACGGGGCGGGCCGAAAGCGGCACCGGCCTCACTCCTGCCGCGCGGAAGCCTCGACCGCGGCGGCGCACGCCCCTCCTGGGGCCGGGGGGCCGGTGTCGGCGGGGTACTCCAGGAGCAGCACCGAGACCACCGGGCCGCCGACGGCCTCGTAGATGTGCGGCCGGTCGGCGGGGAAGCAGACGTAATCGCCGGGGTTCAGCTCGTAGGGGGCGTCCGGCGGGCCGACCCGCAGCACCCCTTCGGTGACGACCACGTGCTCGCGGCCGGGGTGGCCCGTCGAGCACTGCCGCTCCCCCGGGCGGACGCGCTGGTCGTACAGCTCCAGGACGCGCTCGGTGACGTCCATCCGGCGCAGCATGCGCAGGTCGACGGCGTCGCCGCCGAGGACCTCCAGGCCGTCCGAGCGCACCAGCACCACCTCGGGGTCCTCGCGCTCGGTCAGCAGCGAGGAGACCGGCACCTTCAAGGCGTTCGACAAGCTGAACACCGTCTCGATGGTGGGGTTGCCCGAGCCGGACTCCACCTGGGACAGCGTCCCCTTGGCGATCCCGGACCTGCGCGCCAGCTCCGACAGCGTGAGCGCCGACCGCTCGCGCAGCGCCCGCAGATTGGCGGCCAGCACCCGGCCGCCCCGTTCCCGCTCCACGGCACCTCCTCGGCTCGGTCCCCAGGAGGGTACCGGGAGGGCCCTGGGAGCGGCCGCCCCCGAACATTCGGTGTACGGGCTACACAGTTGCGTCTATGCTGTACACCGAAAGAGCGGCGGACCCGAGGAGGACGGCATGGCGAACGTGGACGGCACCACCGGCGTCACGGTGCGGACCTACCGCGAGCAGGACCGGTCCCGGCTGCGCGGGGTGCTCGCGCGCAGCGGCGAGGGCGACCCGGCGGCGACGTCGGTCTTCGGGGAGCACGACCCGGCGGTGTGGCTGGACCGCTACGCGGACGGCGATCCCGGCTCCTTCTTCGTGGCCGAGGAGGACGGCGAGCTTCTGGGCTACCTCACCGGGTGCCTGGACACCTCGGCCCTTCCCTCGGACTCGGAGTGCTTCGAACGCCTGCTCCGCACGGAGCGGCTGTTCCTGCGCCCCGAGACCGCGCTGTTCCTGGGGCGGATGGCCTTCGACTCGATCGTCGATCGCGGAAAGGAGACCGCCAAGGAGTTCGACGACCCGCGGTGGCCTTCGCACCTGCACATCCGCCTGGTCCCCGAAGCGCGCGGCAAGGGCATCGGCTCCGCCCTCATGCGGCGATGGCAGGAGCGCCTGC
The DNA here is from genome assembly GCF_000341245.1 of Nocardiopsis halophila DSM 44494. Taxonomy (GTDB): domain Bacteria; phylum Actinomycetota; class Actinomycetes; order Streptosporangiales; family Streptosporangiaceae; genus Nocardiopsis_A; species Nocardiopsis_A halophila. The sequence continues at coordinate 32,039 of NZ_ANAD01000054.1, forward strand.
GCGAAGAAGGATCGCCGGGGTGCTTCCTCCAGGCGATGTCAGAGAACACGGAGGCCATCGCCTTCTTCGAACGAATGGGATTCGAACACCACGGAAGGCCCCGCATCATCTCAGGCTTCCGAGGCCGAAACGGCGAACGCCTGCACCTGCAGACGATGGTCTGGAGCCCGTGATATCCCCGGCCCCGACTCCTCCGCTTCCAACCCGAATATAACGATTCGCAGCCGCATGGGAACCGACGGTGCGCAGGCCGCGTCGTCTCCTGACGGACGGAGACCCGAGCACCGGAGGCACCCTTCATGCACGGACGAGACACGCACAGACCCGGGCCAGGCCCCGGCGCCTTCCTTTCCTTCTCCCTCATCGGGGCTTTGCTTCTCACAGGATGCTCCGCCCAGGAGAACGGCGGCGGAGAGGGGAAGGACGGCAGCGACTACGCGGCCCCAGATGGGGGATTCGTCCAAGAAGGCTATGTAGGCAAATGGGACGTCCATCTGAAGGCCCGCGTGGAGGTCGCCGAAGTCGCCCGCCTGGAGGACCGGACGCGCACGACGATCAGGTTCACCAGCCTCGAAGACGAACCGGTGGACATCGAGGACAACGTCTTCTCCTCGTTCGCCGCCGCCGACGACGACATCAACCAGTTCCGGCTGATCGACACCGTCCGGCAGCACGCCTACGGGGTCCACTCCGACCTCGGAACCGACCTTCCCTCCAATGAGCAGTGGATCCCCGGTGTCACCTACGAAATCGTGGTCTTCTCTCCTGCCCTCGAGGAAGGGGTGGACACGGTGACGGTCCGGGCTCCGGGAGGGATCGGCGAGTTCGCCGGCGTCCCCGTCGTCGAGGGCGAGCCGGAGACCTACCCTTCCGGGCCTCCGGACGTGGGCTCCGGAGACGCCCCGGGCGAGGGCGACACTGTGGTGTTCCCCGTCCGGGACGGCGACCCGGAACCCTTGGACGAGGAGTACGGAGGCAAGGGGTACAGGGAGCTCTACGGGTCGACCATCGGCGTGGTCCAAGGCCGCGAGGTCGATTCCGAGCGGGAGACCGTGGCGCTGCGCACCGACGTACTCTTCGCGTTCGACAAGGCGGAGGTGAGCGATACCGCCGCCGACGTGCTGGAGGACGTCATCGAGGAGACCCGAGAGCGCGCCGACCCGGAGAAGCCCCCGATCACCATCACCGGACACACCGACGGCATCGGCGACGACGCCTACAACCAGGAGCTCTCTGAGCAGCGCGCCGAGGCCGTGAAGGACATTCTCGAAGAAGGGCTCGGGTCGGGCTACGAATACGAGACCGTAGGCAGGGGCTCCACAGAGCCCCTCCGCACCGAGGGCGGTGAGGACGACGAGGAGGCGCGGGCCGCCAACCGCCGGGTGGAGATCTCCTACGCCTTCAAGGAGGACGTCGTCAGTGCGACCGAGACCGAGGAGGAAGGGGAGAAGGAGATCGGGCGCACCGACCCCGAGGAGGTCGACGGGCCCGGCACCTTCCGTTCGCACGCGGACCTCGAGCCGGTGGCCTCGACGGACGGAGTCGAGCAGCCCCACGTCAGCACCCCCAAGAGGACGTGGAGCATCGAGGTCTACCCGTTCTACCGGGACGGCGCCTACCTCGTCACACGGTTCGCGATCGCACACGACGGTGAGCGGCTGCTCAGGACCCAGAAGGTGTTCAACTCCGGATTCGGCGACTTCCCGTTCTCCGTCACCGTCCCGGAGACGGGCACGACCTACCTCAACGTCAAGCCCGACGAGGAAGGAAGATTCAGCTCGGCCGTCGGTGCGGCACCGTTCCCTCCGACCAGGGTCAAGGACGTTCCGCAGTACGGCTACTACTACGTCCCCGCTCCCCCTTCGGGCGTGGAGTCGGTGACGTTCGACGCGGGGCCGTTCGGCACCTTTGAGGACGTCCCCATCGAGGAGTGAGGTGCGGCCGACCGGAGTGGGCCTCCGGCAGGTGTCGGAGGCCCGCTGCGGGCCCGAGCGGTGGCAGGGGCGCGGGCGACTGGGAGCGCGGGCCCCTCGGGGGCAGGACGGCACCCACATGGTCCGCAGCGCGGGGGCGTGCCCCGGGTCAGAAGCGTCCGGGATCGGAGGCCGGCTCCGAGGCGTGGTCCTCGTCGCCGATGCCGCCGACGGAACCGGAGTCGGGGCCGTCACCACTACCGTTCCTGTCGCGGCGGTCCGCCTCGTGGTCGACGCCGTGGTCGGAGACGTGGTCGTGCTCAGAGCCGGAGGGGTCCGCGTCGCGGACGTCCACTTCGTGGACGGCCGGCTCCTCAAGGGCGGAGTCACCGTACAGGTCCGAGGAGGCGTCGAAGGCATGGGCGAACCCCGTGCCCAGGTCGTGCTCCCTGCGCAGCCGGAGCGCGCTGGCGGTGTAGCCGTTGGACTGGAGGAAGACGGCGAAGCGCTGGAGGAACCCCTCGTACTCCTCGTCGTCCTCCCAGTCCTCGGAGACGGCCCCGGCCACCGCCGTCCAGCGGTCGGGGTCCTCGTCCCGCCTGGTGGCGGCGGAGGCGCGCTCGGTGAACTCGGGGGCCGGCCCGGCCGCGCCTCCCCCGGGGCTCCCCGGCCGGACGCCGGACGGCATGGCCCCGGAAGGTCCGGACGGCCCGGACGGTTCCGTGCCCCCGGCCCACCTCGCGGAGCGCACGGCCCCGGCGAGGACGTCGTCCCCCTCGGCCGCCTCCATCAGCTCCTGGTAGACCTCGGGCAGCGGGCGCCCGGTGGCGGCGGAGGACAGGCGGGCCAGTGTGCCGATGCGCTCGGCGGCCTCGTCCACGCGCGCGGGGTCGCGCGCGAGCCACCACAGCAGGGCCGAGCCGGGATCGGAGAAGACCTCCTTGCTCAGGTAGTCGCGCTCCAGGCGCTCGGCGGCGCGCTCCTCCTCACGGATGGCCTCGCGCTTGCGCAGATCGCTCAGGCGCACCAGGCGCTCCTCGTCCTCGGGGGACAGCTCCAGGCGCACCTCCTCGGCCCAGACCTGTCCGATCCCGGGGTGGGAGCCGGGTTCGGGGCCGAGCGCGGCGGCCAGCCGGAACTGCGCGGTCTCGACGTCCTCGGGGCGCTCGCCCGCGGCGAACTCGCGGGCACGCCGCTCGACCGCGCAGACCGCGGCCCCCTCCGCCCCTTCGGGCGGCCCGGTCTCACGCCAGCACACCGCCGCGGAGAAAAGGAACGGGTAGTCCTTGCGCGCACTGGGCAGCCGCATCCGCAGGACCTGCCTGCGCCTATGGGCCGCGGCGGCCTCGGCCCGCGCGCGCTCGGCACCGGCGCCGCGCCGTCCCGCGGAGCCGCCGGCCAGGACCGCCGTCAGCACCAGGGCCGTGAAGAGGGCGAAGAGCCCCGCCGCCAGGGCCGTCTGCCCGGTGTCGGGCGGCCAGCCGGGAACGCCCCAGCGCTCGACGGCCCACCAGGTGAGGCAGGCCAGCGCCGCGGCGAGGGCGGCCGCGGCCAGGAGCGCGGTGAGGACGCGGCCGTTCCTGCTCATCTGCGGTTCGGGCGCCGTTCCACCACGCGGCGGTGCGGGCGCCCTCCTCCTTCCTGCGGAAGCCGTGCGCGCCGCACGCCGCTCATGCGCCGGGGGCGCGGCCGTGCGGGGCGGAGCTCCGCCCGGTCATCGGGCGGACGGTGATCATGCCTGAGCGGCACGCTACTCCCTCCACACCCGCCCCACGGCCGTTTCCCGCCCCACGCACCCCAGATCACCCCGCCTGTGGCCGGATCCGGCCAGATTCGGGCGTTTCGGTGCGGGACCGGGTCCGGCCGTGAGCCCGGTCCCGCCCCGGGCCCGTGGACCCGGCGGCCCTGGGTCCACGGGCGGGTCCTCACCCGCGGGGGTCGGGACGCAGGGTGTAGTCGGGGAAGTTGCCCGGCAGGCGCTCGCCCTCGGGGCCACGGGTGACGGCGCGCACGAGCAGGTCGCCGCCGACGAAGGCGCCGCGCCAGGAGGCGCCCCAGCCGCCGAAGAGCTCGTCGCGGTCACCGCGCGAGCGGGGCCGGTTCACCCCGACCTTGAACGCCCGCACCTGGGCGGCGATGCGCTCGGCCGCCTCCGGGTCGTCGCAGGACAGGCTGGCCACCAGCGAGCCGTTGCTGGCGTTGAGCGCCGCCAGCAGCTCGGCCTCGGTGTCGACCAGGACCACGGTGTCCACCGGCCCGAAGGGCTCGGCGTGGAACAGCGGCGAGGAGCGCGGCGGCTCCAGCAGCGCCACCGGCGCCATGTAGGCGTCGGCGTCCTGGCCCGGGAGCAGCGCCGCCTCGTCGAGGCCGCCCCGGTACAGCGGGACCGCTCCCCCTGCGACCGCGTCGTCGACCTGATCCGCCAGGTCCTTGGCCTTGGCCGCGGTGATGAGCGGCCCGAAGTCCAGCTCGGGCAGGTCGTCGCCCGGGTCGGCCACGGCCAGCGGGTGGCCGAAGCGCACCGCCCGGGCCGCGGGCAGGTAGGCCTCCAGGAACCGGTCGAAGAGGGAGCGCTGCACGACGAAACGGGGGTAGGCCGTGCACCGCTGCTTGGCGTAGTCGAAGGTCTTGCGGATCTGCCCGGAGAGCGTCTCCCAGTCGCCGAACTCCCACACGCCCCAGCAGTTCAGCCCCTCCTGCTCCAGGATGTGCCGCCGCCCGAGGTCGGCCACCGCGGTGGCGACCTGGCCGCCCGCGTCGCGGCCGCCCACGAAGGACACGCAGCCGATCTCCCTGCCGCGCACCAGGGCCGGCGACAGGTCCCGTCCAGCACCGCTGACCAGGGTGAAGGGCAGGCCTTCGCGAACGGCCAGGGCCACGGCCAGCGTCAGGCACACCAGGCCGCCGTCGGTGGGGGTCTTGGCGATCGCGGCGTTGCCCGCCAGCGCCTGCACCGCCATGGCGTGGGCCAGCACGCTCATCGGGTAGTTCCAACTGGCGATGTTGGAGACCGGGCCCGGGAGCGGGGCGCGGCCCTCCAGCATCCCCTCGATCCGCTCGCCGTACCAGCGCACGCCCTCGATGGCGCGGTCCACGTCCTGCAGCGCCAGCCGCCACGGCTTGCCGATCTCCCAGACCAGTGCCAGCGCCAGGGTCTCGCGGTGCGCGCTCCAGGCGTCCAGGGCGGCGCGCACGCGGGCGCGGCGCTCGGACAGCGGTGTGTCCGCCCAGGCCCGGTGCTCGTCGGCGGCGGCCCGGACGGCCTCCTCGGCCGTGGCCGCGTCCAGCATGGGGAGCGCGGCGAGCTCGCCGCCGTCCACCGGGGAGAAGAAGGGGCGCGGTGTGCCGCCCGTCCTCCAGGCCCCGCCCCACCGGTTGAGCGCCCCGGCGGGGCCGAAGGCCTCCGGTGCCGCCTCGCGGCACCGGGAGTAGACGGCGTCCCATTCGGTCCCGGGCTTGAGGATCGGTCCGCTCACAGGACGGCCCTCCCCACTGCGGCCTCGCGCACACGGGCCGCGGTCTCGCTGGGGGTCTTGCCGACCTTCACGCCG
>NZ_ANAD01000055.1 GCF_000341245.1 Nocardiopsis halophila DSM 44494
CGCTTTTCCGCTAGAGGCGGCTTTCCGCTTTGTCAGGGCGTCGCCCTCGTTCAGAACCTTACCAGAAGGTCCGATCGAAGGCCAACCCTTCTATCTTACTCAGGATCCCCCACCTGTCAACAACCGGTGTGGGCTCCGGAGTGGTTCCCACCCTACCCCGGCCGCACGAGTGCTCGTGCCATCCGTTCGAGTGCGGGTCCGGCCCGGTCGCGGTTCGCACCGCGTCGTCCGTGCCGATGTCTCTAGATTACAGGCTTCCGAGGGTGCTTCGTACGTTTCCGCGCCGCCGTCCCGGGCACGTCCCGGCGAGCGCTCCCCTGCGTCCGGATCGGAGCCGTGCTCAGAGGCGTGCTCATCGCCGCGCTCCGAGCCGCGCTCAGCTCGCGTCTCTCATCGACTCTCGTCGCTCAGATCTTCTCGATGGGGGCGAACTTGACGACGAAGTCCTTCTCGCCGATGTCCGCACCGAAGTCGATGCGCGCCTTCGTCCGGTCGCCGGCGCCGTCCACCAGCATCACCGTGCCCATGCCGAACTTGTCGTGGGTGACCTTGTCCCCCGGGCTCAGCGTCGGTACGTCCTTGGACGGCGTGCGTCCCGACGGCTCCTTGCGCGGGCGCGGCGAGCCGAGGCTGGAGAAGGACGACTCCGACCTGCGCCAGTCCACCAGCTCCTTGGGAACCTCGTCGAGGAACCGCGAAGGCGGGTTGTAGGACGGTGTCCCCCACGCACTCCGGACCGCGGCCCGGGAGACGTACAACCGCTCCTGAGCGCGCGTGATTCCCACGTACGCGAGCCGCCTCTCCTCCTCCAGCTCGGACTTGTCCCCCAGCGTGCGCATGTGCGGGAAGACCCCGTCCTCCATGCCCGTCAGGAACACGACGGGGAACTCCAACCCCTTGGCGGCGTGCAGCGTCATCAGCGTGACCACCCCGCCGCCGTCCTCGTTGTCCGGGATCTGGTCGGTGTCGGCCACCAGAGAGATCTGCTCCAGGAAGTCGACCAGGGTCGGCTCCGGCGTCTCCCCGCCGTCCCCTTCCTCCCCGGGCGCCTCTGCCTCGCCGCCGTCCGCGTCTCCCCTGTCCTCCCCTTCTCCCCCGTACAGCGGCCCGGAGAAGGTGTTCTCGAACTCGCGCGCGACGTCGACGAACTCCTCCAGGTTCTCGACCCGGCTCTCGTCCTGGATGTCCTTGGACTCGGTGAGCTCCGACAGGTACCCGGTCCGCTGCAGGACCGCCTCGACGGTCTCCGAGGGCGAGGCGTTCTCCGCGTGCTGCCCCAGGTCCTCCAGCAGCGCGTTGAACTCCTTGACGGCCTTGAGCGACCGCGTGGCCAGGCCGGGCGCCTCGTCCGCCCGGCGCAGCGCCTGGGCGAAGGAGGTGCGCTCGCGGGCGGCGAAGAGTTCGATCGCCTCCTCGGCGCGGTCACCGATGCCGCGCTTGGGCACGTTCAGGATCCGCCGCAGGCTCACCGTGTCCTCGGGGTTGGCCAGCACCCGCAGGTAGGCCAGGATGTCCCGGATCTCCTTGCGCTCGTAGAAGCGCACCCCGCCGACGATCTTGTACGGCAGGCCGGTCCGGATGAACACGTCCTCGAACACGCGCGACTGCGCATTGGTGCGGTAGAACACCGCCACCTCGGACGGCGTCGCCCTGCCCTCGTCGGTGAGCCGGTCGATCTCCCCGACGACGAACGCCGCCTCGTCGTGCTCGTTGTCGGCCACGTAGCCGGTGATCATCGGCCCGACGCCCTGCCGGGACCACAGGTTCTTCTCCGGACGGCCGTCGTTCCGCTCGATCAGCGCGTTCGCGGCGTTGAGGATGTTCTGGGTGGAGCGGTAGTTCTGCTCCAGCAGGATGGTCCGCGCCGAGGGGTAGTCGCGCTCGAACTCCAGGATGTTGCGGATGGTCGCCCCGCGGAAGGCGTAGATCGACTGGTCGGCGTCGCCCACCACGCACAGCTCCGGCGGCGGCACCGCCGGCGGGGCCTGGGCCCCGTCCTCGTCGCCCTCGTCCCCGCCGACCAGCTCGCGGATGAGCGCGTACTGGGCGTGGTTGGTGTCCTGGTACTCGTCGACCAGGACGTGCCGGAACCGCCTGCGGTAGTGCTCGGCCACGTCGGGGAACATCTGCAGCAGGTTGACCGTGACCATGATCAGGTCGTCGAAGTCCATGGCGCCGGCCTCGTGCAGCCGCCGCTGGTACAGGGCGTAGGCCTCGGCGAGCTTCTTCTCCTGCTCGCTCTGCGCCTGCTCGGCGAAGGTGTCGTAGTCGACGAGCTCGTTCTTCAGGTTGGACACCTGGGCGGAGAAGGACTTGGGCGGGAACCGCTTGGGGTCCAGGTCCAGCTCCTTGCAGACCAGCTGCATCAGGCGCTTGGAGTCCGCCGAGTCGTAGATGGTGAAGCTGCTCGGGTACCCCAGCCGCCCCGCCTCCCGGCGCAGGATGCGCACGCACGCCGAGTGGAAGGTCATCACCCACATGGTGTTGGCGACGCGCGCACCGAGCAGGCCCTCGATGCGCTCCTTCATCTCGGCGGCGGCCTTGTTCGTGAAGGTGATGGCCAGGACCTCCCCCGGCCGCGCGCCGCGCTCGGAGAGCAGGTAGGCGATGCGGTGGGTGAGCACGCGGGTCTTGCCCGATCCGGCGCCCGCGACGATGAGCAGCGGCGAACCGGAGTGCGTGACGGCTTCCCGCTGCGGTGCGTTCAGACCTTCGATCAGCTCAGAGGAGGACACCCGTCAAGCCTACGAGGGATCGCGCCCTGGTTCTCCCGGTCCGGCGCGTCCCCGCACCCGGTTCCCGCCCTCCCGACCGGGACGACCGACCGGGACGACCGGCCTGGAGGGCCCGGCGCGGGCGCGCCGGCCCACGCGGCCCGGGCCGTGCGGCGGAAGAGCCGGTGACCAGTCCTATTCTGGGTCGGAACCAATGATGATCATGTGAAGTGGGGGTTGGCCGTGCAGGTCTTCATCGACTGCGATCCGGGCATCGACGACGCGCTCGCGCTCGCGTACCTGACCGCGCAGCCGGAGGTGGAACTCGTCGGCGTGGGCACGGTGTTCGGCAACAACGCCGTCGAGACCACCACCGACAACGCTCTGCGGCTGCTGGAGCTCTACGGCGCCCCCCAGGTCCCGGTGGCGCGCGGCGCGGGGCGCCCCCTGGTGCAGGAGCCGTCGCTGGCCGAGTCGGTGCACGGCGCCAACGGCCTGGGCGACGTGGAGCTGCCCGCGCCGAAGGGCGCCCCGGTGGAGGAGTCGGCGGCCGAGCTGCTGGTGCGCCTGGCCCGGAGCAACCCCGGTCAGATCGACCTGCTGGCGGTGGGCCCACTGACCAACATCGCGCTGGCCCTGGGGCTGGAGCCGGAGCTGCCGAAGCTGCTGCGCCGCGTGGTGGTGATGGGCGGCGCCGTGCAGGAGCCGGGCAACGTGACCCCGTGGGCGGAGGCCAACACCTCCAACGACCCGGAGGCCGCCGAGCGGGTCTTCGCGGCCGGGTTCGACCTGACGCTGGTGGCGCTGGACGTGACCATGAAGGCGGTCATGCCGGGCTCCTGGCTCGACGCGCTCAAGGAGGTCGCGGGCGAGCGCGCGCAGCGGACCGCCGAGTTCCTCGACTTCTACTTCGGCTGGTACGGCAGGGTGTTCGGGGTGCGGCAGAGCGCCATGCACGACCCGCTGGCGGCGGGCATCCTGCTCGACCCCGGTCTGGTGACCCGCTCGGTGGAGCGCCCGATCCGTGTGGAGCTCAAGGGCGAGTACACCCGGGGCCTGACCATCGCCGACCTGCGCCCGTTCTCGCGCCCCGACGGCGAGGACCGCCCGCGGGTGACGCTGGTGCAGGAGGCCGACGCGGAGGCGTTCCTGGGCCGGATGGCCGACGCCCTGCGGTAGTGGCCGCCCGCGGCCGGGACGCTTCCCCGGCCGCGGACACGGGTCCGCCGGTCAGACGAGCCGGTCAGACGAGCCGGTCAGACGAGTTTGCGGGCGGTGGCCCAGCGGCTGAGCTCGTGCCGGTTGGACAGCTGGAGCTTGCGCAGCACGGACGAGACGTGGGTCTCCACGGTCTTGACCGAGATGAACAGCTCCTTGGCGACCTCCTTGTAGGCGTAGCCGCGGGCGATGAGGCGCAGCACCTCGCGCTCGCGCTGGGTCAGCCGGTCCAGCTCGGGGTCCATGGGCGGGGCGTCGGTGGCGGCGAAGGCGTCCAGGACGAAGCCGGCCAGGCGCGGGGAGAAGACCGCGTCGCCGTCGGCCACCCGGACGATGGCGTCGGCCAGCTCCCGCCCGGAGATGGTCTTGGTGACGTAGCCGCGCGCGCCGCCGCGCACCACGCCGATGACGTCCTCGGCGGCGTCGGAGACCGACAGCGCCAGGAAGCGCACCTCGGGCTGCCGGGCCAGGACCCGGCGCAGCACCTCGACCCCGCCGCCGCCGGGCAGGTGGACGTCGAGCAGGACCAGGTCGGGCTGCTTCTCGGTGATGACGCGGACCGCCGCGTCGACGTCCCCGGCCTCGCCGACGACGTCGACGGCGTCGCCGAGTTCGCCGCGCACCCCGCTGCGGAACAGCCGGTGGTCGTCCACGATCACGACGCGGGGCGGCGCCGCGCCTCCGGCAAAGGTCTCGTTGTCTCCCACACAGGCGACTCTACCCACCCCGGACCGGTTTCCGGGGGTGCTGCCCGACCCCGGCCACGCGCGTGGGGGCGCAGGTCATTCGGCGCCGGGGATGCGGGGCATGGTCAGCTGCACCTCGGTGCCCTCCCCGGGGGCGGTGCGGATGCGCGCGCTCCCGCCGTGGCGCTCCATGCGGCCGATGATGGAGCCGCGCACCCCCATCCGGTCGGGGGGCACCCCGTCCAGGTCGAAGCCGGGCCCGCGGTCGCGCACGAAGACCAGTACCTGTTCGGGCTCCACCTCCCCGTAGACCGAGACGGTCTCGGGACCGGCGTACTTGGAGGCGTTGACCATGGCCTCGCGGGCGGCGCGCAGTTCGGCGTGGATCGCGTCGTCCATGTCCCCGTCGCCGACGCAGACGACGTCGATGGGGACCCCGTGCACCTCCTCGACCTCGGCGGCGACGCGTTCGAGGGCGGCCTTGACGGTGCTCTCGGCGTCGGCCGGGCGCTGGTAGAGCCAGCCGCGGAGCGCGCGCTCCTGGACGCGGGCCAGGCGCTGCACCTCGCGCGGGTCCTCGGCGCGGCGCTGGATGAGGGTGAGCGTGTGCAGGACCGAGTCGTGGATGTGCGCGGCGAGCTCGGCGCGCTCCTGGTTGCGGATGCGTTCGCGGCGCTCCCTGTCGCGCTCGCGGACCAGGCCGATGATCCAGGGGGCGGCGACGAGGCTGATCCCGGCCAGGGTGGCGATGGCGAAGGTCAGTCCGGCGCGGGCCTCGTGCAGCTGCTGCTGGAAGGCGAGGAAGCCGAAGACGCCGATGACGATGAGCAGGATGCCGGCCCCGGCGCGCAGCGCGCCCTTGCGGCTGCGCATCGAGGTGGCCGACACCCACTCGTCGCGCTGGGCCGGGTTGGCCTGCTGCCAGAGGATGGCGCCGCCGACGGCCCCGAAGACCACGAGCCACAGCAGCGGGTCGAAGAGCCCCCCGAAGAGCAGGAAGAGCATGCCGAGCGCCCCGGCGACGGCCAGGTAGGCCAGCAGCTGGGCCAGGTCGCGGCCCTGGCGGCGGGCGTGCTCGGTGTGCGCGCCGGCCGGGTCCGCGGCGGGGCCGGTGGCCGGGTCCGCGGCCGGGTCCGCGGCCGCCTCGTTGGGCACGAAGAAGACCAGGGCGAAGTAGACGGCGATGCCGATGCCCGCGAAGCCGAGCGCCATCAGCGCCAGGCGCACCACCGCGGTGGACACGCCCAGGTGCCGGGCCATGCCCGCGCCGACGCCCGCGACCAGCCGCCCGTCGCGGGCGCGCCGCATGCGCGGCGCGTCCTCGGCCGCCGTGTCCGACATCGCCCTGGCTCCCTTGTTCCTCCGGTAGGCCTCCAGGATGCCCCCCGGCCGCGGAGCGGGGCATCAGGGGCGCGCCCGGAGCCCGCTCCCCGGGGCGGGGCGGAGCCGCCTCAGGGAGGGGTCAGGGGTGTCCCGGATGGGCACGGGGCCCGGTGGGGGGCGACGATGGACGGCATGGAGACCGCTGCCGAGGACGCCTCCGCCGAGGAGGCGCTGCGCCGGCGCCCCGACGCGGGGGTGCTCACCGGTGTGTGCGCCGGGCTGGGCCGCTACACCGGCACCGACCCGGTGCTGTGGCGGGTGGCGTTCTGCCTGACGGGCCTGGCGGGCACCGTGGGGGTGCTGCTGTACGTGGGCGCCTGGCTGGCGATGCGGGACGCCGCCGGGGGGCCGGCCATGGCCGAGCAGCTGCTGAACCGGCGGGTCCCGGCCCGGGCGGTGCCCGTGCTGCTGGCCTCGGCGCTGGCGGTGGCCACGGCGCTGAGCCTGGTGGGCGGGGTGTCCTGGGGGACGCTGGTGCTGGCGGCGCCGCTGGTGCTGGGGCTGCTGACGGCGCACGGACGGGGCGTGGAGCTGCAGCGGGAGTTCCGGTCGCTGCCCTCGCTGCTGCGCCGGCACGCCCCGCCGCCGCCGGCGCCGGAGCCCGAGCCGGCCCCGGCGTACTACAACCCGGCCCAGCCCTGGGCGCAGGCCCCGGCGGGGCCGATCGACCTGGCGGTGCTGGGCGGCGGCGCGAGGCCGGCGGACCCCGGTGCGGCGGAGCCGGAGAACCCCGAGGGGCCCGAGGGGCCCGGGAAGCCCGCCGAGCCGTGCCGGCCCGCCCGCAAGCGGCGGCCCCAGGGGGTGCGGCTGCTGGCGTTCGCGTTCTGGGCGGCGGTGGCCACGGCCGGAGCGTTCCTGCTGGCGACCGGCGAGTTCTCGCTCGCGACCCTGGTCGGACCACAGACCGGGCCGCTCTACCTGGGGAGCGTTGCGGTGATCATCGGACTGGCGCTGGTCGTGGGCGCGTGGGCGGGGGACCCGCGCGGCCTGGCGGCGGCGGGCGTGCTGGTGGCGGCGGTGCTGGTGGCCGCCGCGGCCACCGATCTGACGGGGCTGCGCTTCGGCGAGGCCCAGTGGCGGCCGCGGACGGTCGCCGAGGCGCAGCGCCCGTTCGAGCTGACCGGCGGCTCCGCCGAGCTCGACCTGACCGGGCTGGACCTGGAGCCGGGGGCCCAGGTGGAGGTGGACGCGCGGGTGGCGTTCGGGGGTGTGGAGGTGGTGGTGCCGCCGGAGGCGCTGGTGCGGGTGCACGGCACCTCGGCGTTCGGGGAGATCCGGGTGGACGAGGCGATGCGCTCGGGGCCCCGGCTGGATGTGCGGGAGACGCTCGCGCCCGCTTCGGAGGGGGACGACGGGCGGGCCCCGGTGCTCGACGTGACGCTGTCCTCGTACGTGGGGGACCTGGAGGTGCGGCGTGAGAAGGCGTAGGACCGACTGGGGCTCGCTCATCGCCGGCCTGTGCTTCGTGGCCCTGGGGGCGGCGTTCCTGCTGCACGACGGCGCCGGCTGGAGCGTCGACCTGGTGTGGGCGCTGCCCGCGCTGGCGGTGGGGCTGGGCCTGGCGGGCATCGCGCGGGCGATGGTCCGGGCCCGGGACCGCCGCGACGCCGGCGACGCCGACCGGGGGTAGTGCGGCCCGTACGGCCTCTAGTGATCTGTCTCACTTTCGCCTAGGTTGGGGCGCGACCGCCGATCCGGAACGGGAGGCCGCGCCCCCATGCCCGACATCCGCGTCACCGTCGACGGCGTGCGCTACGACGACCAGGTCGAAGCCCGCCGACTCCTCGTCCACCACCTGCGCCGCCTCGGGAAGGTCGGCACCCCCGTGGGGTGCGACACGAGCAACTGCGGCGCCTGCACCGTCCTGATGGACGGCGCGTCCGTCAAGAGCTGCACCGTGCTGGCCGTCCAGGCCGACGGCGCCGAGATCGACACCGTGGAGGGCATGGCCGCCGACGGCCGGTGGCACCCTCTGCAGACCGCGTTCCACCGCCGCCACGCGCTGCAGTGCGGCTACTGCACCCCAGGCATGCTCATGGCCGCCGCCGACCTGCTGCGGGACAACCCCGCCCCGAGCGAGGACGAGGTCCGCGGGGGCCTGGAGGGCAACCTGTGCCGGTGCACGGGGTACGCCAACATCGTGGCGGCCGTCCTCGACGCCGCCGCCGAGATGCGCACCCCGGTAGGGGGTGGGACCGCATGACCGCCGCCCCCGAGAGCGCGCCCCAGACCGGCCGCCCCCTGCCGCGCAAGGAGGACGCCCGGCTGCTCACCGGCCGCACACGCTGGACCGACAACATCGAACCCCCCGGGACGCTGCACGTGGCGTTCCTGCGCAGCCCCATGGCGCACGCGCGCCTCACCCGCGTGGACGCCTCCCGCGCGCGCGGCCTGCCCGGCGTCGCGGCCGTCTTCACCGGCACCGACGTCGCCTCCGAGCAGGGGTCGCTGCCCTGCGCCTGGCCCGTGACCGAGGACATGGTGACCCCGCCGCACCCGCCGATGGCCGTGGACGAGGTGCGCTACGCCGGGGAGGCGGTGGCCTGCGTCGTGGCCCGGGACCCCGAGAGCGCCGCCGACGCCCTGGAGGAGATCGACGTCGACTACGAGCCGCTCCCCGCGGTGCTGGACCTGGAGGAGGCCCTGGCGGAGGGCGCCGACCTCGTGCACTCCGGGGCCGGGACCAACCGGGCCTATGTGTGGCCGTTCTCCAACGGGGACGTGGACGCGGCCTTCGAGGGCGCCGACGTGGTGCTGGCCCGGCGCTACCGCCAGCAGCGGCTGATCCCCGCGGCGATGGAGCCGCGCTCGGTGGTGTGCGCGCCCGAGGAGGACGGGTACACGATGTGGTCGGCCACCCAGATCCCGCACGTGCTGCGGCTGATGCTGGCCACGGTCACCGGGATCCCCGAGCACGACCTGCGGGTGGTCGCCCCCGACGTGGGCGGCGGCTTCGGGTCCAAGCTGCAGGTGACCGCCGAGGAGGTGCTGCTGCTCCTGCTGGCCCGCCGGCTGGGCCGCCCGGTCAAGTGGACCGAGACGCGGTCGGAGGGGTTCCAGACCACCCACCACGGGCGCGCGCAGGTGCAGGACGTGGCGATCGCCGCCGACGCCGACGGGCGGCTGCGCGGCCTGAAGGTGGACCTGCTCGCCGACATGGGCGCCTACCTGATGCTGATCACCCCCGGGGTGCCGATCCTGGGGGCGTTCATGTACCCGGGCATCTACAGGATGGACGCCTACTCCTTCACCTGCACCGGGGTGTTCACCACCACCATGCCCACCGACGCCTACCGGGGCGCGGGCCGCCCGGAGGCCACCTACGCCATCGAGCGGATCATGGGCGAGCTCGCCGAGGAGCTCGGCATGGACCCGGTGGAGCTGCGGCGGCGCAACTGGATCACCCGCGGCGAGTTCCCCTACACCACGGTCGCCGGGCTGACCTACGACACCGGGGACTACGAGGCGGCGACCGGGCGCGCGCTGGAGCTGTTCGGGTACCAGGAGCTGCGGGCCGAGCAGGAGCGGCGGCGCAAGAGCGGCGACGCGGTGCAGCTGGGCATCGGGGTCTCCACCTACACCGAGATGTGCGGGATCGCGCCCTCGCGCATGCTGGGCGAGCTGAACTACGGCGCCGGCGGGTGGGAGCACGCGTCGGTGCGGATGCTGCCCAGCGGCAAGGTCGAGGTGGTCACCGGCTCCTCGGCGCACGGCCAGGGGCACGAGACCGCCTGGTCTCAGATCGCCGCCGATCGGCTGGGCGTGCCGGTGGAGGACGTGCGGGTGCTGCACGGCGACACCCGCGTCTGCCCGCGCGGGCTGGACACCTACGGGTCGCGCTCGCTGGTGGTGGGCGGCTCGGCGCTGGTGCGCGCCTGCGACCGGGTGGTGGACAAGGCCCGGGTGATCGCCGCGCACATGCTGGAGGCCGCCGAGGAGGACCTGGAGTTCGCCGGCGGGCGGTTCCGGGTGCGGGGCACCGAGCGGCCCTCGGCGGCGGTCCAGGAGGTGGCGCTGGCCGCCTTCGCCGCGCACGACCTGCCGGAGGGGGCCGAGCCGTCGCTGGACTCCGACGCCGCCTACGACCCGACCGACTTCTCCTACCCGCACGGCACGCACCTGTGCGCGGTGGAGGTGGACACCGAGACGGGGGCGGTGCGCATCACCGGCTACACGGCCGTGGACGACGTGGGCACCGTCGTCAACCCGCTGATCGTGGACGGGCAGGTGCACGGCGGGCTGGCCCAGGGCATCGGGCAGGCGCTGTTCGAGGAGGCGGTGCACGACGCCGAGGGCACCCTGACCACCGCGACCATGGCCGACTACCTGCTGCCGTCCGCGGCCGACCTGCCGCGCTTCACGACCGACCGGACGGTGACCCCCTCGACCACCAACCCGCTGGGCTCCAAGGGGGTGGGCGAGGCGGGCACCATCGCCTCCACGCCGGCGGTGGTCGGCGCGGTGGTGGACGCCCTGCGGCCCTTCGGGGTGCGCGACGTGCCGATGCCCTGCACCCCCGAGCGGGTGTGGCGGGCGGTCCAGGAGGCCCGGAACGGAGGTGAGGGCCGATGATCCCGGCCCCGTTCACCTACCTGCGCCCCGACACGCTGGGCGCGGCCGTGGCGGCGCTGGCCGCCGACGAGGAGGCCAAGGCGCTGGCCGGCGGGCAGAGCCTGATCCCGCTGCTGCGGTTCCGCCTGGCCGCGCCCACCACGGTGGTGGACCTGTCCGGCGCCGAGGGGCTGCGCGGGGTGCGCGAGGAGGGCGGCGCGGTGCGCATCGGCGCGCTGACCACCCACCACGAGGTGGCCCGCGACCCGCTGGTGGCCGAGCACTGCGCACTGCTGGCGATGGCGGCGCGCACCGTGGCCGACCCGGCGGTGCGCCACCGGGGCACCCTGGGCGGGTCGCTGGCGCACGCCGACCCGGCCGCCGACCTCCCGGCGGCGGCCCTGGCGCTGGACGCCGAGATGGAGGTGGAGGGGCCGGACGGCGCGCGCACGGTCCCGGCCGCGGAGTTCTTCTCCGACTACCTGACCACCGCCCTGGAGCCGGGCGAGGTACTGGCCGCCGTGCGGGTGCCCAAGCGCACCGGTTGGAGCTTCCACTACGAGAAGTTCTCCCGCACCGCCCAGGCGTGGGCGATCGTGGGGGTGGCCGCGGCGGTCCGGCACCGGGACGGGCGGGTGGCCGAGGCGCGGATCGCGCTGGCCAACATGGGGACGGTCCCGGTGCGCGCGCACGAGGCCGAGCAGGCCTGCCGGGACGCGTCGGGCCCGGAGGAGCTGCGCGGCGCCGGCGCGCTCGCGGGGCGGGCCGGGTCGCCGCCGGGCGACCTGCACGGGGGCGCCGACTACCGGCGCCACCTGGCGGGGGTCCTGGCCGGACGGGCGCTGGCGGAGGTGGTGCGGTCATGAGCATGCGGCTGGAGCACGAGTTCGGCGTGCCGGTGCCGGTCGCCGAGGCCTGGGAGGTGCTGCTGGACCCCGAGCGGGTGGCGCCGTGCGTACCCGGGGCGGCCCTGGAGTCGGTGGAGGGCGACACCGTCGCCGGCAAGGTCCGGGTGAAGGTGGGGCCGATCACCGTCACCTACCGGGGCGAGGCCCGCTTCACCGGCACGGACGCCGAGGCGCGGACGGTGCGCATCGAGGCCTCGGGCAAGGAGGCGCGGGGCAGCGGCACCGCGACCGCCTCGGTGGTGGCCCGGCTGGCCGACGACGGGGCGGGGGCGACCCGGGTGGAGGTCACCGCGGACGTGAGCGTGACCGGCCGGGTGGCCCAGTTCGGCCGCGGGGTGATGGCGGACGTGAGCGCCCGCCTGGTGGGCCGGTTCGCCGAGGCGCTGGCCGAGGAGCTGGCCGCCGAGCGGTCCGGCGCCGAGGCCTCCGAGGCCTCCGAGGCCTCCGAGGCCTCCGGGGCCGACGGGCGGGCGCCGGCCCAGGAGGCCGAGCAGGCGGTGCGGGCGGCGCGCGAGGCCGCGGCGGCCGAGGCCGAGGCGCTGGACGCGGTGCGCGCGGTCGGTCCGCCGGTGCTCAAGCGGGTGCTCCCGGCGGCCGCCGCCGTCCTGGTGCTGCTGCTGGGGCTCCGCTGGCTCCGGCGCAGGAGGAGGGAGGGGTAGGAACCGGATCCCTCCCGTGAGGCCTTCCGACACGGCGTAGGATCGGCACGCATACGTGCCTGACTCCCCGCACGGACCCCCCTTCCCCCCTCGTCCCGTGCCGTGCGGGCTCCCCGTGTTTAGTAAGGAAGACGCTCATGGCCGGACTCGGACCGCCGGCGGCGGGCGATCCCGCCCGCATCGGCCCCTACCGCCTGGTGGGGCGGCTGGGGCAAGGCGGGTGGGGCACCGTCCACGGGGCCCTGGACGACGCCGGGCGCCGCGTCGCGGTGGAGGTGCTCGACCCCCGCGCCGCCGCCGACCCCGCGGTGCGGGAGGCGTTCGCGCACCGCGCCGAGGCGCTGCGCGGCGCCGGCACGGTGTGCGCGCCCCACGTCCTGGACGCCGATGCGGCCGCCGAGGCGCCGTGGATCGCCACCGCGCACGCGCCCGGCCCCGACCTGGGCGCGTACCTGCGCGCCCACGGCCCCCTGGACGAGGACGCGCTGCTGGCCTTCGCCGCGGGCACCGCCGAGGCGCTGGCCCGGATGCACGCGGCGGGCGCCGTCCACGGCGACCTGCGCCCCTCCCGGGTGCTGCTCACCCCGTCCGGGCCGCGCCTGTCGGGGACCGGCGCGCCGCGCCCCGGGGCGGACGCCGCCGCGGACGTGGCGGCCTGGGGTGCGCTCGTGGCCGCCGCCAGCACCGGACGCGCCCCCTACGGCCCGGACGGCGCCCCCGACCTGGCGGGCGTTCCCGGCTCCCTGGAGCCGATGCTGCAGGCGGCCATGGACCCGCGGCCCCCGGCCCGGCCCGACGCCGAGTCCATCTACCGGGGCCTGGTGGACTACGCGGTCGACCAGGACATCCGCGCCGTGCCCACCGCCGAGTTGTCGGGGACGCTGCGCGAGGTGCTCGCCGTGCTGTGGGCGGGGCCGGGCCGCGCCGTCTCCGCCCAGCCGGAGGAGGACTGGGGCGCGGAAGGCGCCGAGGAGGCCGCCGCGACCGAGCCGACCACCGCCCCCGCCGAGCCCGCGGCGATGGGCCACGTGCCCGGGACCAGGCTGGCGGCGGTCGTCGCCGCCGCGGTGATCGGCACCACCGGCGCGGGGGTCGGCGGCCTGTACGCGGCCCGCACGGTCACCGGGGGCTCCCCCGCCCCCGCGCCCTCCCCGTCGCCGAGCCCCACGCCCGAGCTGGGCGGCGCCGAGGAGGTGGTGGACGGCATCGTCGCGCTCTTCGAGGAGACCGACTCCTACCGGGTGGTGGAGGAGGTCGACGAGGGGGGCGCCGAGCCGCTCCGCCAGGAGCGCGTGTTCCGTGCCGACCCGGACGTGTTCCTGTCGATCTCGGGCGGCGGCCCCACGGAGCGCGTGGAGACGGTGTGGCTTCCGGACCTCCAGGCCGCCGACCGGCGGCGCTTCTCGCCCGGCGCCCCGCCCGGCTCGGCCGCCCGCTACACGCGCCTGCCCGCACAGAGCGTCGGGAGCCAGGAGTTCACCCGCGAAGCCGGAGCCGCGCCGTTCGACGACCTCGCCGAGAGCATGGAGGTCGTGGAGCGCACGCAGGAGAGGGTGGACGGGCGGGACACGACCCGGTTCTCCGGCACCTTCACCTTCACCCCGTCCCCGCCCGGCACCGAGGCCGAGCACGGGTTCACACTCTGGGTGGACGCGGAGGGGCGGCCGGTCCGCCTGGAGCACGGCGAGGACGTCCGGGAGCCCGACCACACCCTGGAGTACTCCGGCTTCGACGGGGAGCTGGACACCTGGCTCTGCGGCGCGGTGAGCGGTGTGCCCCAGGTGGACGAGGCCGCGCTGGTCGGGACGTCGGAGGAGGTCTCCTGCGCCTCCGCACGCGCGGCCGCCGAGGCCTACCTGGCCATGCCCGACGCGGAGAAGTCCGGCACCGGCTCCGTCGCCGAGGACGTCGAGGGGTGGTACTGCACGATGGCCCCGACGGCGGCCGAGGCGGGTTCCTGTTCACTCGACCACCCCCAGCAGTCCCAGCGGGTGGACTTCATCCGGCTCGACTGACGCCCCGGGGAGAACAAGGGAAGGGCCCCGGCGCGCGCCGGGGCCCTTCCCTGTGCCGTCACTCCCACTCGATGGTGCCCGGGGGCTTGCTGGTGACGTCCAGCACGACCCGGTTGATCTCCCGCACCTCGTTGGTGATCCGGTTGGAGATGGCCGACAGCACGTCGTAGGGCAGCCGCGACCAGTCCGCGGTCATCGCGTCCTCGCTGCTGACCGGGCGCAGCACCACCGGGTGGCCGTAGGTGCGCCCGTCGCCCTGCACGCCCACCGAGCGGACCCCGGCCAGCAGCACCACCGGGCACTGCCAGATGTCGCGGTCCAGCCCGGCGCGGGTGAGCTCCTCGCGTGCGATGGCGTCGGCCTCGCGCAGCACCTCCAGGCGCTCGCGGGTGACGTCGCCGACGATGCGGATGCCCAGCCCGGGGCCGGGGAAGGGCTGGCGCCAGACCATCTCGGGGGGCAGGCCCAGCTCTTCGCCGACCCGGCGCACCTCGTCCTTGAACAGCTCGCGGAGCGGCTCGACCAGGGTGAAGACCAGGTCGTCGGGGAGCCCGCCGACGTTGTGGTGGGACTTGATGTTGGCGGTGCCGGTGCCGCCGCCGGACTCGACCACGTCGGGGTAGAGGGTGCCCTGGACGAGGAACTCCACCGGCTCGTCCCCGGCACCGGCGTCGGCGACGACCTCGCGGGCGGCCTGCTCGAAGACGCGGATGAACTCCCGGCCGATGATCTTGCGCTTGTCCTCGGGGTCGCTCACCCCGGCCAGCGCGTCCAGGAAGCGGTCCTGGGCGTCGACGACCTTCAGCCGGGCCCCGGTGGCGGCGACGAAGTCCTTCTCGACCTGCTCGGCCTCGCCCTTGCGCAGCAGCCCGTGGTCGACGAACACGCAGGTGAGCTGCTCGCCCACGGCGCGCTGGACGAGCGCGCCGGCCACGGCCGAGTCCACCCCGCCGCTGAGACCGCAGATCACCCGCTTGGAGCCGACCTGCGCGCGGATCCGCTCCACCTGCTCGTCCACGATGTTGACCATCGTCCAGGTGGGGCGGCACCCGGCGCCCTCGTAGAGGAACCGGCGCAGCACTTCCTGGCCGTGCTCGGTGTGCATCACCTCGGGGTGGAACTGCACGCCGTACAGCCGGCGCCCGGCGTCCTCGATCGCGGCGACCGGCGCCCCGGCGGTGCTGCCGGTGGTGCGGAAGCCCTCGGGGGCCTCGGTGACCGAGTCCCCGTGCGACATCCACACCGACTGCTCGGCCGGTGTCCCCGCGAAGAGCAGCGAGTCGGTGCCCAGCTCGGCGCGGGTGCGGCCGAACTCACTGAGCCCGGTCTGCGCGACGGTTCCGCCCAGGGCCTGCACCATGGCCTGGAAGCCGTAGCAGATGCCGAAGGTGGGCACCCCGGTGGCGAACAGGCCTTCGGGGGCCTGCGGCGCGCCCTCGGCGTACACCGAGGAGGGGCCGCCGGACAGGATGATCGCCTTGGGCTTCTTGGCGAGCATCTCCTCGACGGGCATCGTGGAGGGGACGATCTCGCTGTAGACGTGGCATTCGCGTACCCGCCGCGCGATCAGCTGCGCGTACTGCGCGCCGAAGTCGACGACGAGAACGGTGTCGAACGTGCTGTCGCCAGCACCGGCAAGGGACACGTATCGGCCTTCCCGCAGGTAGATGTGGATCGCCACCAGTTTAGGCGCTCAGAACCCGGCGACGAGCACGGCCCGGTCGTCCGCGGCGTGCGCGGAGGACCACTCCATCACGGCGGTGCACAGCCGGCCCGGTTCGAGGGGCCCCAGGCCGGAGACCAGCCTGCGGAGCTCCCGCACGCGCCGGTCGATGGGTTCGTCGCGGCGCTCCACCACGCCGTCGGTGTAGAGCACCAGCCGGTCCCCGGGGGCCACCCGCACCGATCGGGACCGGTACTCGGTGCCCAGCGCGCAGCCGAGCGGCGGGGCGGGGGGGCCCGG
>NZ_ANAD01000056.1:0-13991 GCF_000341245.1 Nocardiopsis halophila DSM 44494
CCCCGGGGGCCACCCGCACCGATCGGGACCGGTACTCGGTGCCCAGCGCGCAGCCGAGCGGCGGGTCGGGGGCGCCCGGAAGGCGGGTGCACCGCCCGTCCGGCCTGAGCAGCAGCGGGGGGACGTGGCCGGCGTTGCTGTACCGGATCCGGCCGACCGCCGGGTCGTGCACCAGGTAGCACATGGTGGCCATGCTCTCGGGCAGGAACGCGGACATGTAGGCGTCCAGCCGGTGGGCGATCCGGTCCGGGCGGCCGCCCTGGTCCAGGCAGGCGGCCCGCAGCACGGTGCGCAGCTGGGCCATCACCATGGCCTCGTCCGGCCCGTGCCCGGCCACGTCCCCGATGACCAGGGCCGACGTCGCCGTTCCGGGCACGGTGAACAGGTCGTACCAGTCGCCCCCGGCCTGGTTGCCCGCGACGGTGGGCCGGTAGTCCACGGCCGCCTCCAGCGGGGTGAGGTCGATGCGCTCGGGCAGCAGGCCGCGCTGGAGGCGCATCGCGGAGGCGTGCTCGTCCTTCAGGCGGGCCCGCAGCCGACGCTCGCTGTCGCGGCCGGGGCACACCGGCGCCGGCTCCGTCCGCCGCCGGTCGGGCACGAGCCGGATCTGGACCGCGCCCTCGGCGTCCCGGACCCAGGGGGCGCGGGCGCCGAAGCACCGGAAGCGGCGCCCGGGACCCCCGGACGACTCCAGCCTGCCGGGCAGCGGCGCCCCGGAGCGGGACCAGCGCCAGAGCGCCTCGGCGAGCACGCGGGGGTCGCCGCCGGTCAGCGCGTACAGGTCGGCGCCGACCCGTGCGCCCGGGAGGACGCGGTACAGGGCGGCGTTGGCGCCCAGGACCCGCCCGGAGACCGACACCAGCAGCATGGGGTCGGCGACGGCACGGGTGATCGCCGCGAAGACGGCCCCGTCCTCGGCGGTAACGATCGCTTCGGCGGTCACCGGCGCCCGGCGCCGAGGCAGGGCGGGAGCGGAGCCTCTGCGACAGGGTCGCCGCCGAAGTACTCCTCGCCTCCGGCCTCCGCGCCCCGGCCCGGGCGCAGGTGGACGACGATCAGGCAGCGCAGGCCGCTCTCGGCGATGGTCTCGGGCAGGTCGACCCTGGCATAGCCGGTGTGCTGGGCGGTGACGGTCCCCACCAGCCCGGAGGTCATGGTGCACAGCGCCCGGTGGCCGACGATCCCCTGCCCGAAGGGGCAGGAGTTGTTGCCGATGACGATCCGCTCCTCGTCGGCGGAGACGACGTGGAGGTCGCCCTCGATCCGCCGGTACAGGTCCACCAGGACCGCGGTGGCCTGCTCCCCGTCCAGGCGCCCCCCTTCGAGGCCGCGGGTGTAGATGTCGCCGATGGCGTCGCCGACCCGCTGGGCGGCCAGCCCGATGTGCCCCGCCGCCTCCTCGGCGCCCACCACGTACTCCAACGACTCCGTCAGCTCGGTGAGCAGGCTGCGCAAGAACGCTTCCCGGGTGACCGCCGCCACAGCGTCCACGTCCATCTCGTCCTCCCCCGTATCCGATCGGGACCGCCGTCTGTGCCGTCGTCGGGCAACGCGCGGGGTGCAACGGAGGCGGCTCCGGTACCGCAGATGAAGACGAGCGTACGGCGCCGGAGCGGGAGGGCGCAGCGATTTCCGGACTTTTCTCCCACCCGCTCCTGACGCCGCCTCGCGGCCGCTGACCGGCGCATTCAGCGGATGCGGAACCGCTTCATCAGCCGCGCACCGGTGGTCATCAGGGCCGCCACCTTCTCGTAGTCCATCCCGGGCGGGCCGCCGAAGCCCATGTAGTGCTGGCTGGCGATGGTCTGCGGCTCGGTGAAGCGCAGCAGCCCCTCGTCGCCGTGGCGGCGGCCCAGCCCGGAGCGCTTCATGCCGCCCATGGGGCCGCCGTAGCTGGCCCAGGCGGCGGCGAAGCCCTCGTTGATGTTGACGGTGCCCGAGCGGATGCGCTCGGCCAGGCGGCGCCCGCGCGCGGTGTCGCGGGTCCACACGCTGGCGTTGAGCCCGTAGTCGGTGTCGTTGGCCAGGTCCACGGCCTCGTTGTCGTCGCGGTAGCGGTAGACCGCGACCACGGGGCCGAAGGTCTCGCCCCCGCAGGCCTCCATGGCGGGCTCGACCCCGGACATGAGGGTGGGCTCGTAGAACAGCGGCCCCAGGTCGGTGCGGGGGCGGCCGCCGGCGAGGATCTCGGCGCCCTTGTCGCGGGCGTCCTCCACGTGCTGGACCACCCGGTCGAACTGGCGCTGGTAGGTGAGCGAGCCCATGTCGGCGCTGAAGTCGAAGGCGGTGGACAGCTCCATGTTCCGCACGGCCTCGGCCAGGCGGGGCACGAAGGCGTCGTAGACCCCGTCGTGCACGTACATCCGCTCGGTGGAGATGCACAGCTGCCCGGCGTTGCTGAAGCAGGCGCGCAGGGCGCCCTCGACGGTCCACTCGATGTCGGCGTCCTCGCACACGATCATCGGGTTCTTGCCGCCGAGCTCGGCGGAGCAGCCGACGAGGCGTGCGGCGGCGCGCTGGGCGATGGCGGCCCCGGCGGCGCTGGAACCGGTGAAGGCGACGTAGTCGGCCTGGTCGACGAGGGGGTCGCCGATCTCGGAGGGCTCGCCGATCACGGGGATCCACAGGTCCTCGGGGACGCCGGCCTCGGCGAGCAGGTCCATCGCCCACAGGGCGGTCAGCGCGGTCTGGGTGTCGGGCTTGGCGACCACGGCGTTGCCGGCCAGGAGCGCGGGCACCGCGTCGCTGACCGGCAGGGCCAGGGGGTAGTTCCAGGGGGTGATCACCGAGACGGCGCCCTTGGCCTGGTGGTTGACGTAGGCGCGGGTGGCGCCGGGGATGGCGCCGGGGACGCGGCGGCGGTTCAGCAGGCGGGGGGCGCGGCGGGCGTAGTGCAGGGGGCCGGCGGCCGCGTCGTAGACCTCCTCGAAGGCGTGCCGCCGGGCCTTGCCGGTCTCCAGCTGGATGATGTCGAGGATCTCGCGCTGGCGGTCGAGCACCAGGTCGTGGAAGCGCAGCACGGGGGCGGCCCGCTCGGCGGGGGTGAGCTCGGCCCAGGAGCGCTGGGCGGCGCGGGCGCGCTCGAAGGCCTCGGCGACGTCCTGGGCCGAGGAGACGGGCAGCTCGGCCAGGGGCTTGCCGGTGAAGGGGGCGTGCGTGGTCGCCGTGCGCCCGGTGGTGCTGTGCACGCGGCCGGTCAGGCGGGCCAGCAGCGCGGGGTCCAGGGCGGGGGGCTCTGCGGTGGTTCGCGTGTCGGTACCCATGCGGGGAGCATAGTTCGGCGCACCGCCCCTGACTACCGTTCGGTAACCGCGTACCCCTCCGGGTTGCGCGTCTGCCACCGCCAGGCGTCGGCGCAGGCCTCGGCGATGGACAGCTCGGTCTTCCAGCCCAGGTCGCGCAGGGCCGCCGAGGGGTCGGCGTAGCAGGCGGCGATGTCGCCGGGGCGGCGGCCGACGACCTCGCGGGGCACCGGGACCCCGGTGGCCTCCTCGAAGGCGCGGACCGCCTCCAGCACCGAGGTGCCCTGGCCGGTGCCCAGGTTGTAGACGCGGTGGCCGGGGGCGTCGTCCAGGTGCTCCAGGGCGGCCACGTGCCCCCGGGCCAGGTCGACCACGTGCAGGTAGTCGCGCACCCCGGTGCCGTCGGGGGTGGGGTAGTCGTCCCCGAACACCCGCAGCGGGCCGCGGCGCCCGGCGGCGGCCTGGGCCATGTAGGGGAAGAGGTTGGCGGGGACGCCGCGCGGGTCCTCCCCGATGAGCCCGCTGGGGTGGGCGCCGATCGGGTTGAAGTAGCGCAGCGACACCGCGTGCAGGCGCGGGTCGGCGGCGGCCGCGTCGTCCAGGATCCGCTCGGCGAAGAGCTTGGTGGCGCCGTAGGGGTTGGTGGCCGACAGCGGCATGTCCTCGGTGATGGGCACGGTGGCCGGGTCGCCGTAGACGGTGGCCGAGGAGCTGAACACGATGCGGCGGACCCCGCGCCCGTCCATCGCCTCGCACAGGGTCAGCAGCGCGTCCAGGTTGTTGCGGTAGTAGGCCAGCGGCCGCTCGGTGGACTCCCCGACCGCCTTGAGCCCGGCGCAGTGGACGAGGGCGTCGGGGCGGTGCTCGTCGAAGGCCCGCTCGACGGCGGCGCGGTCGGCGCAGTCGCCCTCGACGAAGGGGACGGAGCGGCCGGTGATGCGCTCGACCCGGCGCACCGCCTCGGCGCGGCTGTTGTACAGGGCGTCGAAGAGCACCGGTTCGTGCCCGGCCGCGGCCAGTTCCACCGCGGTGTGGGTGCCGATGTACCCCGCTCCCCCGGTCAGCAGGACCCTCACGTGCCTCTCCCCTCGTCCGGTCGCCCACCAGCATATGCGCGCCCCGCGCCGGACGGCGGGCGCGGCGCGCCCGCCCCCCTAGAGCCGGGGGTCCACCGGTTCGGACTCCAGGGCCAGCACCCCGAACACCGGCGCGTGCACCCGGTCGAGGGGCTCGCCGCGGGCGTGCCGGGCCAGGGCCTCCAGGCCCAGCCGGTGCTCGCGCAGGGCGAGCGAGGACTTGCGGCCCAGGCGGCGGTCGCGCAGCCCGGCGAGGCGCTCGGGGCGCAGGTAGCCGGGGCCGTAGACGATGCGCAGGTACTCCGGCCCGCGCACCTTGAGCCCCGGCTGGGCCAGGCCCTTGGCCCCGGCCGCCTCGGCGCCGGCGAAGGGCTTGACCACCATGCCCTCGCCGCCGGCCGCGGTCAGCCCCTCCCACCAGCGGACGGCCCCGGCGACGGCGTCCGGGTCGGTGGCGTCCACCACCAGGTAGCGGGTGGTGCGCACCAGCGGGCAGTGCTCGGCCAGGGCCTCGGTGAAGCGCATGTGCCACAGGTGGTCGCGCCCGGTGAACACGGCCCCCTCGGCGGCCAGCACCGCGAACGGGGCGTAGCGCAGGCCGGCGGCGCCCTCGGTGGGCCAGGTGTAGCGGCGGTAGACCGCGCTGAAGGCCTCGGTGTCCTCGCGTGCGGCGGCCACCCGGCCGGGCAGGCCGCCCAGGTCCAGGCCGCGCCCGGCGGCGCGGTCCAGCGCGGCGGCGGCCGCGGGCAGGGCGGCGCGGGCGGCGGCGCCCACCGCGGCGTACTGCTCCCGGATGAGCCCCTCCGCCTTGGCCGACCAGGGCAGCATCTCCCCGTCGAGGGCGACCCAGTCGGTGCCGAGCCGCTCCCAGGCCCCCGCGGCGGTCAGTCCGGCCCGCAGCTCCTCCAGCACCTCCTTCTCGGCGGCCGGGTCGGCGAAGAAGGGGCGGCCGGTGCGGGTGTAGACGGCGCCGGGCGCCCCGGGCACGAAGCGGCGCGCGGCCGCCCCGGCGTCCCGGCACACCACGGCCACCGCCCGCGAGCCCATGTGCTTCTCCTGGCACACCACCCGGTCCACGCCCTCGGAGCGGTACCGCTCGAAGGCCTCCTGCGGCCGCTCCAGCAGCGCCGGGTCGGCCGAGGTGGGCGCGGGCGCCATGGTCGGCGGCAGGTAGAGCAGCCACCGCGGGTCGGCGGCGTAGCGGCTCATCACCTCCAGTGCGGCCAGGGCGTTGGCCTCGGGGACGCGCACCCGCCCGTGGGCGGTGTCCACGGCGGCACCGGGGGCCGGGGCCTCCACCACCCCGGGCGCGGCGGGCCCCGGGGCCGGGGCCTGCGGGCGCAGCGGCCGGGTGGGCTCATACCAGGTGGCGTGGGCGCCGACGGCGACGGTCTCCCGCTCGGGGTAGCGCAGCGCGGTCAGCCGGCCGCCGAACACGCAGCCGGTGTCCAGGCACAGGGTGTTGTTGACCCACTCGGCCTCGGTGGTGGGCACGTGGCCGTAGACGACGGCGGCGCGGCCGCGGTACTCGGCGGCCCAGTCGTGGCGGACGGGCAGCCCGTACTCGTCGGTCTCGCCGCTGGTGTCCCCGTACAGGGCGAAGGAGCGCACCCGCCCGGAGGAGCGGCCGTGGTAGGACTCCTTGAGCCCGGCGTGGGCGACGACCAGGCGCCCGCCGTCCAGCAGGTAGTGCGAGACGAGCCCGTCGCAGAACTCCAGCACGCGGGCGCCGAACCCCTCGTCCTCGGCGTCGAGCTGCTCCAGCGTCTCGGCCAGGCCGTGGGAGCGCTTGACGTTGCGCCCCTTGAGGGCGCGCACCAGCTTGGCCTCGTGGTTGCCGGACACGCACAGCGCGTCGCCCGCCTCCACCATGCCCATGGCCAGGCGCAGCACCCCGGGGGAGTCGGGGCCGCGGTCGACCAGGTCCCCGACGAAGACGGCGGTGCGCCCCTCGGGGTGGCGGGCGCCGACCGCGCGGCCCTGCGCGTCGCGCTCGATGCCGTAGCCCAGCACGTCCAGCAGCTCCTCCAGCTCGGCGCGGCAGCCGTGCACGTCGCCGATGACGTCGAAGGGGCCGGTCAGGTCGCGCTTGTCGTTCCAGGACCGCTCGGGGACGACCCGCGCGGCGGCGATCTCCTCCTCACCGCGCAGCACGTGCACGCGGCGGAAGCCCTCCCGGTCCATGCGCTTGAGGTCGCGGCGCAGCTCGCGGCGCTGGCGGGCGACCACCCGCGGCGGCAGGTCCCGGTCGGTGCGCTCGGCGTTGCGCCGGTTGGCGGTGCCCTCGGGGACGTCCAGCACGATCGCCGCGGCGGGCAGGTCGTGCTCCTTGGCGATGCGCACGAGCCGCGCGCGGGAGTCCTTCTGCACGTTGGTGGCGTCCACCACGGTGAGCAGGCGCCGCTGGAGGCGCTTGCCGACGATGGCGTTGAGCACCTCGAAGGCGTCGCCGGTGGCGGCCAGGTCGTTCTCGTCGTCGCTGACCGCCGCGCGGCAGGCGTCGGAGGAGACGACCTGGGTGGGGCGGAACCAGCGGGCGGCGGTGGTGGACTTGCCGGAGCCGGAGACCCCGACCAGCAGCACGAGCCCGGCGTCGGGCACGCGCAGCACACGCTCGGAGCTCATCGGGTGAACACCCCCATCTGGGTCGGCGGTCCGGTCGCGGTGTCCTCGGGGCCGACCGGCAGCAGGCGCACGCGGTAGCCGTGTTCGGCGGCCACCCGTTCGGCCCAGGCCGCGAACGCGGCCCGGGTCCACTCGAAGCGGTGGTCGGGGTGGCGCATCCGGCCCTGGGCCAGGCCCGGGTAGTGGACGTTGTACTCGGCGTTGGGCGTGGTGACGACGACGGTGCGGGGCGCGGCGTCGCCGAAGACGACGTGCTCCAGGGCGGGCAGCCGCCAGGGGTCCAGGTGCTCGACGACCTCCATCAGCACGGCGGCGTCGTAGCCGCGCAGGCGCGGGTCGCGGTGGACCGCGGAGGCGCAGAACAGCTCCAGCCGGGCGCTCTCGCGCTCGGACATGCGGTCGGTGCGCAGCCGGCGGTGGGCGGCGGCGACCGCGTCGGCGGACGGGTCGGCCCCGGCGACGCGAGTGAAGGCGGCGTCGTCGAGCAGGCGCCGCACCAGCGCGCCGGCGCCGCAGCCCAGGTCGAGGACGGTGCGGGCGCCCTCGGCCTTGAGAGCGCTGAGCACCGCCCCGGCGCGCCGGTCGGCCAGGGTGGGCTCGCGCTCGCGCGCCTCCTCCTCGGGGGGCCGCTCGGGCGGCTCGTGCTCGGGCAGGTCCTCCAGGGCGCCCAGGGCGTCGAGGCGGGCGGAGGCCTGCCGGGCGAGGTGGCGGCGGCGCGCCAGGTAGCGGGAGGTGATGCGGGGGCGCTCCGGGTGGCCGGCCAGCCAGCCGCCGGCGTTGCGGAGCAGCTTGTCGACCTCGTCGTCGGCCACCCAGTAGTGCTTGGCGCCGTCCATCACCGGCAGCAGCACGTACAGGTGGGACAGGGCCTCGGACAGCCGCCGCTCTCCGGTGAGGGTCAGGCCGATGTAGTGCGCGTCGCCCCAGCCGGGCAGGCCCTCGTCGAGCGGGACGGGCTCGGCCTCCACCCGCCAGCCCAGCGGCTCGAACAGGGCGCGGGCCTCGTCGGCGCCGCCGCGGCAGGGGACCGCGGGCAGCGACAGGGTGAGCGGCAGGGCGGCGGCGGCCAGGTCGGGCCGGGCGTCGCAGCGGCCCTTGAGCGCGGTGCGGAACACGTCCCCGATCGCGACCGACATCAGCGAGGAGGCCGCGTAGGGCCGGTCGTTGACGTAGGAGGCCAGTGCGAAGGAGGCGGCGCCGGCGTGCGGGCGGGCGCGCCGCAGCCGGTCCGGGTCGACCTCCAGCAGCAGCGCCGCCGTGCACGCCTCCGGGCCGGCCTCGGGGTAGAACACGTGGGCCGTGCCGTGGGCCTGCGCGAAGGACTGCACCCGGTCGGGGTGCTTGTGCAGCAGGTACCCCAGGTCGGTGGCGGGCCGGAATCGGGCGGTGATCGTCAGAAGCACGGTCCGAGTGTGGCCCACCGGGTGCGGGCGGAGCGACCGGATTTTCCCGCGCAGGGTTGGCCGCCGTCCGCCGCGGGGACGAATTCCCACGTCAGGGGGTGCACGCCGCGTTCTCGCGGGTGCTGCTGAGGGGGGACCGTCCGATGCGTGCCGTCGCCGTCGCCGAATTCGGCGCCGTTCCCGAAGTGATGGACCTGCCGGCGCCCGTGCCGGGGCCCGGGGAGTTCCTGGTGCACCTGCGCGCGGCGGGGGTGAACCCGTTCGACTGGAAGGTGGCCGAGGGCCTGCTGCGCGGCGCCGTCCCGCACGCCTTCCCGCTGATCCTGGGCAGCGACGGCGCCGGGACGGTGCACTCCGTCGGCCCGGGGGTGACCGCCTTCCGGCCCGGCGAGCGGGTCTACGGCCAGTTCCTGCGGCTGCCCCGGGGGCTGGGCAGCTACGCCGAGTACGCGCTGGCCACCGAGGAGGACGCGGTCGCCCGGATGCCCGAGCAGATGCTGTTCACCCGGGCGGCCGCGGTGCCCACGGCCACCATGACCGCCTACGGGCTGGTCGAGGCGGCCGGGGTGGACACCGGGCAGAAGGTGCTGGTGGTGGGGGGCACCGGCGGGGTGGGCCAGTCGGTGGTGCAGTTCGCCCGGGACCGGGGGGCGACGGTGCTCGCGACCGCCGCCGGGGACCGGTCCCGGGAGTGGATGCGCCACCTGGGCGCCTCGGAGGTGCTCGACCCCGGACCGCTCGCCGAGCGGCTTCTGGAGCTGTGCCCGGACGGGGTGCACACGGTCATCGACCTGGTACACGGCGCCGAGGGGGTGGCCGAGCTGCTCCCGGCGGTGCACCGCCCCGGCGGCACGGTGGCCAGCACGCTGGGGGCGCTGGACCCCGAGGAGCTGCGCGGGCGGGGCATCACGGGGATCAACTACAGCAACCGGGGCAGCGCCCGCCTGCTGGCGGTGCTGGCCGACCTGATCGGCGCCGGCCGGCTGCAGGTGCACATCGACCACGAGGCCCCCCTGGAGGAGGCGCCCTCGGCCCTGGCCCGCCTGCGCGAGGGCGGGGCGCGGGGCAAGACGGTGCTGCGGATCTGAGCCGGGAGCAGGGGCCGGGGGCTAGGGCATCGCCTCCGGGCCCGCGATGATCAGCGGGTCCCGCGGGCTGTCGGCGTCCAGGGAGAAGGGGCGCCCGTCCGTGGTTCCGGCGAACGGCAGGTCCTCCAGCAGGGCCCCCTCCACGACCAGGGGGCGCCGCTGGCGGGAGGCGTCGGCGAAGGACAGGTCCAGCACCGCCCGGTACCGCCCGTCCGGCAGGTCGGCGGGGACCACGGCGGAGAAGTGCGCCCCGTCCACCGCGGCCGGGGCGCGGGTGGCCGCCCCCGTCTCCGGGTCGGTGAGCACCAGTTCGCCGGCGGCCGCGGGGACCGGGAAGGGGCCGGACAGGCGCAGCCGCCCCTCCCGCCACTCGGCGCCGGCCACCACCGGCGCGGTGAGCCCGGCGCGCAGCACCGCCCAGCCGGGGCCGTCGTGCTCCACCGCCACGGCGCGGTCCGGCCCGGTCTGCTCGGCCCCCTCGGCCTTGTCGCCCTCCAGGGCGACCCGTGCCTCCACCCGGCCGTCCAGCACCAGGGCGCAGTCCCACAGCTCGGAGCAGTCCGGCCCGCCCGGCGCGGCGCGCCGCTCATCGAACCCCTCGGTCAGCGCGTCGAGGGGCACCCGGGCGGCGAACCGGCCCTGGGTGCGGTCGCGCTCCATGGGCACATCCAGGACCGCGTCGCCGGGGCGCCGGGTGATGCGCAGCCGGGCCCGGTCGGGGACCTCGGCGGCGGCGCGGCCGGTCAGCTCCAGCCCGCCGCCGTCGAAGCGGTGCCCGTCGATGCGCGCCCGCAGCGGGTCGACCACCAGCACCAGCCCGTCGCCGCGCCACTCGGGCCGCACCCACACCCCGGGCTCCACCTCGGCGGCCCAGGGCCGGCAGGCGGCGCCGGGCCCGGGGGCGGCCAGCCGGGCGCGGCGGCTCACCCCGCGGTTGACCGCCCACAGGTCGACGTGCCACTCCCCCGGCCGCCAGGTGCCGTTGGCCTTGAGGTCGCGCGCGTCCAGCCGCAGCTCGTAGCCGCCCCAGTCGCGGCGCGGGGTGACGGTGCCGCGCGGCAGGTCGAAGGCGTTGGCCGGGCGGGCCCAGGCGCGCACCCGGGCCTTGGCGCCCGTACCGCGGTTGACCGCGCGGGCCCGCAGGTACTGGCGGAGCCGGCCGTCGGGCGGCAGGAACCCCAGCCGCAGCCGCCCGCGCACCGCCAGCCGCGGGCCGTCCCAGCGCGCCTCCTCGGCGCGCTGGGAGATGTCGAGTTCGGAGTCGAGCCGGTACAGGGCCTGGGGCACCTCGGCGAGGGGGTCGTCGTGGAAGGGGTAGTCGGCGTACCAGCGGGTGCCGTGGCGCACCGCGTAGGCGTGCGCGCGCAGCCCCTCGGGCCCGGCCTCGCGGGCGAAGGCCAGCAGCCGCTGCAGCTCGTCGGGCATGTGCCGGCGGACCAGGTACCAGGCCAGGCGGTCGAGCACCGGCAGCCGGCGCAGCACCCGCGGGTCCACGGTGTCCAGGTAGGAGTTGGCGACCTCGGCGAAGGCGCCCAGGCCCTCGCCCCCGCCCTCGTCGGCGGCCCGGCGCAGCGCGCGGGCCAGCACCCCGGTGAGCGCGTGCGCGTCCCAGTCGCCCCGGTCGGCCGGCCCGGCCTCCTCGGCCACCGCGCCCGCGGTGGCCCGCACCACGGCGAACAGCTCCTCGGGCGGGGCCTGGTCGGCCGCGGCGGCCGGGTCGGGGCCCAGCACGAAGCGCCCGGTGTGCACGTCGACCGCCGTGGCGGCGTAGTGGGCGGGCACCACCAGGCGCATCTCGGCGGCGCGCCCGTCGTGCTCGGGGAAGGCCAGGCGCTGGGACTCCCAGAAGGCGCGGCGCCACACCTTGCCGGCGGCCGAGTGGTCGCCGAGCAGTTCGGGGCGCTCGCTGATGTGCGTGCCCAGCACCGGCGCCCGGGGCACCGACGGCGCTGCGGCGCAGTGCGCGGCCGTGGCCAGGTCGGCCCCGGAGGCGCGCAGCCCGTTGACCATCGCCCCCAGGGCATAGGGCGGGAGCCGGTCGGCGGCGTCGACGAAGGCGAGGAACTCCCCGGTGGCGCGGGCGGCGCCGGCGTTGCGGGCCGCCCCCGGTCCGGGGCCGTCCGCGGCCTCCACGACGACGGTCTCCACACCGGCGAGGGTCTGCGCCGCGATGGAGCGCAGGCACGCCCGGGGGTCCTCGCGCCGGTCCCCGGTGCCCGCGACGCACACGACTGCGCTGAGTACGGCCACGTCTGCAGGTTAGGACGCGGCCCCGGGGGCCGTCCCGGACGACGGGCAAAAGTCCGACAAAGGACCACGAAGCCCGCCCGGGCGGCCCTCAGGTGGCCAGGTCCTCGGGGACCACCTCGGGCGCCCCGTGCTGGGCGGCGTCGGCCTCCTGGTCGGTGTCCTGCTCCTGGGCGGCCCGCTCGGCCTCGATGCGCTTGCGGTAGTACTCCACCTCGCGCTCGACCTGCTCGGAGCTCCAGCCCAGGGGGCCGGCCATCAGCGCGGCCGCCTCCGGGGCCGCGGCGATGCCGCGGTCCCAGGTCTCGATGGCCGCGCGGGTGCGGCGGGCGAGCACGTCGTCCAGGTGGCGGGCGCCCTCGTTGCGCACGGCGTAGACCACCTCGGCGCGCAGGTAGTCGTCGGCCCCGGCCAGCGGCTCCTTGAGGTCGGGGTCCTCCTTCATCAGCGCCAGCACCTCGTGGACGAGCGAGCCGTAGCGGCGCAGCAGGTGCGCCACCCGGGAGGGGTGCAGGTCGGCGTCGCGGGCCAGGGAGCGGCGCTGGTTCCACAGCGCGGCGAACCCGTCGGCCCCGGCCAGCGGCAGCCGGTCGGTGACCGAGTCGGGGATGCGCCCGTCCAGGCCGTGCGCGACCGCGTCCACGGCGTCCTGGGCCATCACCCGGTAGGTGGTGTACTTGCCGCCGGCGATGAGCACCAGGCCGGGCACCGGGTGGGCCACGGTGTGCTCGCGGGAGAGCTTGGAGGTCTCGTCGGACTCCCCGGACAGCAGCGGCCGCAGCCCGGCGTAGACCCCCTCCACGTCGTCCCGGGTCAGCGGCACCCGCAGCACCCGGTTGACCTCGTCCAGCAGGTAGTCGATGTCCCGGCGGCTGGCGGCCGGGTGCGCCTTGTCCAGGTCCCAGGAGGTGTCGGTGGTGCCGACGATCCAGTGCCGCCCCCACGGGATGACGAACAGCACGCTCTTCTCGGTGCGCAGGATCAGCCCGGAGGAGGCCTGGACGCGGTCGCGCGGCACCACCAGGTGGATGCCCTTGGAGGCGCGCACGTGGATCTGGCCGCGGCCGCCGACCATCTCCTGGATGTCGTCGGTCCACACCCCGGCGGCGTTGACCACCTGCTTGGCCCGGATCTCCAGCTCCTGGCCGGTCTCCAGGTCGGTGGCGCGGGCGCCGGTGACGTGCTCGCCCTCGCGCAGGAAGGAGGTGGCCTGGACCCGGGAGGCCACGTGGGCGCCGAGGCCGGCGGCGGTGCGCAGCACGGTGAGCACGTAGCGGGCGTCGTCGACCTGGGCGTCCCAGTACTGGACCGCGCCGACCAGGGCGTCCCGGCGCAGCGCGGGGAAGACCCGCAGCGCACCGGAGCGGGTCAGGTGGCGGTGGTGCGGCAGCCCGCGGGAGGTGCCCATGGTCAGCGACAGGGTGTCGTACAGGGCGACGCCGGCCCCGATGTAGGGGCGCTCCCAGTGGTGGGAGAAGGGGAAGACGAACGGCACCGGGCGGACCAGGTGCGGGGCGATGCGGTGGAGCAGCAGCCCGCGCTCGGTCAGGGCCTCGCGGACCAGTTCGAAGTCGAGCTGCTCCAGGTAGCGCAGGCCGCCGTGGATGAGCTTGCTGGATCTGCTGGAGGTGCCCGAGGCGAAGTCGCGGGCCTCGATCAGGCCCACCTTCAGCCCCCGCGCCACCGCGTCCAGGGCGGTCCCCGCCCCGACGATGCCGCCGCCGACGACCAGGACGTCCAGCTCCCCGGTCCCCATGCGGGCCAGCCCCTCGGCCCGTTCCTCCGGTCCCATGCGCGTGGTGGCCGCCATGTGTCCGCCTCCCGACTGGCTCGCGCCGACGCTCCCTGCCCTCATCAGGCTAACCCGGGCCCCTCGCGGGGCCCGGGTGACACACGGCGCGGCCGTCGGGCGCGGGTCAGCGGTGCGGGTTGACGACGACCTCGACCCGCTGGAACTCCTTGAGGTCGGAGTAGCCGGCGGTGGCCATGGTGCGGCGCAGCGCTCCCAGCAGGTTCATCGACCCGTCGCCGGCGTGCGCGGGGCCGTTGAGGATGGCCTCCAGGTCGCCGACGGTGCCCACGTGCACCCGCTCGCCGCGGGGCAGCTCGCCGTGGTGGGCCTCGCTGCCCCAGTGGTAGCCGCCGCCGGGCGCCTCGGCGGCGCGGGCCAGCGGGGAGCCGACCATCACCGCGTCGGAGCCGCAGGCCAGGGCCTTGGCGATGTCGCCGCTGCCGGTCATCCCGCCGTCGGCGATGACGTGCACGTACCGGCCGCCGGACTCGTCGAGGTAGTCGCGGCGGGGGGGGGGC